>NZ_BQXK01000071.1:0-501 GCF_030158995.1 Acidovorax sp. SUPP2825 | reverse complement strand
GGGCCTGCAAGGCCCCTCATGCACCCAGGCGCAGACCGCTGCTGGGCCTCATCACGCTCAAACGGCTACTGGCGCCCACTCCTCCCTATTCGGATTCGTCAAACATGGGGTTGTGAGAGGCTCCCTTTTAGCTGCTCAGCAGACAGTCGGGGATAGGGAAATGCCATGAATGAAAAATCTGTCGGTTCACCAGCAATTTTTTGCGCAGGCACGATGACACGTCGCAACTGACTAGCAACATTTTCCCCACCCTTTTCCAACAGGTTTCCCTCAAGCCTTGGCGCCCAGAGAGCGAGAACGTCAATGAGCTTAACTTCTGCCATTTCTTAACTCCCTTTTATGACCCGCTTTGTACATCAGCGCGCTACCTAAGGAAGGTCTGCATAAATCGCCCCACGACATGCTTGGCATGGAGATGAAGCCCTGAGACGATAAGTCACATGAAGCAGCACAGCCTGGGCTTGGGAATGACGGCGAAGCGAACGCGGCGGCGGGAATTCC
>NZ_BQXK01000070.1:0-511 GCF_030158995.1 Acidovorax sp. SUPP2825 | reverse complement strand
CACGACAGGATGGAGTTGGGCGGTCGCGCATCGTGGCGCAGGCGCTGTGCGGCAAGGGCCCAATGCACCGGGCCCGTGGCGGCACCGACCTGGCCGATCACGGCGGCGGGCTCCCAGTCGATGGGGTCCCACCCTGGCCCTATCCGGGCCCGGGTGGGAATCTGTGCCATCGCCCGCCAGGTGGAGCCATCGAAATCCGAGACGGTGTAGCCCACGTTGTCTGCTTGCCAGCGGGCATGGGCCAGGGCAGAGCGCAAGGCGTGTTGCAGCGCCTCGGGCTCCGGGGCCTGCTGGGGAAGTCGATGCGCGGTGGCATTCGTTGCCAGCGCCGGCGGGTGCAGCACCAGCCCGCGCCCGTTGGCGTCCCGCGTGTCCGAGGCGGCTTGCAGCCAGAGGGCAGCGGCGGCTTCGCTGGCGATGCAGCCGTCGGCATGGCGGTCCGTGAGCAACGCACTGCGGGCATGGGCCGCTTGCAGGGTCGCGGTATCGAGCAGGCTGTCCACGGCCATCA
>NZ_BQXK01000069.1:0-597 GCF_030158995.1 Acidovorax sp. SUPP2825 | reverse complement strand
TCCCTGCGCTCGCAGCGCCACTGGCCGCACCCTTTGCCATGGCCTGCTCGCGGGCCTGCCGTGCGCTCCAGGTCAGCACCTCGCCCGTGCCTGCATCGGCGTCACCCGCCACCCAGTGCAGCGCCACCGCATTGCCGTTCGCATCCTGCATCCGGGCCAGGGGCAGGCGCCACTGCTCGGGGGCATGCTGGCGGTAGTGGTGCTCCAGGCCCCCCTTGTGCGCGATGACCCACAGGCCCTCTTCCGGGTGGCGCACGGTGAACTTCTCATACGGGTCGAACCAGTCGCCGCCCACGGCGACTTGCGGCAACGGCACATGGCGGCCCGCCTCGTCCAGCAGCACCATGCCGTCGGCCGACAGGCGCAGCTCCTGCGCCATCGGGTGGCTCCAGCCGCGGCCCCAGGGGCCGTCCTCGGCGAGCCCCGAGCGGTAGCGCCGCCGCCAGACCAGGGCCAACTCGGGGGAGGGGCCGGGCAGGGTGAAGTCGGTCTCGTCCATGAGCTTCTGGCCGCTGGAGAGGATGACCGGCCCGCCGATGGCGCACAACTCGCACCCGCCCTTGCCGTTGGGATCCTGGCGGTTGCTGTGTTCCTTGG
>NZ_BQXK01000068.1:0-674 GCF_030158995.1 Acidovorax sp. SUPP2825 | reverse complement strand
GCAGGCGGTGGCTCAGGCGTTGCGGCAGACGCATGTTGCGCTGACGGGGCTGCTGGAGCACGAGCATGCGAGCCTGTCGCTGGCGCAGCGCTGCAGCGGGCTGGAGGCGGGGGTGCCGCTGTTCACCACCTTGCTCAACTACCGCCACGGGGCATCTGCGTCTGAGGATTCAGGCCAGTCCTGGGAAGGCATGGAAATTCTTGGAACGCGGGAGCGCACCAATTATCCGTTCGGGCTGTATGTGAATGACAGGGATGGCGGCTTCGAGCTGGTGGCGCATATTGCGCAGCAAGTCGGAGCGCAGCGCGTCGCGGAATACGTGAGGCAGACCCTCGAAGGCCTGGTCCAGGCGCTGGCCCGCAGGCCATCGATGGCGGCCGTAGAAGTGGCGGTCCTTGATGACGAGGAAGACGCGTCCTTGCGGCAAAAGGGCATTTCCCTGAGGGCCGGGCTGGATGCGCAGCCGCTTCACCGTCTTGTGGAGCGGCAGGCAATCAACCAGCCTGGCGCCATTGCGTTGCGTTGCGAGGATCAGACCCTGACCTATGGCGAGCTCAATGCGAGAGCCAACGGAGTGGCGCACCGCCTGATGGCGCTGGGGGTGGTGCCGGAGACCCGGGTGGGCATTGCCATGCAGCGCTCGGTGGAGATGGTGGTGGGGCTGCTGGCCATCC
>NZ_BQXK01000067.1:0-817 GCF_030158995.1 Acidovorax sp. SUPP2825 | reverse complement strand
CAGCACTGGCGGGCGAGATGGACAGCACCGAGGTCATCTACCTGCCCACCGCGAACGGGCCGATGCCCATTGCCGCGCAGATCAACGGCAGGCTGTATGCCATCGATGCGGACCATCTGAACACGCCCCGGCGCCTCACCAACACGCAGGGGCAGGTGGCGTGGCAATGGCTGATCACGGGGTTTGGGGAGGCGAACCCGACGACGGGAGCGACCGGCTACGCACAGAGCGGGCAGGGCAGTGCAGCCTATGCAGAAGGCGTGAAGTTCGACCTGCGGTATCCGGGGCAGGTGTTCGATGAGGAGACCCAACTGAACTACAACCTGAACCGGTCCTATGACCCGCCTTCGGGGCGGTACTTCCAGGCCGACCCGATCGGGCTGGATGGCGGGTGGAATCGCTTTGGGTACGTGGGTGGCGATCCTCTGAATGCGATAGATCCGCAGGGACTGAATGCGGTACTGATCGCCAACAGAGCAGCGGCGTGGGTGCAAAGTGCCTACTACCGGTATGGCCCAGCCATCACAGAATTCATTGCTGGGGCATCGGGTGTCAACGGCGCAGTGGTATCTCCGATGAGCCCGTTGGTGGCGCAGATTCCGACCACGGTCTCTCGGCTAAGTCCAGTGGCACAAGGTATTGCTCACGGTATCGAATCAGGGGCCTACTGTGCCGCAAAAGAAACCACTGATCTGGGAACCTCTCAAAACCCATCCGGTCCCTTGTTGATCGAGAACGCGTGCTCCATCCTTTGCCATGATCACTCCCCGTAGCGCCCTGAAGTTCGACCTGTTCGCTGAGGCCTCGCGCCAACACA
>NZ_BQXK01000066.1:0-854 GCF_030158995.1 Acidovorax sp. SUPP2825 | reverse complement strand
CGCAGGATCTGGCGCAGGCCATGGCGGGCAGCGTGGGCCAGTTGCAGGCCGAGCGACAGGCCCAGGCAGCGGGCAACCCGCTCACCATCCGGCACTACCTGTGCGACCACCTGGGCACGCCGATCGGGCTGGTGGATGGCAACGGAGAGAAGGCCAGCGAGATCACCTGGGCGGCCAGCTACGGCGCCTGGGGAGACGTGCAGGAGGAATACAACCCGCACCGGATCGAGCAGAGCATCCGGTTGCAGGGCCAGCAGATCGATGCCGAGACCGGGCTGCATTACAACCGCTTCAGGTACTACGACCCTCACCTGGGGCAGTACATCACGCAGGATCCCATTGGATTGGGGGGAGGAATCAACTTATATCGTTACGTTGAAAGACCAACTACTTATATTGATCCATTGGGCTTGACAGGGAATGCTCACCAACGCGCCGTTAAACGCGGTGAGGTGAATAGACAGGCATCAATTGATGCGCAGACTGCTGGGATGCTTGAGGCGCCCAGTCATCCATTGGACAAGGTTTATGACGTGGTTAATCCGAACGAAAAAGTTTGGAAACAAGCGAGTCCTTATGACTACACACAATATTGCAAAAAATGGAGCAAAAATAAGTTAACTTGCCAGTCTGGAGATAAAGAGCCCGGCAAAGACGTTAAAACTCCTTCAGATTACATACCGGAAGAATCGATGTGGAAAAGTTCTGAAATCCCAAAGGGATACGAATGGGAACCTCTCAAAACCCATCCGGTCCCTTGTTGATCGAGAACGCGTGCTCCATCCTTTGCCATGATCACTCCCCGTAGCGCCCTGAAGTTCGACCTGTTCGCTGAGGCCTCGCGCCAACACAAG
>NZ_BQXK01000065.1:0-854 GCF_030158995.1 Acidovorax sp. SUPP2825 | reverse complement strand
CCATTGGCGCGGTGCAGGGGGCGATCACTCGCCTGCAGGCCTCCGCCATCGAGCGGATCGCGCGCGATATGGAGTTCGGCGGACGCGCTCGAATCTGGGGCACCACCAAGGTCAAGGGCGTCACCAACCTGCCCACCCGGGCGCGCGTGGTGCTGCTGCGCCAGCGCGACAAGCTGCTGGCGCGCGAGACGTGGAGCGATGCCGCTACGGGCGCGTTTGAGTTCGAGGGCATCGCCATGGCCCACCAGTGGCTGGTGCTGGCCGAGGACCAGGCCGGCAACTACCGGCCCGTCGCGGCCAACCGGCTGGAGGCGCAACCATGAGTACTTGGCGCATCGGCCCCGAGGTCGCGCTCGCGCAGCTGGAGGCCACGATCGCGCGCGCGGACGCCGGCAGCGGCCGGGCCCGGGTGCGGCTGCACACCACCGCCCGGCCGACGACGATTGCCGGGGCCGCGGGTGGCACGCCGCAGGCCGAGATCGTGCTCGCCAAGCCCTGCGCCTCCATCGTCAACGGCGCCCTGGTGTGGCATGCCGATGACGCCGGCGGGGCGCTGGTGATGGTCGCGGGCGTGCCGCGCTGGGGCGTGTGGATCGGCGCATCCGGCATCGTGGTCAGCGAAGGCAGCGTGACGGATGCCGACCACGGTGGCGACTTCCGCGTGGTCGGCGGCACTACGCCCGAGGGCGACGACAGCCCGCTGCTGCTGGCCGGCGGGCTGGTGGTTCTGGCCGCCTCGGCGCTGACGTAAGGGCGGGCATGGCGGGCGATCTGGATCTGATCTTCGGCCAGGCGGCCAACCCGGCCGGGTCGCCTGTCGAGATCGTCTTCGGCGACGACGGCGGCGACGGCCC
>NZ_BQXK01000064.1:0-860 GCF_030158995.1 Acidovorax sp. SUPP2825 | reverse complement strand
CGCCAAAGAGTTCGACCTCACCACCCGCGCTATGCGCTTCTATGAAGACATGGGCCTTCTCCAACCCCAACGCACCGGACCCGGCGCCCGTACTCGCATCTACACCGCTCGCGATCGCACTCGGTTGATCTGCTTCCTTGAAGCAATTTAGATTAAGGAAAACTCCTTTGCAGCAAAAAGGCTGCTACAATCATGGATTCTTCGGAGGGGTGCCCGAGTGGCTAAAGGGGGCAGACTGTAAATCTGTTGGCTTACGCCTACACTGGTTCGAATCCAGTCCCCTCCACCAAATATGAAGCGGCGCTTAGGCGCAACGCGGAGCCTGTAAGGCGATGCGGGAGTAGTTCAATGGTAGAACCCTAGCCTTCCAAGCTAATGACGCGGGTTCGATTCCCGTCTCCCGCTCCAGTTTGCAGTTGGTTAGTGGTTAGTCTCGAGAGTGTGTGATCGTCTCGAAATGCCCATGTGGCTCAGTGGTAGAGCACTCCCTTGGTAAGGGAGAGGTCGCGGGTCCGATTCCCGCCATGGGCACCAAATTCAAGGTGTGCGCACATAAAAAATGTGCGGGCGCCTATGTTGTATTGGTGTAATTTTTTTCGGAGTCGAAAAAATGGCAAAAGGTAAGTTCGAACGTACCAAGCCCCACGTGAACGTGGGCACCATCGGTCACGTGGACCATGGCAAGACGACGCTGACGGCGGCCATCGCCACGGTGCTGTCCTCCAAGTTCGGTGGCGAAGCCAAGGCATACGACCAGATCGACGCAGCGCCCGAAGAAAAGGCCCGCGGCATCACGATCAACACCGCCCACGTGGAATACGAAACGGCCAACCGCCACTACGCCCACGTGGACTGCCCCG
>NZ_BQXK01000063.1:0-878 GCF_030158995.1 Acidovorax sp. SUPP2825 | reverse complement strand
TAGAGCGTGTTATGAACTTTGCTCCGTGAGAGCGAAGCCAAGGGTAGAGTTTGCAGATGCCCCGCAAGCCCTACCCAACAGACGTCAGCGATGAAGAATGGAGCTTCGCTGCGCCTTACCTGACCCTGATGGACCAGCACGCGCCCCAGCGCGAGCATGATCTGCGAGAAGTCTTCAACGCGCTGCGTTGGCTGGTGCGCGCGGGAGCGCCCTGGCGGATGCTGCCCAACGATCTGCCGCCCTGGGAAGCGGTTTACCAGCAGAGCCGGCGGTGGCTGGATGCGGGCTGCTTCGAGGCCATGGTCTCTGATCTGCGCTCCATCATCCGCGTGGCCCAAGGGCGCCAGGGCCAGCCCAGCGTCGTGGTGATGGACGGGCGAACGCTGCAATCGAGTTGCGAGAGTGGCCCACGTGCAGGCTATGACGGCTACAAACGCAAGCGAGGCAGCAAGGTGCACATGGCCGTGGACACGCTGGGCCATCTCCTGGCGGTACATGTCACGCCGGCCGACGAGCAAGAGCGCGCTCAGGTGCACCAGTTGTGCGAGGACGTGCAGCAGGCCACTGGCCATACGGTGCAACGGGCCTGGGCAGACCAAGGCTACACGGGTAAGGCGGCATCCAAGGCGGCGCAGGACAACGGCATCGATCTGCAGATCGTGAAGCTGCCCGAGGCGAAGAAAGGCTTTGTACTGCTGCCGCGGCGCTGGGTGGTGGAGCGAAGCTTTGGTTGGCTGGCGAGGTTCCGCAGGCTCTCCCGGGACTATGAGCGGTTGCCGGAAGTGCTCGGCGGGCTACATTTTCTGGTGTTTGCAGTGCTCATGTTGCCCGCCGCTGCACGGGTGCTAGCTGCGGCGGGAAGTTCATAACACGCTCTA
>NZ_BQXK01000062.1:0-881 GCF_030158995.1 Acidovorax sp. SUPP2825 | reverse complement strand
CTTTAGAGTGGCTAACACGACCTCTCAACAAACCGCGAGCAGATGATGGCTGCGGCCAATTTCAGCAGCGCCTGGTGGATGTCCAGTCGCCGCTCAAAGCGAATGCGCAGCTTTCCAAAGCCAGCAAACCACGCATGGGTTCTCTCCACCACCCAGCGATGCTTGCCCAGGCGCTTGCTGCTTTCTATCCCCCGCCTGGCAATCCTGCTTGATATGCCGTGGCTGCGCAGGTGTGCTCTGCATTTGGCGTAGTCATAGCCCTTGTCAGCGTGCAGTTTGCAGGGCCAGCGCTTGGGCCTGCCGCGCAGTCCTCGAACGTGCGGCAGGGCGTCAATACACTTGTCGAACATCATGCAGTCGTGCCGGTTCGCACCACTGACCAGCACTACCAACGGGATGCCCCGGGCGTCTACGACGATGTGCCGCTTGCTCCCGAGCTTGCCTCTGTCCGTAGGGTTGGGGCCTGTTTCCTGGCCCCCCGGGGGCTTGGAACCGACGAGCCATCGATGCTGGCACGACTCCAATCAATCTGATCTTGCTCGCGCAGACGCACGAGCATGGCCTGGTGCAACTGCTCCCAGACACCAGCGGCGTTCCAGTCACGCAGGCGTCGCCAGCAGGTCATGCCGCTGCCGTATCCCAGGGATTGGGGGAGGTCTTCCCATGGAATACCTGTTTGCAGAACGAACAGGATGCCGTTGAGGGCGGCTTCATCGCTCACTGCAAGCTTGCGAGCACCGCCTTTGGCCGATGGCACGAAGGCTGGGATCAGGGGTTGTAGCTGCCGCCACAGTTCTTTACTAACGGGTCGTCGTGCCATGAGGGCAGCGAGCATAACTGCTCTGCGGAGGCCCCGGAGGAAGTGGTGTTAGCCACTCTTA
>NZ_BQXK01000061.1:0-1016 GCF_030158995.1 Acidovorax sp. SUPP2825 | reverse complement strand
GGGCGCCAACTGGTGCACCAGTACGACGCCACCGGCCAGCTCACCGGGCTGCAGTGGAACGGCCAGCCGCTGGTCAGCGGCATCACCTGGAGCCCGCTGGGCCAGGCCACCGGCTGGCAATGGCCCGGCTTCGTGCAGACCCCCGGCAACCCCGCGCCGCTGGCCGAGCAGCGCAGCTACACCAGCGCGGGCCAGTTGGCCGCCAGCGCCCTGCTGCAACTGACCTGGGACAGCGCCGGGCGCATCGCGCAGATCACCCAGCAGCACATGCTGCCCACGCAAAGCAGCACGGTGGCGCAGCAGGTGGCGCTCACCAGCGCGTACAGCTACGACGCCGTGGGCCGGCTCACCGCCAGCGCGCACAGCGCGCCCAACACCTTGACGCTGCCCAGCGGAACGACCTTGAGCGACACCATCGGGGCCAACGCCAGCGGCTACGCGTGGGATGCCAACGGCAACCGCAGCCAGAGCTACTACAGCAGCAGCACGGCAGGGGGCACCGCCACGCTGCAGCGCGACTACCAATTCGCCAGCAACAGCAACCGCCTGGGCGGCTACACGCAGACCTTCACGCCCGCGGGCGGCAGCGCGCAGACCACCAACGTCAGCTACAACCAGGACGCCACCGGATCGATCACCAGGAAGGGCGACAGCTACCTGCACTACGGCGTGGACGGCCGCATCGCCAAGGCGGGGCCCAACGCCGACCCGGCCAACGCACTGGCTGTGAGCTACACCTACAACGCCCTGGGCCAGCGCGTGTTCAAGAGCGATGCTCGGCTGTCCGGGGCGAACAACCCAGCCCTCACCCAGCAGACCGTCTATGCGGAGGACGGTATCGGCAGCACCGTGCTGGGGCAGTACGGCAGCCGGCGGAGCAGCGACAGCGCAGCACTGGCGGGCGAGATGGACAGCACCGAGGTCATCTACCTGCCCACCGCGAACGGGCCGATGCCCATTGCCGCGCAGATCAACGGCAGGCTGTATGCCATCGATGCGGACCATCTGAACACGCC
>NZ_BQXK01000060.1:0-1057 GCF_030158995.1 Acidovorax sp. SUPP2825 | reverse complement strand
ACGTCCGCGGTCAAGCCGCCGAAGATCGCGCAGCCGTAGGCATCGCCGCTGCGGTAGGACAGGAGGTCCCCGAACGCAAACAGACCGCCGTGCGTGATGCCATCGACCGGCGCGATCCACAGCAGCAGCCAGCGATCGCCGGCCACGCAGCGCCACGGCCGCGCCGCGGACGATGCCGCATTGCTCTTGGGCCAATGGAGCCCGCCCGGCACCTGCAGCGCGCTGGGGAATGGGCCGGTGCCGGTGCTGATATCGCCCATCGACTCGTAGCCGAGCACGCGCGCCGTGGTGGTGCCGGTGTCGTCCAGGCGCAGCACGCAGCCGGTGGCCTCGGGCACCGATGGCTTGAGCGCGATCACGTTGGCGAGCTGCCCCGCGAACAGCTCCTGCCAGCCGGCCGCAGCCATGCGGCTGGTGATGCTGCCCGCGGCCCCGCCCGCCGCCGCATCGGGCGCCGCGAAGGTGACCCGGTCGGCGGCGACCGTGAGGATGCGCCGCTCGCCGTTGAGGCCGTCGCCGGTCGCGCCGGCAAAGAGGGCGACCGAGCCCACGCGGTACGGATGGCCCGAGGCATAGGTGGCGGTGGCCACGCCGGCCGTGACGTTGAGCGAGGCCACGGCGCCGGCGCCGAAGCCATCGACCAGGCAAGCCTTGATCACGGCGCGCAGCGCGCCGGCCGTGCCGGACAGCACCGGCGCACCGGCCTGGCCGGAGTCGAAAACTTTGATGGAAGTACTCATGATGATCCTGGGTGTCTTGTGGTGATGGGAAGGGCTCAGGCCGAGGGCGGACGGTCGACGTTGCCGCGGGGCAGCAGCTCGAACGAGTAGTCGATGGCGCTCGCTACGCCCGGTTGCACCGCACGGATGGCGGCAAACGGGTAGTACGCGCCCACGGTGGGCAGGAACAGCACATTGCCCGCCGCCCAGCCGTTGCCCCAGCCCGCCGCCTTGAGGACGAAGTACGGCGCGCCGGAGATGGGATTGATGGGCGCGATGTCCGTGTTGCGGCTGTAGGTGCCGACGTTGCCCACGTGCTCGCCGATCACCTCCACGTC
>NZ_BQXK01000059.1:0-1191 GCF_030158995.1 Acidovorax sp. SUPP2825 | reverse complement strand
CCCGCCCAGTTCGAAGAAGCCGTCCCGGCGGCCCACGCGCTCCACGCCCAGCACCTCGGCCCAGATGCGCGCCAGCATCTCCTCCAGCTCGCCTTGCGGTGCCTCGTATTGCTGCACCCCGGCCATCTCCGGCTCCGGCAGCGCCTTGCGGTCCACCTTGCCGTTGACCGTTAGCGGCAGGGCATCGAGCACCACGAGGGCGGACGGCACCATGTAATCGGGCAGCACCTGACCCAACCGCTCCTTCAGCACCCCTTCCTCGACCGCATCGTTCAGCGAGACATACGCCACCAGCCTGGCCCCGCCCGCTCCTTGCCTGGCCAGCACCACGGCCTCTCGCACCTCGGGCTGGGCCAGCAGCTGCGACTGCACCTCGCCCAGCTCGATACGGAAGCCCCGGATCTTGACCTGCTGATCGGCTCGGCCCAGGTATTCGAGTTCGCCCTGTGCCGTCCAGCGCACCAGATCGCCTGTGCGGTACAGGCGTTCGCCGGTGTTCGTGAACGGATTGGCGATGAAGCGCTCCGCGCTCAGGCCTTGCCGGTTCAGGTAGCCCCGCGCCAGGCCTTCACCCGCCACGTACAACTCCCCGGCCACGCCCTGCGCCAGCAGGTTCAGGCTGCCATCGAGCACGTACAGGCCCAGGTCCGCAATCGCCACGCCCACAGGGCTGCGCCCGCCCTCCAGGTCCGCCTGCGTAATGGGCCGGTACGTCACATGCACCGTGGTCTCGGTGATGCCGTACATGTTGATGAGCCTGGGGCTCTGATCGCCGAAGCGCTCAAACCAGGGCCTCAGGCTCTCGGGCTCCAGTGCCTCGCCGCCGAAGACCACATGGCGCAGCGACAGGCCCGCACCGCCCTGCCCTTCATGCCCGTCCTGCTCCACCGCATGCACCAGTTGCCCAAACGCCGAGGGCGTTTGATTAAGCACTGTGACGCGCTCGGCTCGCAGCAACGCCAGGAAGTCCTGCGGCGAGCGGCTGACCCAGTACGGCACCACCACCAAGCGCCCGCCCGTGCACAGCGCCCCAAAGATCTCCCACACCGAGAAGTCGAAGGCGTAGGAGTGAAACAGCGTCCACACGTCGTCGGGCCCGAAGCCGAACCAGGCCTCGGTGGCATCCAGCAGCCGCGCCACGTTGCGGTGGCTCAGTTGGGCGCCCTTGGGGCGGCCTGTGGAGCCGGAGGT
>NZ_BQXK01000058.1:0-1232 GCF_030158995.1 Acidovorax sp. SUPP2825 | reverse complement strand
GTCAAGCGCGTGGTGGACTACAACGTGAAGGTCCGAGTGAAGTCGGACAACACGGGTGTGGACATCGCGAACGTGAAGATGAGCATGAACCCCTTTGACGAGATCGCCGTCGAGGAGGCCGTGCGCCTGAAGGAAAAGGGCGTGGTGACCGAAGTCATCGCCGTCTCCTGCGGCGTCGCGCAGTGCCAGGAAACGCTGCGCACCGCGATGGCCATCGGTGCCGACCGTGCCATCCTGGTGGAGACCACCGAAGAGCTGCAGCCCCTGGCCGTGGCCAAGATCCTGAAGGCGCTGGTGGACAAGGAGCAGCCCCAGCTCATCATCCTGGGCAAGCAGGCCATCGACGACGATGCCAACCAGACCGGGCAGATGCTCGCAGCCCTGGCCGACCTGCCGCAGGCCACCTTCGCCTCCAAGGTGGAAGTGAGCGGCGACAAAGTCAACGTCACGCGCGAAGTCGATGGCGGGCTGGAGACCATCTCCCTCACGCTGCCGGCCGTGGTCACCACCGACCTGCGCCTGAACGAGCCGCGCTACGTCACCTTGCCCAACATCATGAAGGCCAAGAAAAAGCAGCTCGATACCGTCAAGCCCGAAGACCTGGGCGTCGATGTCAAGCCGCGCCTGAAGACCCTGAAGGTCTCCGAACCGCCCAAGCGCGGCGCCGGCATCAAGGTGCCCGACGTGGCCGCCCTGGTGGACAAGCTCAAGAACGAAGCAAAGGTGATCTGAACATGACAGCCCTCGTAATTGCCGAACACGACAACGCCAGCATCAAGCCCTCCACCCTGAACACCGTCACGGCCGCCGTGGCCTGCGGTGGCGACGTGCACGTGCTGGTGGCGGGCAACGGCGCCGATGCCGCCGCCCAGGCCGCCGCGCAGATCGCCGGCGTCAGCAAGGTCATCCTGGCCGATGGCGCGAGCCTCAAGGACGGCCTGGCCGAGAACGTCGCCGCCCAGGTGCTGGCCATTGCCAGCCAATACAGCCACATCCTGTTCCCCGCCACCGCGGGCGGCAAGAACGTGGCCCCCCGCGTGGCCGCCAAGCTCGACGTCGCCCAGATCAGCGACATCACCAAGGTCGACAGCCCCGACACCTTCGAGCGCCCCATCTACGCCGGCAACGCCATCGCCACCGTGCAAAGCAGCGATGCGACCAAGGTCATCACCGTGCGCACCACCGGCTTCGATGCCGCGGCCGCCACGGGGGGCTCGGCCGCCGTCGAGAAG
>NZ_BQXK01000057.1:0-1282 GCF_030158995.1 Acidovorax sp. SUPP2825 | reverse complement strand
GGGAACCTCTCAAAACCCATCCGGTCCCTTGTTGATCGAGAACGCGTGCTCCATCCTTTGCCATGATCACTCCCCGTAGCGCCCTGAAGTTCGACCTGTTCGCTGAGGCCTCGCGCCAACACAAGAGAGATGAGGTGGGCGATCCGCTGCAGGTGATCGCGCGGCACATCGACTTCGCAGAACTGGCCCGGCTGGTGGATGCCTTGATCGAACGCGGGGGTGGCCGCCGGGGCGGTCGGCCCGCCTACCCCACCGAGGTGATGGTGCGCATCCTGGTGTTGAAGCGGCTGTACAACCTGTCCGATGAGCAGATGGAGTATCAGTTGCTGGACCGGGGGAGCTACCAGCGGTTTTGCCTGTTGCAGGATGCGATGAACGTGCCGGACCGCAACACGATCTGGCGCTTTGGCGAGCGCCTTGGCGTGGGCGGGGCAACGGCCTTGTTCCAGGGGGTGGATGCCCAACTGCAGCGCCACGGCTACATCGCCCGGGGCGGGCAGGCCATTGATGCCACGCTGGTGCCCGCGCCCCGACAGCACATCGGCCAGCAGGAGCGGCGAACGCTGGCACAAGGCGGGCAGCCGGACTGGAGCCAAGCGCGACGCAGGCAAAAGGATGTGGAGGCCACGCACACGAAGAAGCACGGCAAAAGCCACTTCGGCTACAAGCTCAGCGTGAGCGTGGACCTCAAGCACGGCTTCATCCGCCGCCTCGCCACGGGCACGGCCAGCGAGCACGACGGGCACCACTTCGATGAGGTGCTGGACATGCACAACACCGGGCGGGCAGTGCATGCGGACAAAGCCTACCCGAGCCGCCAAAGGTGCCAGATGCTGAAAGTGCTGGGATTCGTGGATGCGATGCAGCGCCGTGCGCAGGCGGGCCGACCACAGAGCGAATGCCAGAAGGGGCGCAACCAGCGCATCGCAAAGAAACGAGCCAAAGTGGAGCACGTGTTCGCCGGTATCCGCCACCTGGGGGGCAAGTTCGTGCGCACCATCGGACAGGCGCGCGCCACGGTGGGGATGACGATGATGGCCGCCTGCTACAACATGAAGCGACTGGCCTGGTTCCTGCATCGGGGCGTGGATGCTTTCTTCAAGCCCGCCACTGGCAAGGCACAAGTGCGCCTGCAAACGGTGAAAGTCTGAGCCACCGGGCCTGCAAGGCCCCTCATGCACCCAGGCGCAGACCGCTGCTGGGCCTCATCACGCTCAAACGGCTACTGGCGCCCACTCCTCCCTATTCGGATTCGTCAAACATGGGGTTGTGAGAGGCTCCC
>NZ_BQXK01000056.1:0-1305 GCF_030158995.1 Acidovorax sp. SUPP2825 | reverse complement strand
GGGCCTGCAAGGCCCCTCATGCACCCAGGCGCAGACCGCTGCTGGGCCTCATCACGCTCAAACGGCTACTGGCGCCCACTCCTCCCTATTCGGATTCGTCAAACATGGGGTTGTGAGAGGCTCCCATCTGTATCGTGTGGTCTCTCGGGCTGAGTTAGACAGCGTGGCTAAATCTGGGGGATTTAGCCCAGGTCCTGGAGCAATGGGGAATAAGTGGTTTGCTGAGTCTGCAACTGATGCTGCTGCTTGGGGTAAAAAGTTCTATGCATTTGATAAAGAAGCAGTTTTCACATTGCGGGTGGAGATACCAAACTCTCTTGCGAATCAGATGATGAGGGTGCCAAAACTCGATGGAATTGGGCCTGCTCGATCAGCAGATGGACAGTTACTTCAGCAGATCAATTCTCGGATGAATATTAACGCGTTCACTGGAAATCTCTTGCCATGAAAAATCTTAAAGACATTCGTTCCGGTGTCGTCACGGAATTGTATTGGTTAATTGATGAGCCGACAAAAAGTCCCAATGCTAGATTAACCTGCTACAGAGAGGGCAGAGGGGTGGATGACTTATTTAGTGTTTTTGTTAAATTCGAATCCCCTAAGGAATCAAATAGAGTTTGGCAAATTGCGAAAATATTTGCGCTAGTAAAAGAGATGGAGCCAAGGCTTGTTTCTGGTGATGGGCAACTCATTCTTACAGCTGGGATGATTCCAGTGGCAGTTGCCAAAGTACTGTCGGAATGTCGCGAGCCAATTTAACGCAGCAATAGTTGTAAATGAGCAGGAAGGCGCGTACTGCTGAAAACCAGAGCGCAACAGCGTCGTCGACCACACCAAACTGTTGGGAACCTCTCAAAACCCCAATTCCTGCTAATCGACGCCCATATAAATCAACGAGTTACAACGCTAAAACTTGCGAATTCGGAGGTTTTGAGAGGTTTCCTGTTGTGTGGGCGGGGATCCGCTGAACTTTTCCGATCCAATGGAACTGCAAGCGATCCCCTTGCCACCTCTGTTAATTCCTAGCGTGCGAAATCCATCAGTGGATGCGCAGCGCGACTTGGCAGACAGGCTGAGCCGGGCATTCAAAGACGTGCTAGGAGGGACGGGCACTCCAGGCAGCGCAGGCGCGGGGCAGATCGCCCGCATTACCTACGCCAGCAGGCGCCAACTGGTGCACTAGAGCGTGTTATGAACTTCCCGCCGCAGCTAGCACCCGTGCAGCGGCGGGCAACATGAGCACTGCAAACACCAGAAAATGTAGCCCGCCGAGCACTTCCGGCAACCGCTCATAGTCCCGGGAGA
>NZ_BQXK01000055.1:0-1564 GCF_030158995.1 Acidovorax sp. SUPP2825 | reverse complement strand
GGATCTGGATGGCCTTGCTGTTGTTGCGGTGCCAGGCCGTGCCCTGCTTGCCGCTGGGCTTGAGCTTGACGTAGGTCCAAGGATCGAACGTCCAGCCGTCGGCCACCTGCGTGATCGCGCCTTCGCCTCCGCTGAAAATGTGCGTGCCCATTGAAAGGGAAGGAAAGGGGTGAAAAGACGGCTGACAGTGTTTTACGCCGTCAGCGCAATAAGGGCGTGCTTTGATTGCTATTTAATTGGTAGCAGAGGCGGGGCGTAGGTGACGTGGTACAAGAAATAACGATGAAAAGTGCCTGATGCCCTAGTGTCGATTGGCTTTGGTGCTATTGAATAAATAGCAATCGCTGGTAAGCCGGGCGGTCTCAAATGCTTCACCGGCCGAACGCTGGACTACAGGCAGCTTGATCTGAGAATTACGACGTAACCAGCAGGCGCACAGCGATACTTGGTAGATCGTCGTTCAAACTGGGCCTTTAATAGCTTTACTAATTTATGCGACAGCTTCTGCTAGCCTTTTTTTAGAGTCTCCCCATAATCAATAAATCCCTCCATGGTAATTGCGAGGCACCAAGAACCGTCTATTGGAAAAAAATAATGATGCTGAGGGACGTTGGTTATTAAAATTGTAAATATCTCTTGGAAAATATGGTTGGATATAACCAATCCAAAATCTAAGGAAGAATCGTTTATGTAGCAAATCTCTGTGGTTTGATTGATGGTGGATTGAAAATCTACCTCTTTTAACTTTTTTTCTATAATTTCTAGTTTTTCTATAGTGTTGATGGTTTTGTTCTCTGGGTTGTAATTGTGACTCCAATGATTATTTGTTTTGCTCCAATTTATCTTCGATCCTGAGAATTGAAATTTAGTGCTGAGTAGCTTGATTAATTTTGCCTGATTGTGTTCGACTTCTAGGTGATTATTTTTAGTGAATGGGGTAATTTCTTTGAGAATTTCTTCGTCTATGTTCATCTGCCTCTCCAAGGTTTGGATGGTAAGTTAAAGCTTCTTTGTATTTTTTCGACTGTTTTGTTTGAGCCCTCAAATGTGAAATGTGGACCTTCTTCTTTGCCATTGAATACGTTAATGTGTCCCCCACATCGTGAGTCATGCTCAACCCTGAAGCCGGTTTTTCCATTTTCCGTTGTCATGCCGACTGGTTGGCCTGCTGTAGAGCCAAATTTTCCCGTATTTACGGTGTTGGCCGAAAATCCTCGTGCCGTTAACCATGCCAAAGCAGCATTTCTGGCTTGGTTATAGTCTTTGAAGTGCTTTCTATTGGGGCATTCATCCTTTTTCTCCTCGCACGGACAATTTTTTTTCGATGGGCTGTTTTTTTGTGGACTGAGCCCTAAAGGATCGAACCATTCCAAAGAGTTGGGCGCATAAGCAAATAAGTTTGTGTCGCCCATCAGTCCAATTGGATCTTGACTAACAAACCTGCCCACAGCCGGATCGTAATACCGGAAACGGTTGTAATGCAGCCCGGTTTCCTCATCGAACTGCTGCCCCTGGAATCGGAAGGGTTGTTCGATCGGCGGCGGCGCGGATGACCGGGCGCTGG
>NZ_BQXK01000054.1:0-1623 GCF_030158995.1 Acidovorax sp. SUPP2825 | reverse complement strand
TTGTGTTGGCGCGAGGCCTCAGCGAACAGGTCGAACTTCAGGGCGCTACGGGGAGTGATCATGGCAAAGGATGGAGCACGCGTTCTCGATCAACAAGGGACCGGATGGGTTTTGAGAGGTTCCCGAGATACTAGGTTCCTGTTGGAACCGCAGCAGCGATCTTCTAGCTTTCTCGCATTAACTTGTAGGCCATGAAGAAGATTACATCCGGATCTACAGTAGACTATACATTTTTTTACAAACGAGGATCGAGTGATGAGGGGAAATTTTGAAGGTAACAGACGGATTTTTGCTGTTCTTTTTGCATTGTCCGTAGCTTTTAGTCTCGTAGGTTGTGGCACGCCAACTGGTCTAACCATCGACTATGCACCCAGTTCAACCAAAACAGCTCAGGGAAATATCAATGTCGGCGATTTCAAATACTCCGCAGTAAATCCGAAGACTTCACAACCCATGCCGCAGGACGTGATTCGGAATACGGCCATGGGAGAGATCAAGCTGGATCGCGATGTATCGAAATTCGTGCGAGATGCCGTTTTTAACGAGTTGCGCTTTGTCGGTGTGAAGATTGTCCCGGCGGGCATACTGTTGACCGGAGATATTGAAGAATTTTTCATTGACGATCTCGGCTACAGTATTGATTGGACATATAGGGTTAAATATAAACTCGAAGACAAAACAACGGGCAAAACCGTTTATACATCGGTTAAGACCATTCAGCGCAAGACCAATAAATTTGGAAATCCTCTGGGAATTCTAAAAGAAAATATCAAGATGAGCGTTGAAGAACTCCTCGAAGACCCGGAGTTTATTAAAGCGATCAATTAACCGCTTTCCGATAAGCGCTGTGCGTAACATATAAATGACCCGCGTATGCGGGTCATTTCTCTTTGGGGAAGTATTCGGCGATAAGCAAAGCGCACCTCCGGCCTGTTCGCGGTATACGAGCTTTTACGCAATGCGACCTTTGAAAGATTGTTATGCCTGTTGTGCTGGAGCAGACGCCAGCGTCAACTGGGCTGTGCTGCTGAGCGGCAGTTTTTGGCCCATTGCCGCCTTTAAGGTTTCCAGAAAGCCGCCGTTCACGGCAGGACGCGTCCGCTTTGCAGAAGCTCTAGCATCCGGCCATTGCATACACCCTGAAACTATGTTGCTCAAAGACTTTCCCCTTGCCTGGCGTTGGATGGACGAAAGTACGCGCTGCTGCCGCAAGATGTCCTTCGCGAATTGAGCCCCAGACATCGAAGCAGGCAGGCAGGCTTTCCGGCAATCACTTGCATTCAATGGCTCGGTTGGTCTGAGCGAGCGAATGTTCTCGCTCCCACGGATTGAAACTGGAGAGGGCGTCCCGGAGCATGTGACTGACTGGCTGCTCAACTGCCATGAAAACAAGGAGACCCGCGTGGTTCTCTCATGGCAGCCAAGTACTGCCGTTGTAACGACCTGGGGAATATTCGCGAGCTACTGGGACGCATTCTGCTCCCCGGCATCTGACGACCTAAGGAAGCTCTGCACAAAACACGCACGAACGTGCTGATGCCTTGAGCCAGTTGGAACGCGATGGGCCAACCCCTGATTTATCTCAGCTCCGGTGCCTGTGGCACGAACTGGCGGCCTGAATGG
>NZ_BQXK01000053.1:0-1770 GCF_030158995.1 Acidovorax sp. SUPP2825 | reverse complement strand
CTTGTGTTGGCGCGAGGCCTCAGCGAACAGGTCGAACTTCAGGGCGCTACGGGGAGTGATCATGGCAAAGGATGGAGCACGCGTTCTCGATCAACAAGGGACCGGATGGGTTTTGAGAGGTTCCCAGGTGCCCTCTTTCCATACTGCACCACTCGGAAGTAGGCGCTACGCGTCTTGTCGTCGAACGCGAATTCCGTGTGGTTTTGCGCCAGCGGCTTATTTTTGTCGTCAACGAACAGGTGGCAGTAATTCGGGAAATCCTTCTGTTTTCTTTTACCAGAAGATTTGTTTTCCACGATCACGCGCATGGGGCAAATGCTGTACATATGAGGCACGTAACCCTTTTGAATGAATGGACCATTGGGCGGGTCTTCGCATTTGGACTCGGCCGCACTGAACATCGTGAAGATGTACTTGTTTTCTTTATCCTCATGCGTTTGATAGAGGATGAAGCTGCCCAGCCTGCTGCCGTCGTTTCGATTGAAATTCAGCGGAGTCGATTCAATGCTTTCTTTCCAGATCGGCTCCAGCAGCTTTTTCTGCTCCGGGGTGCCATCGTGATACTCCGGATAGTTGAAGGTCACCAGCGGCATCAACTTCCAATTCAGGCCATTGGGAAACTTGATATTCCCTCGTTCCTGCGCGCCCGCAGCGCCGGCGGCGATGCACAGAGCGGTGGCCACAAGGCCCGCCGCGATCACGCTCTTCTTGTTCGATACCTTCATGGCGCCTTCCCTTTGATTGTGTTGATTCATTTGATGCTCACGCTCGCATCCAGCTCGGCGATGAACTGCTCGGGCGGCGTGGCGCCCACCAGGCGCTTGCCATTGCCCAGGATCACCGTGGGCGTGTTCTGGATGCGGTGCCGCTCACCGAACTTCAGGATCTCGACCAGGCCGCTGGTGTCGCAATCCTCCCGGCCCTGTAGTCGCCGGCCCGCCATGACCTGCTGCCAAGCCTCGGCGCGGTTGGGCGAACACCAAGCAGCGCGCGCGAACTGCGCAGATTCCGGGCTGATGACGGGAAACATGAACCGATAGACGGTCACGTCATCGAGCTGGTCCACGAACTTGGTGAAGACCCGGCAGATCGGGCACTGCGGGTCTTCGAACACGGCCACCTGTCGTTTGCCGTTGCCATGCACCTCCTTGATCGCGTGCTTGAGCGGCAGGCTTGCGAAAGGGACGCTGTTGAGCTTTTCAAGCTGCGGCGCGGTGAGGTCCTGCTGGGTCTTCATGTCCACCATGGCCCCACCCACGAAGCCAAAGCGGCCGGAGGCGTCGGTATAGAAGATCTCGCCTTCGGAGACGACCTGGTAGATGCCAGGAATGGGGGAGGCTGTGATCTGCTCCACCCGGACCTTGCCCGCCGTGTTCTGCTCAATCGTCGCCTTGAGACTGGGTGGGACCGGCTGTGCGCCCACCGCCATGGACAGGCTGGCCAGCACGGTTGCGCGCAGGAGCAGGGCGCGCAGGCGCGGCCGATAAATCTGGTACATCGATGATTTCCTCATTTCGTTTTGGGATGGGTCAGCAGGAGTGCCACGCTACCGGCCAGCGAGCCCAGTGCGCCGATGCGAACCAGGCCATGGAACGACGATGCGTCGCCCCAAAGCAGGCCGATGCCGGCGCCGGCCAGTACAGCAGGGAACCTCTCAAAACCCATCCGGTCCCTTGTTGATCGAGAACGCGTGCTCCATCCTTTGCCATGATCACTCCCCGTAGCGCCCTGAAGTTCGACCTGTTCGCTGAGGCCTCGCGCCAACACAAG
>NZ_BQXK01000052.1:0-1821 GCF_030158995.1 Acidovorax sp. SUPP2825 | reverse complement strand
CTTGTGTTGGCGCGAGGCCTCAGCGAACAGGTCGAACTTCAGGGCGCTACGGGGAGTGATCATGGCAAAGGATGGAGCACGCGTTCTCGATCAACAAGGGACCGGATGGGTTTTGAGAGGTTCCCTGTCGCTTCAGATCTTGCGCCACCCATGCCGTCAAGGACTCTATTTCTGGAAATTGGTGTCCAGCCGCCATTCAAACCCCTTCCAACATGCCGGCCTTACGGCTCCTGGCCAGCGCGCACAAACGCAGAGGGGTCGTACCAGACATCCTCGTAGCCCTCATCGTCCACAATGAATTTATACCCAGGGGGTAAGGCAAGATATTTACCCAATTCTGGCATCCGCTCCAAGACATGAGAACCATGCACGGACTGGAAGAAGTCATCATCATCAGAATATTCGCCTCCCCAGAAATACCATCCTGATGCATCAATCGTCGGCCGAATTCGAACGCCATAGATCGGTTGCTGGTTCAACGAAGCAAGATGGACCGCGACATGCAAGGCCGGATTAAATGCCAACGGGCTGCCATTGTACTTTTCACACATTGCAGCTTGTTCATTATCGACAGCACTTTCCATTGCAGCACTCACTCAATAAATAATTCAATTCACCGCCGGCGACCATAGATAAACATTCCTTTTCTCAGGTTCGTACAGGTAATCGCTGACCTGACTGCCCCGCATCACCCCGGCCAGCAGGTGGCCGTCATACACGAACCGGGTCTTGCCGAAGGCGTCCGTCTTGTCGATGCGCGCCCCAGCGCGTCGTAGCGATAGCGCGTGGTCTGCACCGTGGCTGCAGGCTCGGCCTGCTCCTGGCCGGCAGCAGGCACCGATTGCAGCGCGGGACGCTCCCGGTAGCGCGTGACGGTGGCCCTACGACTTCGTATCCCGCTCTGTTATGGGTGCTGCAAGCACCCATCCTCAATATCGAGAATTTCTTGTTTATTCAGCAATTCCAGATAACTTTTAACTTTATTTATAGGCACCTCAGAAGGAACATCGATAGAGACCAACTTTTTAATATTGGAAGCCTCTGTTGAGCAGCCCATTTTTAACAACTGATCCCGAACTTCTTTAACAGAACTCTCTTCGTTAAAAAAGATTCTCAACGTACTATGCCCGCACTTTTCCACGACCTCCAAAAAATGATTCTCCCCAGATTTTCTTCTTTTTATTCTAACTATGTCTCCGCTACTGACATCAGTAACAAAGAATGGAATATTATCTATTTTCCACAAGTTCTCATTCAATTTTTTAGCCCACACACCTTCGTAATCGAATGGTGGATACCCATCTTCATCAGGCACAAGCGAAAATATAATTTTGACCCGATCATTCACCGCAATTTCCTTTTCCATTTTTCTTTGGTTTCTTATTCATCTTTCTATTTTTCCTCTTATAGTTTGGCTTTTTCTTATGCCAATCGTCACGATTGCATTTTCTGCACAGCACCTGACCATTCACTTCAGTAGCTGGACCACCAGAAGACTCTGCTTCAATATGATCAATCTGCCATTCATCAGAAGGAGGAGTAACCCCCTTCATACTTTTGGCGGGCTTTTGCACTTGACATTTACATTTTTCGCATTTTTTAACGCCAAAGAATTCCTCATTTTCTTGAAGAATAGCTTTTTTTGTCTTCGGGGTAAATTTAACCAGTCCGAATGGATCTATCCATTCCAAAGGATTAGGGAAGGTCTGCATAAATCGCCCCACGACATGCTTGGCATGGAGATGAAGCCCTGAGACGATACGTCACATGAAGCAGCACAGCCTGGGCTTGGGAATGACGGCGAAGCGAACGCGGCGGCGG
>NZ_BQXK01000051.1:0-2148 GCF_030158995.1 Acidovorax sp. SUPP2825 | reverse complement strand
CTTGTGTTGGCGCGAGGCCTCAGCGAACAGGTCGAACTTCAGGGCGCTACGGGGAGTGATCATGGCAAAGGATGGAGCACGCGTTCTCGATCAACAAGGGACCGGATGGGTTTTGAGAGGTTCCCTTTTGACTCTGCGATAAGGCCCTCCACGATCTATGCACCTTGCATCTGGGGCTTTGCGGCGCCGATGGCTCAGGCTTTTACCGTTTGCGGGCGTACCTTCACCTTGCAAGTGACGGGCTGAAGAGTGCATCCATACCTCGATTCAGGAATAAGGCCGAGTGCTTAATGTTGTAGCAGGAGACAATCATCGGCATCCTCATCGTGGCGCTCTTGTCCCCTGGGTAGTGATGCCGGTGAGCACATGTTCAACTTGGTCCGCTTCTTTATGATGAGCTGGTTGCGCTTCTTTTGGCACTCGCTCAAGAACTGGCTTGGCTGCACACGGTGCTGCTTCGCGTCCAATACTCCCAGCAATTTCAGCATCTGACATCTTTACCGGCTCCGTTAAGCCTTGTCCGCATGTACTGCCTGTCCGGTGTGGTTGGCCTGCAACCCGCTACCCGAACCAAGGCAATATAGAAAAATCCGCGCAACCGAGAGGAAGCGCGATGCGCAAGAGCAGATTCACAGACGAGCAAGTCATCGGGGAACCTCTCAAAACCCCACCACTCCACCCTGAGCCCTTCGCTCCTGTCTTGCCCCCGCATGATCACCCCCCGCAGCGCCCTGAAGTTCGACCTGTTCGCCGAAGCCTCGCGCAAGCGCAAGATCGACCAGGCGGGCGACCCGCTGCAGACCATCGCCCAGTACATCGACTTCGCCGAACTGGCTGCGTTGGTTGACGCTCTGGTGGCTCGAGGCGATGTCCGCAAGGGCGGACGCCCCGCCTACCCGACCGAAGTGATGGTGCGCGTGCTGGTCTTGAAGCGCTTGTAAAACCTCTCGGACGAGCAGATGGAATACCAACTGTTGGACCGCATGAGCTACCAGCGCTTTTGCCTGCTGCAGGACGCCATGAACATCCCGGACCGCAACACCCTCTGGCGCTTCGCCCAGCGCATCGGTGTGGACGGCGCCACTGCCTTGTTCCAGGGCGTGGATACCCAGTAGCAACGCCATGGCTACATCGCCCGGGGTGGACAGGCCATTGATGCGACCCTGGTGCCAGCCCCGCGCCAGCACATCGGCAAGCAATACAGGGAGCGCTTGGCCCAAGGCAAGGAGCCTGATTGGATTGCAGCCAAGCGCAGGCAAAAGGACCTGGACGCCACCCACACGAAGAAACACGGCAAGAGCCACTACGGCTACAAGCTCAGCGTGAGCGTGGACATCAAGCACCGCTTCATCCGCAAGATCGCCACCGGCACGGCAAGCGAACACGATGGGCACCACTTCGACGAAGTGCTGGACGAAGACAACACCGGACGGGATGTGTACGCCGACAAGGCCTACCCGTCCAAGCGCAGACGGGAAATGCTCAAGGCATTGGGCTGGCGCGATGGCATGCAGCGCAGGGCAGGCAAAGACAAACCCTTGAGCGAATGCCAAAAGCGGCGCAACCGCAAGATCGCCAGCAAGCGTGCCAAGGTCGAACACGTGTTCGCCGGCATACGGCACCTTGGGGGGGCAAGTTCATCCGCACCATAGGGCAGGCGCGGGCGGATGTGGCGATGACGATGATGGCGGCCTGCTACAACATCAAGCGGCTGGAGATGTTCCTGCACAAGGGCGTGGACCCGTTCTACAAACACGCCCATGCATAGGCGCGAGGCCCCGAAACAGGGCATCCAGGCGCCAAGGTCCCGGTGTGGGGGCGACGAATGCGACCCCGGGCGGTCCGCATCAACCATCTTGCATGGCCTTGCAGCACGAGAAAGCAGGGCTGGATCAGGTCGCATCGCGCCGACAGTGGCGTTTGTTCGCCTGTTGGCTGAAAGTCGGGGTATTGAGAGGTTCCCTATAGGGGCAGGTCAGTGGTTTGTCTACCGGACCGGGGGCTGTTTAGTTCGTGAATGTGTTGGAGGCCGGAGTGAGGGGAGGGGTTTGATGACAATTTTTTGTCATCTTTCTCCTACGGGGGTGAGGAAAGTGGTCTATACTTGCGGGCTTGGCAGGTGAGACGGATGACTGAGTTGTTCGGAGA
>NZ_BQXK01000050.1:0-2837 GCF_030158995.1 Acidovorax sp. SUPP2825 | reverse complement strand
TCTTGTGTTGGCGCGAGGCCTCAGCGAACAGGTCGAACTTCAGGGCGCTACGGGGAGTGATCATGGCAAAGGATGGAGCACGCGTTCTCGATCAACAAGGGACCGGATGGGTTTTGAGAGGTTCCCAAGGACATCTTGATCTATGGCGGCGGCCCGACCGCAGCCTGGGCCATGGAGGTGGGGCAACTGCATGCCAAGTCCACGACCTGGGTCGCCCGTAACGGCTTCGAAGTCGCGGTGGCGGCGGGTCCCCGTGTCGGCGCCATCATCGAGTCGACCAGAAGCGCCCAGATCCAGGGAGAACTCGAAACCATGGATTGCCTCGACTCGGACCAGCCTCCCGGGGAGCAGAAGTTGCGGGTCAACGTGTTGACGCGGGCACCCGACGGCACGCAGTCGATCCGCTCGCTGGACGTGGACTTCCTCGTCAACAGCACCGGCCAGGACGCTCGGGGCGCAGGGGGACTGCACGATGTGCTGTCTGCGGATATCCGCCGCGAACTTCGCCCGATTCCCGACAAGAATCGCGTGACCGGCATTCCCGACGCGATGCTCGGATTCGGCACGGCCTCCGGCGATCTTCAGATCATCGGCGCGGCCGCCGCGAGCTACCAGGACAAGGAGAACGGCCTGGATGCCGGGCGTTTGCCCAGCGAGACGTTGCCGCACAGTGCCAAGGTTGGCATCACCATTGGCGGGGTCGTCGCCTCCGTGACGGCCCTGACCGGTCACATGCCCATCCGCCAGGAGCCGTCCACTGGCGAACTCCAAATCACCGGTCTGAATCTGCATGTCATGAATGCGACGCAACTCGCGGTCTATTTCACCGGCGCATTTCCGGATGCGCCAGCAGAGTCGGTCAACACCGCCGTGCAGGATTTCCTGAAACAGCGGTCGAACACCGACTTCGGTCTTTCGGATCTTCGGGTCAAGGAGTTCCTGCAAGAGCGGTTTGGCGACGCGCTGCCGGTCAGCCGATGCGCGAACGCTCAGTCCGCCGGCACCAACTCGACGGCGGCATGCTCTTCCAGCCACTCCGCGACCGGCAGGCCGGCCTCGTCGGCCACGCCCTGGTTCCAGAACTGCGAGGCGCACAGCACCTCCACGTCCAGGCCCTCCAGCGTGCTGCGGGCCAGCACCGCGCCGATGTAGGCGCTGCGCGCCCGCTCGACGATGCCCCAGACCAGCGTGGTCTCGGCGGCGCATTGCAGGCCGATCAGGAACGCCTCCTTGCGCGCGCCGTCCGCGGTTTTCTCCACCATCCAGGGCAACTGTTCGGCCAGCAGTTCGTCCTGCAGCAGCACGGCCGGAAGCTCGCGCGCCTTGTCGGGGCCGAGCGGGACGACCACGCAACGCTCGGTTTCGAATTTCGGGGTCTGGGTGGGCAGCGGCTCGACGCGGGCTGCCATGGCTTGGTACGACATCGTTTTGATCCTCAGTGCCCAACGAGCGTAGGCGCTGGCGGCGAAAGTCCTGCACCCGAAGCGACGTGCCGAAGACCGGATTTTGATTTTAAAAGTTCAATGCAGATTGATAAATCGATATAAATAAATCATAGAATTTAAATTTCGCAAAATTAAATATTATTTCGCATATTTCTTAAATTCAAAATCCGCTTGATTTGAAAATCGAAATTCCTAAATTTTTTTAAAAACCAATGCCAATCGAAACAAATTACCGGGGCGTGTACAGCCAAAGCATCAACGATTCCAATAGGGATTCGCAAAGATTCAATGCAGAGGTTAACCTGCATCTGGATACCCTCGGATCTGGTAGCACTGGAAACCAATTGCTCAATGATCTGGTAAGCCTGAGCAACCAGAGGAGACACAAGGTAACCATCCATGAAATGAAAGCCTCTCCGTCGGGGCCATCCGCTGAGCCAGTCCTGTCAAGACATCAGCGAGAACAGCAT
Organism: Acidovorax sp. SUPP2825; assembly: GCF_030158995.1. Taxonomy (NCBI): domain Bacteria; kingdom Pseudomonadati; phylum Pseudomonadota; class Betaproteobacteria; order Burkholderiales; family Comamonadaceae; genus Acidovorax; species Acidovorax sp. SUPP2825. The sequence continues at coordinate 922 of NZ_BQXK01000050.1, read as the reverse complement.
CCAACGTTAAACAGCTTCCGGGACATCAGAGAAACTGCAGGGAGACGCTATGCGCTCAAGACCCAACAAGGACCCAATGAAGGATCTAGCGTTGTGGTCACCTGGACAGCACATCAAACCAGCATGGGACTGGACGAGGATGGAGACCCCACGGGGCCAACGTCCAGCAATCGCGACAAGGTCAGTTTGCTGGCGCATGAACTGGTACATGCAAAACACATGATGGCCGGTACCTGGAAGGGCTCCTACGATGACTCTCGCGATCCAGAAACAGCTTCCGGAAAAGAAGAGTTGCGCGCGGTGGGCATCGGGAAATACAAGTATTCAGAAACAGGGCAGCCCTCCGAAAATTCGGTGAGGGCTGAACATGGTTTACCGAAAAGATCCAGCTACCACTACTCCGGCTATAGGAGCGACTAAGGAGTCCGCCCTGAACAACGCGCAAGCCGTTGATGTTGCTTGCATTTCTTCAGGTTGATGGATGCAGCCTTTGCAAGGTATGGTTCTGCCAGTCCCTGTTTTCTTGCAAATTCCTCAGAGGAGTAGTCCGATGGGGCTTTGTTGCACAAATCGCGATGCTGATGCCCGTAGACTGACTGCGTGACAGAGACGAAGAACAGGCAGCGGAGCAAGTACCGCACGACGAACTGGAAGGCGTACAACGCGGCGCTGAAAGCGCGAGGCTCGTTGACGATGTGGCTAGATGAGGGCATGCAGTGGTTTGGCACGCCGACCGGCAGGCGTGGACGCAGCCGAACCTTCTCGGACGCAGCAATCCAGTTCTGCCTGAGCATCAAGGGAACCTCTCAAAACCCATCCGGTCCCTTGTTGATCGAGAACGCGTGCTCCATCCTTTGCCATGATCACTCCCCGTAGCGCCCTGAAGTTCGACCTGTTCGCTGAGGCCTCGCGCCAACACAAG
>NZ_BQXK01000049.1:0-3050 GCF_030158995.1 Acidovorax sp. SUPP2825 | reverse complement strand
GTGGCGCTGCACTGGGTGGCGGGTGACGCCGATGCAGGCACGGGCGAGGTGCTGACCTGGAGCGCACGGCAGGCCCGCGAGCAGGCCATGGCAAAGGGTGCGGCCAGTGGCGCTGCGAGCGCAGGGACGTTCTCTTCGCCCTTCGCCTCGGCCTTCGCACGACCGCGCCTCGTCGGCCTGTCCGATTCGGCCGGGCGGCAGTTGCGCCTGACCTGGACCCAGGCCAGCGGGGCACCGTCACCCGACGATCCCCTGCGCGGCGCGCGCCTGTCCACGGTGGAGTTGCGGGTGCCGGGCCACACCGGCAGCCAGTTGCTGGCGTCCTACGACTACGACGCGCAGGGCCAGTTGGTCGCCACGCAGCACGGCACCCAGCCCTACCGCCAGTACGCCTGGCGCTCGGGCGTGCTGGTGGGCTACCGCAAGGCCAGCGGCCACCGCTACTTCGCCCAGTACGACGCGGAAGGCCCGCACGGCCGCGTGCTGCGTTCATGGTGCGCCGATGCCCCCATCCCCGGCCAGGACGACGACCGCTTCACGTATCTGCCCCACGAGCGCATCACCCGCCACACCGACGGGCTGGGGCGTGTGACGGCGTACCACTGGGATGCCCGCTTCAACATCGTGGCCACCGTGATGGCAGAAGGCACGCCCGAGGAGGTGCGCGAGGCAACGCCGTTCGATGCCACCGGCACCCCACGGGGCAGCATCGATCCGCTGGGCCGGCGCACCTCGCTGCGCCACGACGCACGGGGCAACGTGGTGCAACTCGTCAATGCGCTGGGGCAGTCCACGGCGCTGGAATACGACGCGATGGACCGGGTGACCACGCTGCGCGATGCGATGGGCTTCGAGTGGCGGCGCACCTACGACGCGCAGGGCAATCTGGTGCGGATGACCGATCCGCTGGGCCAGACCACGGCCTACCAGTACGACGGCCTGGGCCGGCCGGTGGAGGTGACCGACGCCCAGGGCGGCAAGAAGGTGCTGCGCTGGGACGAGGCGGGCAATCTGGTGGCCTACACCGATTGCTCGGGCCGCACGACACGCTTCGGCTACGAGGCGCGGGGCCTGCCGGTGCTGCGCACGGACGCGCTGGGGCACAGCACCTACTACCAGTACGACAGCGCGGGGCGCCTGGTGCGCGTGGTGGAGCCGGTGGCCGCGCAGGCGGCAGCGCCCGGCACGGGCGTGGGCGCCGCCCCCGTGACCGCGATCCACCGATACGAGTGGAACGGCGAAGGCCACTTGCTGGCCTATGCCGATCCGCTGGGGGCCATCACCCGCTACACCTATGACGGCGTGGGCCGTCCCCTGACCCGCACCGACGCCGCCGGCCGCACCCTCGCCTACCACTACGACCGCGCGGGCCGCCTGATCGCCCTCGACAACGAGAACCGCGCACAGACCACCTTCCGCTACAACCTGCGCGACCAGCTCACGGACGAGATCGGCTTCGATGGCCGCTGGCAGCGCTACGTGTACAACGCGGCGAGCGAACTCACCCACCTGATCGAGGCGGGCGGCAGCGAGGCCGGGCCGGGCAAGGTCACGCACTTCGAGCGCGACGCGCTGGGCCGGCTGCTGGCCAAGCGCGCCCATGGCGACGAAGGCCCGCCCGAGGAGACCACCTACCGCTACGACGCGCTGGGCCGGCTGACCCAGGCGAACAATGGCGCGGCCCACCTGGCCTTCGCCTACGACCCCGTGGGACAACTCCTGAGCGAGACGCAGACGCTCATCGGCCAGGGCGGTCCCGGTCTGCCAGCGCGGCTGGGGCGCGCTGCGGCATCGCCTCAAGGCCTGTCGCGCTCGCTCGTTCACAGCTACGACCCGCTGGGCAACCGCACGCAGACGCTGCTGCCCGATGGGCGCACGCTGAACTGGCTGTTCTATGGCTCCGGCCATCTGCACCAGATCAACATCGCGCTGCCCGGACAGGAAGGCGCGCACCAGGTCATCGCGGACATGGAACGCGATTCCTTGCACCGCGAGGTCGAGCGCAGCCAGGGGGCCGTCTCCAGCCGCTACGAGTACGACCCTGCGGGCCGGCTGGTGCACCACCGCGCCGGTTACCGCCCCAGCGGCAATGTGCAAAACAGCCGGGCGGGGACGGTGCTGGAGCGGGTCTATGCCTACGACCTGACAGGCCAACTGGTGGCGCGCGGCGACACGCTGCGCGGGCGCCAGGACTTCCGCTACGACCCCACGGGCCGCATCCTGGCCGCCCTGCCGGGTGCCGGCAGCCACCAGCCTCGCGAGTTATTCGCCTTCGATCCGGCGGGCAACCTGCTGGATGGCAATGAGGCGCAGGTGGGGCGGCACCATGCCGCCGATGGCCGGGGGGGCCTGGGCGTGGTGGGGGACAACCGGCTGCGCTTCTACCAGGACATGCACTTCGAGTACGACGTGCATGGCAATGTGACGAAGCGCACGCGGGGCAACCAGAAGGCGGGGCACCATGAGGTGGTCCAGTTGCGCTGGAATGCCGATCATCAGTTGGTGGAGGCCAGCACCACGCGCCATGGCGTGACGCAGACCACGCGGTATGCCTATGACGCCCTGGGGCGGCGCGTCACCAAGGCGGACGCCTTCGGTACCACGCACTTCCTGTGGGACGGTGACCTGATGGTGCTCAAGGAACGGGGCGGCAACGGGGCGCTGTTCGTGTATGAGCCAGCCAGCTTCGTGCCGCTGGCGACGGTGCAGGGGACGCAGGACGACCGCCAGACCTACTGGTATCAGTGCGACCAGATCGGCGCGCCGCTGGAGTTGACGGATGCGCAGGGGCACATTGCCTGGGCGGCGGATTACAAGGTCTGGGGAGAGGCCACATTGCGGCCCGTGGCGAGGACGGGGACCGATGACGGCCCCACCCGCCGCCGCATGGGGAATGGGCCGGGGGTGGGTTGGAGCGACGGTGCCAGCGCCCGGTCATCCGCGCCGCCGCCGATCGAACAACCCTTCCGATTCCAGGGGCAGCAGTTCGATGAGGAAACCGGGCTGCATTACAACCGTTTCCGGTATTACGATCCGGCTGTGGGCAGGTT
>NZ_BQXK01000048.1:0-3556 GCF_030158995.1 Acidovorax sp. SUPP2825 | reverse complement strand
GCTCTCCCGGGACTATGAGCGGTTGCCGGAAGTGCTCGGCGGGCTACATTTTCTGGTGTTTGCAGTGCTCATGTTGCCCGCCGCTGCACGGGTGCTAGCTGCGGCGGGAAGTTCATAACACGCTCTAAGTTTTTTTACTGATTTGGAAATTTAATGGCACGTCTTCTCGGTATTCATATTAGAAACTATAGAGCGTTGGCTGATGTAAGGTTAGGGCAAGTTCAGTATGGTAGGGGGACGCCTCTTCCCCGACTGACCTGTCTTATCGGACCCAATGGTTCTGGTAAGTCAACGGTGTTGGATGCCTTTGGTTTCGTGGCGGATTGCCTTCTTGACGGCGTAGAAGCTGCTTGTGATAAACCTTGGCGTGGAGGTTTTGACCGGCTTCGTACTCAAGGTGAGAGCGGTCCAATATCTTTTGAAATTTTCTTTGAGGCTGATGATCCTGCGAGGCCGATTGTTTATCAGCTCGTTGTCGACGTAGTGAATGGTGTTCCGGCAGCAATAGAAGAAACATGTCGGCAACGTAGAGAAGGCGAAACACTGGGTAAACCTTATTATTTTCTTAAGTTAAAAAAAGGCAGAGGTAAAGTGTGGGCTGGTCAAGCGGTAGGCGAGGCTACTGAGTCACGTATCTCACAAGCAGTAACACTTGTTGATCTCGACAAATTGGGAATTGCGACTCTAGGTAATTTATCTGAGCATCCTCGAATCGTAGCGTTAAGGACATATGTCGAACAATGGTATTTGTCGTACTTCGTGCCAAGCGCCGCCCGGGTCCTTCCCGCTGCGGGGGCGCAGCGGTGGCTCGATCGTGAAGGTGCAAATATTGGAAATGTTCTCCAATATTATCAAAGACAAAACCCAAAAGGATTTAATGCTATTCTAAGGCGTTTGGCTAAAGCCATTCCTGGTTTGAAAAAAATCACGCCTGAAGTTAGTAAGGATAAGCGTCTTTTGCTCAAATTCGATGAGGATGGATATCAGGATCCTTTTTTTCAACATGGAATGTCTGATGGCACGCTAAAAATGCTTGCTTATGCCGTACTGCTTGAAGATCCTCATCCTCGTCCATTTATTGGCATTGAAGAGCCAGAAAATGGCTTATATGTAAGACTTGTTGAACGCTTAGCTAGCCAATTTAGCAGCCGCACTGCAAATACTGCGCTGTCCACACAGATGCTGGTGACAACTCACTCACCTTATTTCGTTGATGCTCTACAGCCGTCACAAGTTTGGCTTATTCGAAAAGGGGGCGACGGTCATGCGCGCGCGACTTGTGCCGCCGACGTAACTACTATTGCGGCGATGAATGAGAGTGGTATACCGCTCGGCTCTTTGTGGTATAGCAATCATTTCGATGATGGTGCTCCGGAATGACTTTACATATATTGGTCGAGGGCGCTTCGGAAAGTGTTTTTTTCGACGGTTGGCTGAAAAAATTAAAATCAACTCAAATCATCCGAGTGCATGCCCATCAGGGTAAAGGAACTCTTCCCGCTGAAAATGCCAAGATAAATGCTAAGTTGAGGGGTTTGCTTGATCAATTGCCTTTTAAATTAAAAGCTTTTGCTGAAACATTGAGTGAAAATTCGGATGGAATACTAATTCTTATAGATGCAGATAATGATGATCCGAAAAATCTTATTGAAAATATTTCCAAAACAGTAAATCATTGCGCGCCTCTTTTAAGAGTGGAAATTTGCGTTGCGACGGAGGAGATGGAGGCATTTTATCTCGGAGATCTCAAGGCTATTAGGCGCGCGTATCCAGGCGCTGATATGGAGATTGCTAGAGATTATGTGCCAGACTCTATTTGCGGGACTTGGGAGAAGTTTGGGGAGATAATCGGTGATGATGGTGGTAACAAGGTTGCATGGGCCGAAAAGATGGGAAACGTTCTTACTACTAAAGCAGCGCAAAGCCGTTCGCCATCTTTCAAGATGATGCTTGCAAAAATATCTAACCTCACTCCGCAATTGGCACCGGATCGAAGTAAGAGAAAGTTTTATCATCGAGCAAAGGATTAGTATAGAATTGCTAATTATTGAGAGTCTTAAATTTGAGATTTTTCCGCTTATCTAAAAATAATTCCGGTATTAATATCGATGAAGCTCTTTGAGTGTGTATTTGTTTTTGCAGACCCGCGTTGTAATCAATGCCGCGATCGCTTCAGTAACCGCCGTGGCGTTGTCCGTTTTTCTCCAAGTCCCGCGTCTTTGCCCGCTCTTAATCACCTTCAATCGCCGCCGCGATTGCATTGCGCGCCTGTCCTGCCCGCGCCCTGACTTTCGTAAAAAAGTCCAGCATCGGCGCGCCCGACCAAATCATCGCGATGGGGCTGATGATGTTTTTCCGCAGATCACCTTGCTGTATCAGCGCCGCGCCGCAGCACTCATGGCGCGCATGATGGCACGGCACTTTCCTCTGCAGGGAGTGCTGAAAGTGCCGGTAGAAACCGAGTTACCGGTGGGGGTCGATCCTGACGCGGGAGTGGAGGGGACGGTGGTGACACAGGCGTTGGTGAGGCGTCTGGGGGAGGTAGAGGAGCGGGGGTAAAGGGCATCCCATTCCATTGCACACATCCCATGCAATAAAGCCACGCTGCAGCAATGGACGCTGATCAGGGGCAAATTTCCCTGTTACTCACTACTTTGATTCCTGTCCAGCAAGTGGCTGAAGCTATTGGAAAGAAGGTATGGCACGAATGAGCCGACAAACCACCACCAGTTCGACTGCCAGTAAGCGACCCCCCAGCAGATCCAGGCGAACAGGACAGTTGCTCTGCGCACTACACGTGACGGGGGAACGGTTTTCATCTTGCGACCTTAACGCCTTGGAGGCCCCACCTCACATAGACAAGGTAGGGCACGATTCGCACTGTGCCTGCTGGAGTGGAAATGTGGATCGGGATGCGCGAAACCTTCTCGATGAATCCATTGAGGGGCCTGCCGATGCGGGCCATGTAAACCCCCGCCCCGAAGATGCCATCCAATCCGAAAGGACTCGCGTTGATGACTCCAGTGCGCGCTATGCCGGCGGCGCCGGCTCTGGTGGTGAAATGGATCAGATTTTTCGGCAGCGCTGCGAAGCCATACCCTGCGGTTCCAAGCGTCAGGGCTGTGGTGGGCGCAATGTCTGGTGTCCACAGAACGGCCAAGGCGCCGGGTACATGCGCCAGTGGGGCAAGCGGGCTCTTTGAGTTCACGGCGATATCTGCCCAGTACTGAGCGGCACTGTCTCCGGCCAGCGTTGATGCTCGATAGAGTTGCTGGAGCTTGAGGAGCACCTTGTTCATCGCGCCCGGATCGGAAACCTCGACAGGTTTACGGCACCCATCGGGCAAGCACACCCATTTTTGTTCGGCCATAGAGCCTTATCGGTTTCGTGGGCCGCGAACCATAGGCTGGTATGGACTCGCGTACCTCCCTTTAGAGTGGCTAACACGACCTCTCAACAAACCGCGAGCAGATGATGGCTGCGGCCAATTTCAGCAGCGCCTGGTGGATGTCCAGTCGCCGCTCAAAGCGAATGCGCAGCTTTCCAAAGCCAGCAA
>NZ_BQXK01000047.1:0-4090 GCF_030158995.1 Acidovorax sp. SUPP2825 | reverse complement strand
GGCCATTCAGGCCGCCAGTTCGTGCCACAGGCACCGGAGCTGAGATAAATCAGGGGTTGGCCCATCGCGTTCCAACTGGCTCAAGGCATCAGCACGTTCGTGCGTGTTTTGTGCAGAGCTTCCTTAGTGGGTCACTTCTGCGTGGAAATCAACACGCAGACCTTTCCTAACGGTCATTCACTCGTACAGGAGAATCAAAGTTTCTGCTCCTTCACCCAAACCATCAAAAATCAAACTTGCCGATCAATGTAATCGTGCGCGGATTACCAAATGCGATGAGTTGCGCATTGGGCGTGGTGCCTTGCAGATATTCGCGGTCGAACAGATTCTTCACGCTCACGCTGACTCCCCAGGACTTTTCTTGATAGCCCGCGTTCAAGTCAAACAGCGCATAGCCCGGCAGATTCACGAAATAGGTGCCGCGTTGCGCGGTGCGGTCTCCCTGGGCCCGAAGGGCGCCACCCACGGTGTAACCCAACCGATTGGGGTTGAAGTAATACTGCGTCAGTAACGCGCCCGCGGTCTTCGGCACATGGTTGATTCGTTTGCCGATATCGCTCGTGGTCAGGCTGGCGGTAGTTTCTGCGGTCGGAATGTAGCTATAGGTCAGTGACACGTTCCATTGGCGAGTCACCGCGGCTGAAAGTTCAGCCTCGAAGCCTCTGGTGGTCTGCTCTCCGGTCTGTACCGCATAGCCCAAGGTAGCATCCGACTCGGTCACGTTGGTGCGCTTCAGGTTGTACACCGCCACATAGCCCTGCAGCCGCTGATCGAGCGCTTGAAATTTCATGCCGGCTTCCAGTTGCTTGCCGGTCTCCGGATTGAGCAACGTGCCGCCCGCGCCCGCATCGGTGACCGGCTGGAAGGAGGTCGAGTAGCTGACATAAGGCGCCAGAAATTCGTTGACGCGATACATCGCTGAAACACTGCCGGTGAAAGGGTTGTCCGAATTCTGTGCCTTCACCCCGGTGTAGCGATTCTGGATGGAGACCTGCGTCCAGTCCTGCCGGCCCGACACGCCAATCACCCAGCGGTCGTCCACTTTGATGGTGTTGCGCATGTAAATGCCAGCGTACTGGTTATAAGTGAGGTTGTACGAAGGCGTGCCGGTGCGGATGCTGGTGACCCCATATCGCATGGTGCGCACGTCAAACGAATTGATGTTGTCGACGCGGGTGTAGTAGTCGCTGCGCTCACGCAGCAGGTCGATCCCGACCGTCAGGTCGTAGTTGAAACGGCCCAAGTTGAAGTTTCGCTGCAGGTAGTTGTCCCAAGCGAAATTGACGTCCTGCTTATCTTGGAAATTGATCTGCCGGGTGACCACGGGAAAAGTTGCGTTGGCCGCCGAGAACACCGAGTTGCTCCAGCTTCGCCCCTGCGTGATGGCGAAGTTTTGCTTGTACACCCAATCGTTGTCGAAGTAGTGCACATAGTTAGCGCCGATCCGGTAGACATCCACGGAGTAGTGGCGATCCGGTTCGCCTGTGAAGACATTGCGGCCGTAGTCTGCATAGTTCGCCGGCACGCCCTGATTGCGCACATAGTTGCGGTGTTGGACGCTGGCGATCACCGAGAGGTCGTTGCGGCCGTCCAGGTCAAAATTGTAGGAAGGCGAAAGATAGTAGTTTTTGAAATAGACGTGGTCCGTTGGGTCATCCTGGTCGGAAACCCGGCCGACCACACGGAAGGCGCCCTTGCTGGTGCCGTCGGATGCACGATTGACATCGAAGCTGGCCTCCTTCAACCCGTAGCTGCCCACGGTGATTTGCGCGCGGTTGAAGGATTCTGCTTGCGGGCGTTTGGTGGTGAGGTTCACCAAGCCGCCGGGCAAAGTCATGCCGAACCCCACGGATGACGGCCCCTTCACCACCTCGATCGAGGAGATGCCAGACATGTCCTCCGAACGAAGCACATTGGTGGAGGTCTGGGTACGAAGGCCATCGACATAGGTCTGCGCGCTGGAAATCTGGCCGCGGATGATGAAGTCGTCCCACCCGCGCCGCCCGTACGCACCTGACGACACGCCAGCGACGCTTTCCAGCGCTTCTGCCACCGTGCGGTTCTGCCTTTCGGCAATCTGCTGCCCAGTGATCACACTGATCGACTGCGCGGTCTCAAACAACGGCGCATCGGAGCGCAAAACGCCGGGAGCCGTCGTGGCAGCCACGGCTTTTTCGTTGGGTTCGGCTTTGGAGGCTTGTACTGTGACGGTCTGCAACTGAGGCCCAGCGGGTGAGATCGTCTGCGCTGTCACCAGCGTGGATGTCACTCCCAAGGCAAGCGATGAAGACAGACGCACGAAGCGGTGCGTGATCTTTGGGTTGCGCAGCGGATCATGGTTGGGGGGGGCCGCCTCGCGACAGGCACACATTGGTTTGAGCACGGAAAATCTCTGAGTTAAAAAAATGGGGGTTGGGGCGATCAGCGCGAGCCGATTGCCCACTCGACAGCCGCGTCGAAGAGCTTGAGGCCGGATTCAGTCAGGTTGGCGAATGTTTCGTTGTCCAGGAAGAACATCACGCGTCGCGCGGGCGCCAAGAATTCGTAATCCATGGTCGCACCCTTTTCATACCCGAAGACCGCGACCTTATCGGGCTGTCCGTACAGGGTGGCAATGGTCGTGGCGCCCAGCCCCGGCTTGCCCCAATTCATACCCAACTGCTTGTCATAGACCTTGACCACGCCCGCGGGCAAACCAGCTGCCATTGGATGGGGAGCATTCACCAGCCAGAGGTAGCGCTGCTTGGGCTCACTGCCGTAATCGGTATCGCTCCGCTTCCCACACATCGACATATCGTCCAGCAGGTCGCTTTCCCAGGTCAGTAGCGGCACCGGCAGATTGCGGTAGGCGCCCAGCAAATCATGTGAACGGACAGTGGACGACAGGATGACCAGGTCTGCCCCGCTTGCCTCTTCGACCGGTGCGTACTGGCTTTGCAGAGTCACCACATAACCTCGTCCGGCGAGGTGCTGCTGGATCTGTTGGTCGATCGTGAGACTCTTTCCCTCTACACGCACGATCAACATGACCTTTTTTGGACGCTGCGTGGACTCCGCAAGGGCGAAGGTCGGAAAGACGCTACCGAGCATGATGCTTCCCGCCAGCATCAGGCAGGAGCGGCGTCGTACTGAAGAAAGCGAGTGCGGAGAAGGTGGGGGCATGGTCTGACCTGCAGGTGGGTCCAGAGTGTCGGCACAGGGACTACACAGAGATGATTGCGAGGGAAATGTTGAGGATTTCTGAAGCATGGATTCAATGCCGTCAAGCATTCCTTCCACGAAACGTATTTCGAACGCGAATAGGTCTCAATCATAACTGGATGGCATATTCCTTGTGGGATATCCATTTGGCTCACGCATGACTCCGTAAATGGTTGGCTGACATGATTCGACCGGCGCACATCGTGTCAATGCAGCACAAAGCACGATATGTATCTCTCGCTTGGGTGAACCCCCAGCGGGCCAACATGAGCGCAGATGGACTTGCTCTGCTGGGTACAGTGCCAGAGTTAGAGTTTGCTGATGCCCCTCAAGCCCTACCCGACAGACGTCAGCGATGAAGAATGGAGCTTCGCTGCGCCTTATCTGACCCTGATGGACCCGCATGCACCTCAGCGTGGGCATGACCTTCGCGAAGTCTTCAATGCCCTGCGCTGGCTGGTGCGCTCAGGCGTGCCTTGGCGGATGCTGCCCAACGATCTGCCGCCCTGGGAAGCTGTGTATCCGCAGAGCCGACGCTGGCTGGGATGCGGGCTGCTTCGAGGCGATGGTGTCGGACCTACGCTCCATCATTCGAGTGGCGCAGGGGCGCCAGAGCCAGTCCGGTGCCGTGGTGATGGATGGGCGCACATTGCAGTCGAGCTGCCAGAGCGGCCCACGCGCAGGCTACGACGGCTACAAACGCAAGCGCGGCAGCAAGGTGCGTATCATCAAGATGAACAAGATTCACCCCCTTCCCTAGGAAAGGTCTGCATAAATCGCCCCACGACATGCTTGGCATGGAGATGAAGCCCTGAGACGATACGTCACATGAAGCAGCACAGCCTGGGCTTGGGAATGACGGCGAAGCGAACGCGGCGGCGGGAATTCC
>NZ_BQXK01000046.1:0-4556 GCF_030158995.1 Acidovorax sp. SUPP2825 | reverse complement strand
GCCTCGGCGCTGACGTAAGGGCGGGCATGGCGGGCGATCTGGATCTGATCTTCGGCCAGGCGGCCAACCCGGCCGGGTCGCCTGTCGAGATCGTCTTCGGCGACGACGGCGGCGACGGCCCGGGCGAGGCTGTCGAGCTGCAAGCTGCCGGGTCGATCACGGGCATGCGCGCGCCGATCCTGTTGCGCTCGGGGGTCCGTGCCTTCGCCGCGGGGCAGATCACCGGCTTGTGGCTGGTGGCTGCGGCCCAGTACGACGTCAATGTGACCCGGCCAGTGGTGGGCACGGTCGCCCAGCGCTGGCAGGATGCGGTGCGGCGCGGCGTGCCGGCGCTTGAGCGCTACCAGGCGGCGCTGCCCCTGCAGGCGGCCATCCGCCAGCACTGGCAGGACGCGGGCGCCCTGGGTGCGGCGATCCTGGCGCGCTACGAGGCCGCCGCCATGCTGAGCGTTGCCGTCCGGCAGGGCTGGCAGCAAGCGGCCAGGCTCTCCGGCCCTGGCGTGCGCCAACGGTTCGAGGAGGCGCTGCCGCTGTGCCATGCGATCGCCCAGCACTGGCAGGACGCTGCACGCCGATCGGTGAGTGGGATGCAACGGTTTCAGGAGGCGCTGCCGCTGCGCCGTGTGATTGCCCAGCACTGGCAGGAGGGGCTGCGGGTGTCGGCGGTGGTGACCGACGGCATGGGCATCGCGGTGGCGCGATCGTGCGTCTGGCGCAACCATTACCAAGAGGCCTGGGTGCCCCGGCCGGGGGTGTCCACGCCCACGCAGCCGCCCCATCCCGATCCGTGCTACGTGCCCGAGGTGCCGGTGCACCTGATGTTCGATGCGCTCGTCGACCACGGTGTGCCGGCGCACCTGGTGTTCCTGTGCGATCGCCACTCCGACCCGGAGCCCGGCGCCACTGTCATCGTCCCCGTTCGTAGGACCTATATCGTGATCAACAACATCACCCTGCATCGCGTCGACACGGGCGCCGAGCTGCGCGCCCACAGTTTCAGCATGTCGCTGGACCACCAGAGCTGGACCTGGTCCTGGTCGGCCTCGCTGCACCACGACGCGGCCGGGCACCTGGGGCGTGATGGCCAGGGCGATCCGGCCGAGCTCGAGGCGACGGTCAACGGGGTGCCGTTTCGGCTGCGCCTGGAGCGCACCGTCCAGGACCGGCGCTTCCTGCCCCAGGTGCGCTGGTCGGTCTCCGGCAAGGGCAAGGCGTCGATCCTGGGCGCTCCCTATGCCCCGACGCAATCGTTCAGCCTGGCGGTGCCGCGCACGGCCCAGCAGCTGGCGGCCGACGTGCTCACGGTCAACGGGGTGCGCATGGGCTGGGACCTGGACTGGCAGATTGTGGACTGGCTGGTGCCGGCGGGCGCCTGGGCGCTGCAGGGCACCTACATCGACGCGATCAACGACATCGCCACGGCCGCGGGCGGCTATGTACAGCCGCACGCCACGGATCCGGTGCTGCGCGTGCTGCCTCGCTACCCGGCAGCGCCCTGGGCCTGGGGCGGCATCACGCCGGATTTCGAAATCCCGGGCGCCGCCGCCGAGGTGGTCGGCACCGAGTATGTGGACCGCCCGGGCTACAACCGGGTGTTCCTCGGGGGCGTGAGCGCAGGGGTGTTCGGGCCTTTCAGCAGGGCCGGGACCGCAGGCAACGTGCTGGCGCCCCAGGTCACCCACGCCCTGATCACGCACGCCGACGTCCACCGCGCCCGCGGCATCGCCGAGCTGTCGGACACGGGCCGGCAGGAGCACGTCACCCTGCGCATGCAGGTGCTGCCCGAAACAGGCGTGATCGTGCCGGGACAGTTCGTGCGGTTTCGGGGCGATCAGACGGTGATGGGCATCGTGCGCAGCACGTCGATCGAGTGGAGCCGCCCCACGCTGCGCCAAACCCTATCGATTGAAACCCATGCGTAACGCCTACCGAGAGTTCATGGACCTGATGCCTGCCCGTCCGCTGCAGGTGGGCGATGTCACAGCCGTCGTGGCGGGCGTGGCCACCGTGGCCATGTCTGGTGGGGGCGTGCTGCACGCCCGTGGAGACGTCCAGGCGGGGCAGCGGGTGTTTGTGCGCGACGGAGTCATTGAAGGCCCCGCTCCATCTCTGCCGTACGTGGAGGGCGAGGCGTAACTACACAAAAAGACGGGCGACCTGGCCAAGTGCGCTAACACCTGGCCAAGCCCCCAACCGCTTTGCTGGATTTGGAATGGAGGAGCTCAAGCTGGACTACACCGTAGGCGGTGGAGCCAACCGCGTGGAACGGGGGGAACTCGTCATCTACAACTGGGACCGTGAGGCCGAGCCAGCGGGTCTATTCTGAGGGAGCGATGGGCTCAGCATGGGTGGGCCGCCAGTACCACATCACGCTCTTGTTGTGCTTGTTCCTCGTGAGCTGGAATGTCACGCGCACCCGGCCATGGTTCAACGATTCTGTTTCACCAGTCATCGCCTCGGGCAGACCCGGCGCCGCCCGAGGCAGGTGCACCATGGCTTGGCTGATCTCGTCGCCCATGACACTTCCAAGGACGCCGTTGTCGGATTGCATTTTCATATGCGCAATTCTGTTGCGCGGTGTGCAAGCTACAGTGTCCGCATTTATCTCAGCATCGCGTCGCTATTTATCGCGGCGCGCTTCAACCGAGCGCTGCATGGCAATGCCCACCCGGGTCTCCGGCCGCACCCCCAGCGCCATCAGGCGGTGGGCCACCCGGTTGGCTCTCGCGTTGAGCTCGCCATAACTCAGCGTCCGCTCCCCGAACGACAGGGCCGGCGCCTCGGGGCATTCGCGTGCCCTTTGCTCGAACAGGCGGTGGACGGGAGCCGTCCACGGTTGGCCATGGGCATCCACGCTCCAGTCCAGCAAGCGCGCACGCTCCTGGCCCTGCATCACACCGATCTCCGACAGCCGCACAGGCAAAGGCGATCCCAAGGCCTGGACCACGCCTTGAATGGCCTCGCTCACATAGCCACCGACGGTGGACGCATCAACGCCCGATGCCACCTGGACGACCAACGAAAAATCCGTGCCCAGATCATTCACGAACAGGCCGAAGGGATAGTTGGTGCGCTCCGCCCCACCCACCATCTCGACCCCTTCCCACTGAAGTCTTTCGGCCTGCACATCATCGGACTGCCCGGCCCCGTGGCGGTAGTTGAGCAAGGCGGTGAACAGCGGCACCCCCGCCTCCAGCCCGCTGCAGCGCTGCGCCAGCGACAGGCTCGCATGCTCGTGCTCCAGCAGCCCCGTCAGCGCAACATGCGTCTGCCGCAACGCCTGAGCCACCGCCTGCCCACCCAGCCCGATTCGGATCGGCAAGGTGTTGATGAACATCCCCAGCGCACGGCCCGCATCCCTCTCGCCCTGCATGCGCCCGAACAGCACCGTGCCGAACACCACATCGTCACGCCCCGTGGTCCTGCCCACCACCAGCGCCCAGGCCAGGTGGAACAATGCCGCCGCACTCACCCCGTGGCTGCGCGCCTGCTCGCGGATGCGCCGCGCAAGGCCCGCATCCAGCGCCAACCGCGCCTCCTGCACGCCCGATCCATCCCCGCG
Organism: Acidovorax sp. SUPP2825; assembly: GCF_030158995.1. Lineage (NCBI taxonomy): Bacteria > Pseudomonadati > Pseudomonadota > Betaproteobacteria > Burkholderiales > Comamonadaceae > Acidovorax > Acidovorax sp. SUPP2825. Next base: position 994 of record NZ_BQXK01000046.1, on the reverse strand, counting down.
CACATCCAACAGCCCGTAGGGCGCCGTCGGCTCTTGCACGTCACCCAGCATCTGCCGGAAGAACGCCTCATGTGCAGCCCTGCTGCGGCCCAGCCGCGCCTGCGCCACAAAGCGCCTGAACGCCACCGGCTCGGGCAACTGCGCCTGCAGGCCCTGCTGCACCAAGCCGATCTCCCTGACCACCAGCTTCAGCGTGGTGTTGTCGTCCACCATGTGGTGGGTGTACAGCTGCAGCCTCCAGCGCTGGCCTTCGGCCACGGCAAAGGCATCGATCATGGGCGCCTGGCGCACGTCGATGCGGTGCAAGGCCGGCAGCGCGCTGGCATCCTGCAGCCACCGCAGTTGCAGCGCCGCCCGCCGCCACACCACCTGCACCGGCTCGCGCAGGCCTTCCCACAGCACGGCCGTGCGCAGAATGTCGTGCCGCGCGATCACGGCGTTGAAGCTGGCCGCAAAGTGCTCCAGTCGCTCGCGGCTGTCGAACAGCAGTTCGTGCGAGGTCACGTAGGCATCGTGCTGCGTGTCCAGCATGTGGTGGAACAGCATGCCCTCCTGCAGCGGCGCCAGCGGGTAGATGTCCTGGATGTTGGCCGCGCCCCCGGGCACCACGGCTTCGATGCGTGCGATCTCCTGGGCATCGAGTTCCACCAGGGTCAGCATCTGCGGCGTGATCGCCGTGCAGCCTTCGGGGATCAGATTGGGTGGCATGTCGATCTCGCCGGTACCCGGCTCCTGCGCCTGCCCCTGCTCCCGCTGCAACGCCTGTGCAAACTCCGCCAGCCTCGGGTGCTGGAACAGCATGCGCACCTGCACGCGCAGGCCCTGGGCGCGCACGCGCTCCAGCAGGCCCAGGGCCAGCAGCGAATGCCCGCCCAGTTCGAAGAAGCCGTCCCGGCGGCCCACGCGCTCCACGCCCAGCACCTCGGCCCAGATGCGCGCCAGCATCTCCTCCAGCTCGCCTTGCGGTGCCTCGTATTGCTGCACCCCGGCCATC
>NZ_BQXK01000045.1:0-4702 GCF_030158995.1 Acidovorax sp. SUPP2825 | reverse complement strand
GGTCAGGTAAGGCGCAGCGAAGCTCCATTCTTCATCGCTGACGTCTGTTGGGTAGGGCTTGCGGGGCATCTGCAAACTCTACCCTTGGCTTCGCTCTCACGGAGCAAAGTTCATAACACGCTCTAGAGGTAGTCGCCAAGGCAATTCATTCCGATCCGGGGAGAGGGCCTCTGTGGTTCCAGCTCTATCTGCAACACGATCGAGGATTTACACGCGAGCTGATTCAGCGCGCTGAGGCTGCTGGCTACGAAGCGCTGGTGTTGACAGTAGACGCCCCAAGTAGCGGCGCTAGAGACCGAGAGCGCCGTGCAGGATTCCGCGTTCCCGCAGGCGCACTTGCTGTAAACCTAGCAGGATTGGCAGCGCCGCCCCCCGTTTACTTGTCGCCGGGTCAGAGTGCTTTGTTTGACGGTCTGCTCCAACATGCTCCGACCTGGCAGGACGTTGAGTGGTTGCAGAGCATCACCAAACTGCCGGTCTTGCCCGAACACACCCATGCGCAAGATTGCACGAAGCGTCCATGAGGCGGCACGGGACGTTGCTCGCGCCATATCAGCGACGCCAGCGTATGTGCAATCAAGACGTGATCGAAAGAAGGTCGAGATGCTGTTCGCGCACCTCAAGCGGATCTTGAAGCTCGACCGCTTGAGGTTGCGCGGTCTTACTGGTGCGCAAGACGAGTTCCTATTGGCTGCAACGGCGCAAAACCTGCGGCGCATGGCCAAGCGGTTGACCCCAAGTGGAGAACACAAAGTGTCGATGGCGATGTGAAGGGGCACGGCAGGGTGCCGTGCCTCGCTGAGGCTACTCACAAAGCGCCACGATCAACTCAGCCGGTCAAAGGACCTCGCGTACAGCGTGGGTCGAACCGAGTTTTTCAACAAAATTGGCCGGTTGCCGCCGGTAACAGAAGATAGCTGGTGTGGTGTTCGTGGCACCGGACTGACTGGTCATCAACGCTGGACTCTGCACTGCGGCGAGAAGTTGATGACATGCTCTAAACAATTTTCACGTAATTGTTACATATAGTCTCAGTGTGAGACAATCGGCTAACTGCGAAATTGCAGTTTAACTTGGAGAAATGTGTGCGTTTTTTGAGTTTTGCCGTTGTTTTGGCTGCGGTTGCGCTGGTGGGCTGTGCTAGTCATTTGAAAGTCGCGCCTGTCGACCCACAAACTGGTCTGTTGAAAAGCGAAATAGGAACGGTTGGTAATGCAACAACCGTAATCGCCAAGGATATTTCATTAAGTAAGTTCAACGGCATCGCCGTAATGTCTAACGGTGGCGAATATGGTCTGCAGCAACTCAGAGCCACTAACGTTTTTAAAGAAGTGCTATCTTTCGAAGACATCCAGAAACTGATTGTCACGAAAGGCCTTCAAGACCAAGTTTCGAGTATTGCCGAACCAATAGGCTTAACTCGGCTCGCAAAAGCCTACAAGCCATTTCTATGGGTGCATGCGAAGTCTCTGCGTAAGCCTGGGGAGCATCAACCTTATCTCCAGCTTATAGCAACTGATCCGACAACGCTGGATCAAATATTTTTGGCCGAGGTCAAACTAGACATTGCCTGGGCAGGCGTCAACGATCAAAATGTCCGCTATCCTCTCTTCAATTCATTTATCCAGTGGGCTAGAAAAAACCCCTGAACGGACTGACTGCCTTAGAATAGGTTTTTAATGAAGTGGACACACTACACAAGTAAAGCGGAATAAGCCCTCGAATCGTTTCGGTGACCTTCCTCATGAAGCCCTCATATGAGGGCTTCTTTCATGGGGCGTCAGTCCAGCGGCTTGCGCCCTAACCGCCAGCGGCGGCTTCTGGCCGAATCCTGCCCTAGAGGCGCGCCTGGATAGTGTGATTGGCGATCTGTCATCGGTGCTGGCATAGTGGTCAGCTCGAAATGGACTCAGTGTTCAGGTGCGTCCGGAATACGCACCTCTCACCCTGCGTGCTTCCAGGCTCAGCGGCCATGCTCTGGCCAAGCGAGGGCCGTGATGTCGTTTTCTGGATGCGTGTTCAATAGTCCATGTTGGCGTCATGCAGCGGCCATCTACAGGAGTTGACGCAACCGCGCGGCCAGTTGCTCGCTGGCGATTGAAGTGAGTCCCTCCCTGCCATTCACCAGAAACAGAGATCTGCAAAACGGTCGATAGAGCCAAGAACGATCATCCACCGCCAACCAGGGCCGGTGGGCAACTTGATGGGCCCACAGCCACGCACGGCACTCCGCCTCGCGCTCGTAGCCCACCAGCGTATCGGGCACATCCGTCAGCTCCGTGAACCTGGGCGTGGTCCCTGTAATCCTGGCAGCCACGTCCGCAGAAAACCGCTGCCGAAGGCGCACCAAAGGGTACTGCAGCCGCCAAGTGCTGGTGATCACCAGTTCGCACTCTGGAACTTGACGCACCGCTCTCTCCAGCAATGGCAGGCAGCAAAAGTGCTTCGACTCATGGCAATGCTCTGGATGCAGAACTCCGTCGAAATCCAGGAAGAGTATGGGCATGTCGGGGCGAGCGGGGGCGGTTGAAGAATGAATTTTCAGCGCTTCACTGCCGCAATGAGACTATTTGGTCGTGGTCTTCTAAGTCCCGTTGGGCGGAAATCGAGGCAATGCCTTCCCGGAAGAATGCCCGTCCCCAAGCCGACTTTGGTCGTGCGCTGCAGCAGTTGCGCGCGGCACGGGGCGTCACCCAGGAAGACATGCTGTTTGCAACCAGCAGGCGGCACATCAGCCGGGTCGAGCAAGGCCATCAGGTGCCGGGCATTCGCACCATTGAAGGGTTAGCCGAGAACCTGCAGATTCATCCTCTGACGCTGGTCGCCGCTGCATACTGCCAAACACTGGACCCGGCTTCGGTCAGCGAACTCCTCAAGGTCATCAAAGCCGACTTGCGCGCCTTGGCCTCAGGTCAGGCTGGACAAGGTGACTTGAAGGGCTCTGAGACGTTCTGAACAAGCAACCCCAGGCCCTGCATCAATCCCGCGCCTGTGCTGCCATCCTGGCGATGAAGCATGCGGCTGACGATTTCTCTGTCCACTGTAACGCTGAGCAGGGTCATGGCCTCATGCAAGGTGTCCATCGCCACATCCAGATTCTTGCCAGAGCGCATTGCTCCAGCCTTCGACAGCAGGAGCAGACTGATGGGGAGCGCCGCACTGCCCGGTCCACGGGTGTCATCCCAACCCTGGCCAGCAAGCAAGTCCCGCAATTGATCAGAGACCAACAGAAGTTGCTGGTCGTCCAGGGCGTCCGGCAGAACTGATTGCCATCCTCTCAAACCGATGAGGCTTGCCAGTTCTGGTTCACCGAATTTTCCAAGGGTCGCTTTGTCCACGCGCAGCATGATTCCTCGTTCAAGAAAATATGAGACTATTTGGTCCCATCTGGACCGAACGCGTGAAGATAGCTGAGCATTGGAGTCGAATGAACGCTCAACGCTCACCTTTGCGCGAATGGAAAGCTACCGGTTGCCCAAGTTCACTGCATGGGCAACCCGTCAGTTGCCAACCCTCATTGCGCCTTTGAAAAACCGCCTGGATCTCACACGCTTGGCCGAGCTTGATCGGCAGTTTTGCGAATTTGCAAGACTGCAGCGGATGGCCACGCCCCGGTGCGGTTGGACGAAGACCATTCGCCTTGCTATGGGCATGAGTTCCCAAGCTCTTGGAGCCCGCCTGGGCATGACAGCTCAGGGAATACGAAAGTTGGAGCAGGGAGAAGCGAATGGAACCATTTCTCTAAACACCCTCGCCAAGCTCGCCCAAGGCCTGGACTGCGAAGTGCACTACATACTGGTTCCGAGGACCACCTTGATGGAGCAAGTGCTTCGGCGGACACGTGAAATTGCCGGCGTTGATTTCGATTTACCAGAACTTTCTAGGATCACTGAGCTTGCCCGGGAACCGGAAGTGCTGGACTCGTTATCAAGACTGCTATCGAAAGTCAATAAGCGGGGACTTTGGTAAGTAAGCCTTGTAAGGCTGAACGATGATGGGGATGGTAGTTGATGGGCTGATAGCAAGTAAGTGGGGGCGTAGGCATGAGTGTGCCTGCAAACGGCCAGACGGCCGGGAAGTGGGCCGAAAACGGTCTGACGCTGAGCCCCGACGAAGCTTACGCTGCAAATCGGCTTGCAGCTCGACATCAGCACATCTCAAAGCGCGTTACGCAGACCTTCCCGAGGTGAGCCGGTGCGCGAGATGCTCATCGAGGCAGTCGAACGCCGCTTCGGCTCGGTCGAAGCGGTCCCGCAGGGCCAGGAGTTGGAGTTCCTCAGTGACAACGGCGGCGCCTACATCGCCGCCGAAACGAGGACACTGGCACGCGCGCTGGGCCTGAAGCCCATCAACACGCCTGTCTGCAGTCCGCAAAGCGACGGCATGGCCGAGAGCTTCGTGAACACCTTCAAGCGCGACTACGTGGCCCGCATGGACCTGCGTGACGCGCAGACGATACTGGCGCAACTGCCAGTGGCCTTCGAGCATTTCAACGAGGTGCATCCGCATTCTTCGCTGAAAATGCGTTCGCCTCGGGAGTTCAGGCGGCAACAGACTGTAGAGGCTGAGCAGGCGCTTTAGAGTGGCTAACACGACCTCTCAACAAACCGCGAGCAGATGATGGCTGCGGCCAATTTCAGCAGCGCCTGGTGGATGTCCAGTCGCCGCTCAAAGCGAATGCGCAGCTTTCCAAAGCCAGCAA
>NZ_BQXK01000044.1:0-5621 GCF_030158995.1 Acidovorax sp. SUPP2825 | reverse complement strand
GATGGCCGGGGTGCAGCAATACGAGGCACCGCAAGGCGAGCTGGAGGAGATGCTGGCGCGCATCTGGGCCGAGGTGCTGGGCGTGGAGCGCGTGGGCCGCCGGGACGGCTTCTTCGAACTGGGCGGGGATTCCATCCTGGCGCTGAAGCTGGTGGAGCGCGCCCGTAAAGCGGCGCTGCGCCTCCTGCCCAGGCAGGTCTTCGAGCATCAGTCGCTGGCTGCCATGGCAAGGGTGGCGCAGCTTGCTCCCGAGGCAGACGGTGGCGTAGCCGCCATCCCACGCCTGGCGCCTGCATTGCGTGCACAGCCGTTGCAACCCTCCTACGCGCAATTGCGCCAATGGTTTCTGTGGCAGTTGGATCCCACCAGCTCGGCTTACCACATTGCGGGTGCGCTGCGCCTGTTCGGAGCGTTGGAGATGGATGCGGTCAGAACGTGCTTCGCGCAACTGCTGCATCGCCATGAGGCATTGCGCACGGTGTTTCCCCTGTCGAACAGCGGGCAGCCGCAGCAGGTGGTCCTGGCGCACATGGCGCTAGATATTGCTATGCAGGACCTGCAGGGATCGGATGCACAGAGCCGCGTTGATGCGGAAATCCGGCGGGTCAGCACGACACCCTTTGACCTGACTCAGGGGCCGTTGCTGCGTGTGGCCGTGTTGAAATTGGCCGAGGCGGAGCATGTGCTCGTCGTGGCCATGCACCATATCGTGTCCGATGGCTGGTCGCTGGACGTGATCATCCGCGACTTCGTGGCACTGTACCGTGCCCATGTTCTGGAGCAACCGTCCGGGCTTCCCGAGTTGCCCGTCTGCTACGCCGACTATGCGGCCTGGCAAATGACGTGGATGGACTCCGCAGAGAAGGCGCGTCAACTCGGCTACTGGACGCAGCAGTTGGGCGACGAGCATCCCATCCTCGAGCTTCCCCTGGACCATGCGCGGCAAGCCAGCGCGCAGTACGGCCTGGAAAGCCATGGTTTCGAGCTGGAACCGGCCCTGGCGCAGCGCCTGAAGGCCCGCGCCCACGAGCAGGGAGCCACGTTGTTCATGCTGCTGCTGGCAGGCCTGCAGGTGCAACTGAGCCGTTATAGCGGTCAGCCGGACATGCGGGTGGGCGTGCCCATCGCCAACCGCCACCGGCCCGGAACGGCTGGCATGGTGGGCATGTTCGTCAACACACAGGTACTGCGTTCGCGCATCGACGGGCATGCGAGCCTGGGGCAGATCATTGCGCAGGCCCGGCAAGCGGTGCTGGAGGCGCAGGCCCATCAGGACCTGCCGTTCGACCAGTTGGTGGAGGCACTGCAGCCCGAGAGAAACATCGGCATCAACCCCTTGTTCCAGGTCATGCACAACCACCAGCGTGTGGACACGCGCCCTCTGGAGCAATTGCCGGGGCTCAGGCTGCAGGAGATGCGCATTGGCGGCAGAACAGCCCAGTTCGAGTTGACGCTCAACACCACCGAATGTGCCGATGGCCGCATCCTGGTGAACTGGGCCTATGCCCGGGAGCTGTTCGATACACAGACCTTGGAACGCATGGCAGGCCACTACCGGGCCATTCTGCAGGCCATGGCCGAGAGGCCGCAGCAGGCTGTCAGGGACCTGGAACTGGTCGACGGCGCCGAGCGCGGGCGGTTGTGTGCATGGGGCGTCAACGACCAAGGGCAGCCGTATGCAGAGCCGGTGCATCGGGTTTTCGAGCACAGGGTGCGCGCGCATCCCGGGGCGACAGCCCTGGTATTCGAGGCGCAGGCACTGAGCTATGCCGAACTCAATGCACGGGCCAATCGCCTGGCTCACCGCCTCATCGCTCTGGGCGTGGGGCCCGAGGTGCGTGTGGGCGTTGCCGCGCACCGATCAGTCGAAATGGTGGTGGCGTTGCTGGCGGTACTGAAGGCCGGCGGCGCCTATGTGCCGCTGGACCCCGAATACCCCGAGGAGCGCCTGGCCTGGATTGCCGAGGACAGCCGCATGCAGTTGCTGCTTACGCAAAGCAGCCTGGGCATGTGCATTCCTGGCACGGCCCGGCTGGAACGGCTGGAGCTTGACCGCCTGGATTTGGGCACCGGCCCTGCCCACGATCCGGCAGTGCCCGTGCACGGCGAGAACCTGGCCTACGTGATCTATACGTCGGGCTCTACCGGGAGGCCCAAGGGCGCAGCGAACCGGCACTCTTCGCTGGCCAGTTGCATGAACTGGATGCAGCGCACCTATGTCATCAGCGGCGCCGACGCGGTGCTGCACAAGGCGCCGTTCGGCTTTGACGTATCGGTGTGGGAGATTTTCTGGCCGCTGACGGCGGGTGCACGCCTGGTGGTCTCCCGGCCCGGCGATCACCGGGACCCCGAGAGAATCATCGCGCTGATTCTCCAGCACGGCATTACGACGTTGAACTTTGTGCCTTCGATGCTGCAGGCCTTCCTGGCCCACGAGCGGATCGATGAGCAGGCACGCCTTCGCTATGTCATTTGCGGCGGCGAAGCCATGCCTTCGGACACGCAACGCGAGGCCCTGAGGCGCTTGCCAGGCGTAAGCCTGCAAAACCTCTACGGCCCCACGGAGACGACCATCCACGTCACGCGCTGGACCTGCCGCGACGAGGGGGACGCCATTGTCCCAAACGTTCCCATCGGCAGGCCCATCGACGGGATCCGGACCTATGTGCTGGATGCAGACCTCAACTTGGTTGCACCGGGTATGGCTGGCGAGCTGTACCTGGGCGGAACCGGGCTGGGTCGGGGCTACGTCAATCGCTCAGGCTTGACGTCGGAGCGGTTCGTCGCCAATCCCGTGGATGGCGGTGGGGAACTGCTCTACCGCACCGGTGATCTGGTCCGCTGGAATGCCGAAGCCCAGATCGAGTACCTGGGCCGCATCGACCATCAGGTCAAGATCCGGGGCCTGCGCATCGAGCTCGGAGAGATCGAGGCACGCCTACTGGCCCAGCCCGAGGTGCGCGAGGCGGTGGTGGTGGCCTGCGAAGGGCCCAACGGCCCGCTGCTGGTGGGCTACGTCGCGGCGCATCAGGCCATCGAACCCGCCGAGCTGCGTCAGCGCCTTGCCCGGGACCTGCCCGATTACATGGTGCCTGCCGGCGTCGTCGTGCTCCATGCCCTGCCGCTGAATGCCAATGGCAAGGTGGACAGAAAGGCACTGCCGGCCTTCGTCCCGGCATCGGCCACAGGCTACGAGCCGCCGCAGGGGGAGACCGAGGCCCTGCTGGCGGACCTTTGGTCCGAGGTGCTGGAGGTGCCGCGCGTAGGACGCAACGACCACTTTTTCGACCTGGGCGGCAACTCCATGGCGGTGATCCGGCTGCAACTGCGCGTGCAGCAGGCCTGTGGTGCCAGTGTCGGCCTGAGGACCTATTTCGAGAAGCCCCTGCTTAGCCATCTGGCAGTGCACATCGATGACGACATCCGCGGATCGAAAGCGGACAAGGTGGCCGATTTCGACCTGATCGGCTCCATTCTGGAAAAGGTAGAGGGATAAATGAAAAACACGTATCGCAGCTACGCGGAGCGCTTCGCGCTGCTGGCCGAAGACAAGAAAGGCCAAGTGCTCAAAATGCTCAAGGAGCAGGGCATCGACTTTTCCATGCTGGACATCGTGCCCAGGGATCCGCGCCGGGGTACACCGCCATCGTTTGCGCAGACCCGGCAGTGGTTTCTGTGGGAATTCGACCGCGCCAGCACGGCGTACCACATACCGGGCGCCCTGCGGATACGGGGCTGTCTGAACCTGGACGCGCTGCGCCTGGGGCTGAACAACGTGGTCGCGCGGCATGAGGCGCTGCGGGCCGTCTTCACCACCGATTCACAGGGACAGGTCGGCCAGAGGATTCAGGAGTCCGTGGCGCTGCAGGTGCCGCTGATCGATCTTTCAGGCCTGGCGCCCGATGCGCGGGAGTCGGCGCTCAGGAGCGAGGCGCAGAAACTCAGCGAAGCAGCCTTCGATCTGACCCAGGGGCCGCTGCTGCGGGCCGGTGTCATTCGGCTGCAAGGCGAAGATCAGGGCCAAGGAGAGGGTGACGAGCATGTGCTCGTGCTCACCATGCACCATATCGCCTCCGATGCATGGTCCATGGACATCATCCTGCAGGAATTCGGCCGGCACTATCTGGCTCTTACGCAGGGTGATAAACCTGCCAGCCTGGACCCCTTGCCCATCCAGTACGCCGACTACGCTGTGTGGCAAAAGGACTGGCTCAACTCGGGCGAGAGGGAGCGCCAGCTTGCCTACTGGACGCGGCAACTGGGCGGCGAGCAGCCGGTGCTGCAACTGCCGGTAGACTACGCGCGCCGCGCAGATGGCCGTTACCAGGCGGCAACCCGTACGGTGCAGTTGCCGGCGAGCCTGGCCACCCGGCTGCGCAAGAGCGCGCTGGCGCAGGATGCCACGCTGTTCATGGCTTTGCTGGCAATGTTCCAGCTGCTGCTCAACCGGTACACGTTGCAAGAGGACATTCGGGTCGGCGTCCCCATGGCCAACAGGCGCAGAGCGGAGACTCAGGGCGTGGTCGGGTTCTTTGTCAATACACAGGTTCTGCGCAGCCAGATCGACGAGCAGCAAAGCCTGGCCTCCTTGCTTGCCCAGGTGAGAAACCGGGCACTGGAGGCCCAGGAACACCAGGATCTGCCCTTCGAGCAATTGGTCGAGGCCCTTCGGCCCGACAGAAACCTCGGCGCAAGTCCGCTGTTCCAGGTCATGTTCAATCACCTCCAATTCGGTGCGCAGGCCGTGCTGCAGCTACCGGGACTGGATGTGCAGTCCTATGGACTGGGCGACATGGCGGCCAAGTACGAACTGATGCTCAGCACCAGCGAAGGCGTTGACGGTCAGATTAGCGCGAGCCTGCAGTACGCGAGCGGGCTTTTCGATTTGCAAACCATCGAAGGGATGGTGGACCACTATCTGTCCCTTCTGGGCGCCTTGGCCGACCATCCGGAACAGCGCATCTGCGAATTGGAATGGTCGGGCACGGTGCGGTGGCAGGCCCTGCTGGCGCGGGGGCAGTGCAAGGCGACTGCGGGCAGTCACTCTCCCTTGCACCGTCTTGTGGAGCGGCAGGCAATCAACCAGCCTGGCGCCATTGCGTTGCGTTGCGAGGATCAGAGCCTGACCTATGGCGAGCTCAACGCGAGAGCCAACGGAGTGGCCCACCGCCTGATGGCGCTGGGGGTGGTGCCGGAGACCCGGGTGGGCATTGCCATGCAGCGCTCGGTGGAGATGGTGGTGGGGCTGCTGGCCATTCTCAAGGCCGGTGGTGCCTATGTGCCGCTGGACCCGGATTACCCTGCTGATCGCCTGGCGCATATGGTCCAGGACAGCGGCATCGGATTGGTGCTTGCTCATTCGTCGGTGCGTGAACGCATTCCTGGCACGGCCGGGCTGAAGGTGCTGGAGATCGACACGCTGGACCTGTCGGGCGAGGCGGACACCGATCCGCAGGTGCAGGTGAGCCCGGACGGGCTGGCCTATGTGATCTACACCTCCGGCTCCACAGGCCGCCCCAAGGGCGCCCAACTGAGCCACCGCAACGTGGCGCGGCTGCTGGATGCCACCGAGGCCTGGTTCGGCTTCGGGCCCGACGACGTGTGGACGCTGTTTCACTCCT
>NZ_BQXK01000043.1:2500-5721 GCF_030158995.1 Acidovorax sp. SUPP2825 | reverse complement strand
TTTGGGCTGTAAGAGCCTGACGATGACCTACTTTCACACGGGAACCCGCACTATCATCGGCGCAAAGTCGTTTCACTGTCCTGTTCGGGATGGGAAGGAGTGGGACCAACTTGCTATGGTCATCAGGCATAACTTGGAGCTACCTTGATGTGATCAAGGCGGCGAATTCATAGAGTTTGGAATCAGCTTGTATTTTGACTGCGTCACTTGGCATAACAACTTGATCGAATGGTGATCAAAGTTATAGGGTCAAGCCGCACGAGCAATTAGTATCAGTTAGCTTAACGCATTACTGCGCTTCCACACCTGACCTATCAACGTCCTGGTCTTGAACGACTCTTTAGGGGGCTCAAGGCCCCGGCAGATCTCATCTTGAAACGAGTTTCCCGCTTAGATGCTTTCAGCGGTTATCTCTTCCACACTTAGCTACTCGGCAATGCCACTGGCGTGACAACCGATACACCAGAGGTGTGTCCACTCCGGTCCTCTCGTACTAGGAGCAGGCTTCCTCAAATCTGCAGCGCCCACGGAAGATAGGGACCAAACTGTCTCACGACGTTTTAAACCCAGCTCACGTACCTCTTTAAATGGCGAACAGCCATACCCTTGGGACCGGCTACAGCCCCAGGATGAGATGAGCCGACATCGAGGTGCCAAACACCGCCGTCGATATGAACTCTTGGGCGGTATCAGCCTGTTATCCCCAGAGTACCTTTTATCCGTTGAGCGATGGCCCTTCCATACAGAACCACCGGATCACTATGTCCTGCTTTCGCATCTGCTCGACTTGTCAGTCTCGCAGTTAAGCACGCTTATGCCATTGCACTATTAGCACGATGTCCGACCGTACCTAGCGTACCTTCGAACTCCTCCGTTACGCTTTGGGAGGAGACCGCCCCAGTCAAACTGCCTACCATGCACTGTCCCCGATCCCGATAAGGGACCTAGGTTAGAACCTCAAACACACCAGGGTGGTATTTCAACGTTGGCTCCATGAGAACTAGCGTCCTCACTTCAAAGCCTCCCACCTATCCTACACAGATCTGTTCAAAGTCCAATACAAAGCTACAGTAAAGGTTCATGGGGTCTTTCCGTCTTTCCGCGGGGAGATTGCATCATCACAAACATTTCAACTTCGCTGAGTCTCAGGAGGAGACAGTGTGGCCATCGTTACGCCATTCGTGCAGGTCGGAACTTACCCGACAAGGAATTTCGCTACCTTAGGACCGTTATAGTTACGGCCGCCGTTTACTGGGACTTCAATCAAGAGCTTGCACCCCATCATTTAATCTTCCAGCACCGGGCAGGCGTCACACCCTATACGTCCACTTTCGTGTTTGCAGAGTGCTGTGTTTTTATTAAACAGTCGCAGCCACCGATTTTTTGCAACCCCTTTGGGCTCGCCTTGTACAGGTTCACCTACTTGGGGCATACCTTCTCCCGAAGTTACGGTATCAATTTGCCGAGTTCCTTCTCCTGAGTTCTCTCAAGCGCCTTAGAATACTCATCTCGCGCACCAGTGTCGGTTTGCGGTACGGTCGTGTGTAGCTGAAGCTTAGTGGCTTTTCCTGGAAGCAGGGTATCACTCACTTCGTCTGCAAGCAGACTCGTTATCACCCCTCATCTAAACCTGGCGGATTTGCCTACCAGGCACGACTACAGGCTTGAACCAACATATCCAACAGTTGGCTGAGCTAACCTTCTCCGTCCCCACATCGCACTACACATCGGTACAGGAATATTGACCTGTTTCCCATCAGCTACGCATCTCTGCCTCGCCTTAGGGGCCGACTCACTCTACGCCGATGAACGTTGCGTAGAAAACCTTGCGCTTACGGCGAGGGGGCTTTTCACCCCCTTTAACGCTACTCATGTCAGCATTCGCACTTCTGATACCTCCAGCATCCGTTACCAGACACCTTCACAGGCTTACAGAACGCTCTCCTACCACTCACAGTAAACTGTGAATCCGCAGCTTCGGTAACTGGCTTAGCCCCGTTACATCTTCCGCGCAGGACGACTCGATCAGTGAGCTATTACGCTTTCTTTAAATGATGGCTGCTTCTAAGCCAACATCCTGACTGTTTTAGCCTTCCCACTTCGTTTCCCACTTAGCCAATTTTAGGGACCTTAGCTGGCGGTCTGGGTTGTTTCCCTCTTGAGTCCGGACGTTAGCACCCGGTGCTCTGTCTCCCAAGCTGTACTCGTCGGTATTCGGAGTTTGCCTTGGTTTGGTAAGTCGCCATGACCCCCTAGCCAAAACAGTGCTCTACCCCCGACGGTAATACTTGAGGCACTACCTAAATAGTTTTCGGAGAGAACCAGCTATTTCCAAGTTTGTTTAGCCTTTCACCCCTATCCACAGCTCATCCGCTAGTTTTGCAACACTAGTCGGTTCGGACCTCCAGTACCTGTTACGGCACCTTCATCCTGGCCATGGATAGATCACTTGGTTTCGGGTCTACACCCAGCGACTGAACGCCCTATTCGGACTCGATTTCTCTACGGCTTCCCTATTCGGTTAACCTTGCCACTGAATGTAAGTCGCTGACCCATTATACAAAAGGTACGCAGTCACCCTTGCGGGCTCCTACTTTTTGTAAGCATGCGGTTTCAGGATCTATTTCACTCCCCTCCCGGGGTTCTTTTCGCCTTTCCCTCACGGTACTGGTTCACTATCGGTCGATTACGAGTATTTAGCCTTGGAGGATGGTCCCCCCATATTCAGACAAGGTTTCTCGTGCCCCGCCCTACTTTTCTCTAGCTTAGTACCACACGTCTGTTTTCGCATACAGGGCTATCACCTGCTATGGCTGGGCTTTCCATCCCATTTTGCTAACAGTCGTGCTATCACTAGAAGGCTCTTCCGATTTCGCTCGCCACTACTTTCGGAATCTCGGTTGATGTCTTTTCCTCGAGCTACTGAGATGTTTCAGTTCACCCGGTTCGCCTCGCATACCTATGTATTCAGTATGCGATACCTCTTGCGAGGTGGGTTTCCCCATTCAGAAATCTCCGGATCAAAGCTTATTTGCCAGCTCCCCGAAGCTTATCGCAGGCTATCACGTCTTTCGTCGCCTGTAATCGCCAAGGCATCCACCACATGCTCTTAGTCACTTGACCCTATAACTTTGACGTCTCTTTCAAAACATCTCCATTTTCCTTCAAGTACTTGCGAGGTCTTTCACCTCGCGCGTTATGCCGTAATGTGAATGTTTCTT
>NZ_BQXK01000042.1:0-7223 GCF_030158995.1 Acidovorax sp. SUPP2825 | reverse complement strand
CGGGCCTGCAAGGCCCCTCATGCACCCAGGCGCAGACCGCTGCTGGGCCTCATCACGCTCAAACGGCTACTGGCGCCCACTCCTCCCTATTCGGATTCGTCAAACATGGGGTTGTGAGAGGCTCCCGTTTGGGTATCGTTGGCAATGACTACGAACCCCCCAGTACATGCCGCATTCACCCCCCCGATGGTGAAGCCACCTCCCCCGTTCAAGGCCAACTGGCGCGGTACATCTCCCAGTTCGACGCGTGTTGGCACTCCGGTAATCGCCGTAGCACGAGACGGTGCTTGCGTGTTGGCATCTTGGGGCAGCACAGAGATGACCAGTTCTCCCGTGCGCTCATCGATGCGAGTGGATTGCAGGGTCGGAAACGCTTCAGCAAGGGCACGGGCGTGATCGCTCTGTGCTTTGCGCAGTTCGGCAAGGGCGTGCGTTGCCCCGGTTTGGAAAATGATATGAAACGGCTCGTCGGTAACCGTCAAATCTTGGGAAGGCTCCGCTTCCGGTCCTTTCAATCGCACGACGAAGCGAGGGACTGGTGTCCATTCTCTGTACAAGCCGGCCAAGCGCGCTGAATATTTCTCACGAAGAGATCGGCCCAGCTCATTGGTTGCCCTTTGCAACCGCAGGCGACCATCAGCCTCATCGATGCTCACTCCCATAACCATCGCGATCTTGCCCGCATCCACTGCCGCAGCTTCTTTCTGGGAAATCAGCTGAGGCGAGCCACGCTCGGTTGCCGATGCCAAAGTAGCGAGACCAAAACACACCATAGCGAAAGCGCTGCGGGTCAACCCCCCACAGCGTGAAGCACATGATTTCATGAGTTCTCCCGTATAAATGCTTTTTTGAACGGCGCGGCCTCACAAATCCGATGCGCTAGTCCACGCCAAGTCTCTGCCCGGCCGCTTTACCGCCTGAGATGGGCGGCACTATCAGTGTACGAGAGCCAAACAAGCGACGGCCTGTCCGGGCCTCAAATGAGGTTTCAAAATGGGGTCAGGAGATTGCAGGTTTGCCTGTGGGCATGGCCTCTGAAGACAATCGCAGAGGGAAGTGCTGTCGCTCTACCGGCCAGCATTTAATTGTGACAATGGGAATCAAAGTGGCTGAATAGTTACGCTTGGACGCATTTAGACAGGTCTGGTGCAAGGGAGAAATGGCTCGATATTCCATCTGACGGGATATGATCGCCGCCGTTTCAACGCCACCAGGCCCCATTGCGGGTCCGCATACCAATGACCCGCCGAGTCACGATCCAAACGCCCCTGGGAGAGCAACTGCAGTTCCGGCAGTTGCAGGGCAAGGAAGCCATCAGCCAACTGTTCTGCCTCGACCTGGATTTGCTGAGCGACAGCAAAAGCATCGACCCGAAGGCACTCCTGGGCAAGAACGCCACGGTCGTGGTGGAAACGCAAGGCGGCGGCCGGCGCTATCTGGACGGCATCGTCACCCGCTTCGGGATGCAGGGCGAGGACCACCGCTCCTACTCCTACCGGCTGCGCCTGCAGCCCTGGCTGTGGCTCGCCACCCGCAAGACCGATTTCAAAATATTCCAGAACAAGACCGTCCCGGAGATCGTCGAAGAGGTCTTGGGCAAATACGGCTACCCCCTGCAAAAGAAGCTCACCCGCAGCTACCGCCGCTGGGACTATTGCGTGCAATACGGCGAGAGCGATTGCGACTTCGTGTCCCGGCTGCTGGAGCACGAAGGGGCGTACTACTACTTCGAGCATGCCGCCGGCCAGCACATCCTGATCCTGGCCGACGACATCGTCGCCTCGCACAGCCCGCTGCCGGGGGCGGCGGTCATCCCGTTCTATCCCCCGGAGAAGGCTGCGGTCGCCGACAAGGAGAACATCCACGCCTGGGAACTGCACCAGGCCATCCACTCCGGGCGGCACTACAACGACGACTACGACTTCCAGAAACCCCGTGCCGACCTGTCCAACATGCGCCAGACCCCGCCGGGGCACGCGCACGACGCCCACGAAGTCTACGAATGGCCGGGCGGCTACACCCAGTTCGGCGACGGCGAGGCCTATGCCCGCGTGCGCCTGCAATCGAGCCTCACCGGCCAAAGCACCGTCCGGGGCCAGTCGCGCCACCGGGCGCTCGCCCCCGGCTACACCTTCACGCTGGAGAACTACCCGCGGGAAGACCAGAACCAGCAGTACCTGCTGACCGGCCTCGAATACCACTTCAAGGAAAACCCCCAGGTCAGCGCCGCCGCGCCCGGCCCCAAGGGCACGCCGCAGGAAGAAGGCTCGTTCCAGAAGTTCACTTTGCAAGCCCAGCCCACCAGCTTGCCGTACACGCCTGAGCGCACCACGCGCAAGCCGCGCACCACCGGTCCGCAGACGGCGGTGGTGGTCGGCCCACCCGGCGAGGAAATCTGGCCCGACCAATACGGCCGCGTCAAGGTTCAGTTCCACTGGGACCGCGTGGGCGCCATGAACGAGAACTCCAGTTGCTGGGTGCGGGTGTCTAGCAGTTGGGCGGGCTCGGGCTTCGGGGCCATGTTCATCCCGCGCGTCGGCCACGAGGTCATCGTGGATTTTTTGAATGGTGATCCGGACTACCCGATCATCACCGGCTGCGTCTACAACGCCGACAACATGCCGCCGTGGGCGCTGCCGGGCAACGCCACGCAATCGGGCATCAAGACCAAATCCAGCAAGGGCGGGGCCTTCGGCGACGGCCTGAAGAACGGCGCGGGCGATGCCAACGCCATCCGCTTCGAGGACAAGGCCGGGGCCGAGCAGCTTTGGCTGCATGCGCAGAAGGACCAACTCGTCGAGGTCGAGAACGATGAAGACCACTGGGTGGGTCAGGACCGCCGCAAGACCATCGACCGGGACGAGACCAACGTCATCCACCGCGACCGGACGGAAACAGTGGACCGGAATGAGGACATCACGGTCCACAACAACCGCACCGAGCGGGTGGACCATGATGAGCGGATCAGCATCGGGGACAACCGCCGCGAGGACGTCGGTATCGACGAGACGGTGAGCATCGGCAAGAACCGGACAAAAACCATCGGTCGCAATGAGAAGGACAAGATCGGCAACAACTGGTCGATCAAGGTCGGCAAGTTCAAGACCGAAACCATCGGCATCGCCTCCATGCAGAACGTGGGCATCGGCCGCATGGAAAACGTGGGCGTGGTCTATAACCTCAATGTCGGGGCGATCATGGCCACCATCGTGGGCAAGAACCAAAGCACCACGGTGGGCAGCGACCAGGACGTCAAGGTGGGCACCAATCAGACCACGGTGGTCGGCACCAAGTACAGCCTCAACGTAGGGGGTGGCGGCGGAGATGCCAGTGGCGGTGGTGGCGGCTCCAGCATCACCATGGATGCGGAGACGATCACGCTGAAAGTCGGTGCCAGTTCGATCACCCTCCAGGCCGACGGCACCATCACCGCCAACGGCAACAGCATCCGCCTCATCGGCTCCAGCGACGTGACCACCCTTTCCGGGGGCATCCATGAAAACTGATCCCCGCATGCTCCGAAATGCCTCATCCTTGGTCGCCTCGCCCACCGATTCCGCATGGTCCTTCCTGCCAGCGCAAGTCCTGCGACAGGAGGCAGATGGCACCGTGACCCTGCAGTACCGAGGGCAGGAACATCGTGCGGCACTGGCATCCCAGATGCCAGGGGTGATCGAAGGCCAATACGTACTCGCGGCCCTGCCTGCGGACCTTCCATCGGCGGTGCCAGGAGACGCGCCCTTGCCAGCGCTGATCGTCGCGGCTTGGCCCTGCCCTGGCGCGCCCGCCGCTGCGCCCTGGCAATTCGACCGGGCAACCGGGGCGCTGTCGCTGGAAGTGACCCAGCTCGAATTGAGCGCGGTCAGCAGCGTGCTGCTGCGCTGCGCCGATGCGCGCATGCAGTTCTCGCAGGATGGATCGGTCGAAATCCGGGGCCACCAGATCACATCGGCGGCGGTCGAAACCCATCGCGTCGAAGGCGGCTCCATCGAGTTGAACTGACCTTTCTGCGCCGCGCCGTGGCCGCCACTGCGTTCGCGGTGCGAGGCAGACCGTCATCGCGTGGCAGGACCGCTACCGCCCTTCCTTTCCGGCCCATGATTCCTCGCATTCGACCTTCCACACCCCCGCCATTGCCCGGCATGCTGACCCGGCAGATGGGGATCGCCGTCCGAGCCTACGGCCGGCGCTCGGGCATGTTGCGCGGTGGGCATACGTTGCGCGCCTTGAAGGCCGTCGATCAGCGCCTGGACGCGCTCATCGCCGTCGGCCGCTACTACGGCACCGCCTGCCTGGACGCGGCGGCGGTTCTCGACGGCAAGGCCCAGCCCGAGGAAATCGCAGGTGCCGCGTTCGTGCGCGTTGCGCTGGCAGAGCAGCACCAAACCGATGTGGCGACGCGCCTGGACCTCATCGCCCGCCTGCATGCAGCGCAACCCGTCTGCGTTCGGGATGCCCTGTGGTTCTATGCCGCACCGGATACCTGCGGCCACCTTCTGGCGTCGGACGACGCCCAGCTGCTGGCCTGCGGCGTGGAACTGGCGGGGCGGCTCGCATTGCCGGAGCACATTGCCGCGGTCCATGCGGCAGCGGTGCGCGGAGCGGACCAGGACGCCTGCCTTCTGGCCTGCGCGCGCATGGGGCAGGTGCCGCCCCGAGCCGAAGAGCGCTGGATAGCCGTGCTGCAGGGCCAGGACCTCGCCCGGCAGATCACCACGCTGCAGGCCCTGGGCGTGATGGGCGGGCACCGGCTGCAGCCGGAACTGCGCCGCTACATCGACCGGATCACCGCCGCAGACGGCCCCACCGAGCAATCGCACCCCATCGGCTGGGCCGCCGCGGCCGACGCGGCGCTGGCGCTGTGGGCCGCGCGCGAACCCGAAGCGGCCCTGGGTGCCGTCCTGCAAGGGCTCCGGGTGCCCAACGACACGGCGCTGCGGGTCGCGGCCCTTGCGGGGCGCATCGAAGGGCTGCTGCCGGTACTCGATTTCATCGAACGGCAGGAGCGGCCCGTGGAGCCGGGCGAGCGCGACGTGCTGCGGCTGGTGTTCGGCCACGTACCGGGCGAGCTGGTGAACTCCCAGGGCACCTCCGACGAGCGCCGACGCGCCTTGCGCGCCGTCGCCTGCAAAGTGTTCGCGGCCAACGGCTGCACGGGGCTGGAGCCAGACCAAATCACCCACTGGACAGATCCTGCACTCAAGGATCGCCTGTGGGCGCTCGATGCCATCCGCATCCGCTCGGGCCAGCCGATCACGCAGACCCATCGGCTGACGCAAGCCTTCGACGTCGGGCATGCGCTGCGCAGCTGGCTCTACGTGGAGCATGCGGCGACCACCCACCGTCCGTTTACGCTGTCCCACGAAGACCTCGCCGCCCGGCAGATGGCCGCGGTGGAGACCGTGCAGTTGGTGGCCAGCCTGCAAGCCGATCCGCCACCACCATGACTTGCCCGGTCCTCAACCACACGCCGTTTCGCACTGAAGTCTTTCCGCACCAGGACGCCGAACGGCGCAACGCAGCTTTGCTGATCGTCAAGGGAACGTGGCAACTGGCTGAGGCAGCGGGCCTGCCGCCCCAACTTGCCGCAGCAAGGGACCAGGCCTCCATCTCCCGCGAGGGCGTGCGCCAGACGCTCGGCAGCCTCCCCCTGGAAGCCGCCCAGGCTGCTGCCATCGCAGCACGCCAGCATGAACTCTGGACCCGCCTGGAAACCGAGTACGTGCCGCCCAAGCCCTGCTTCGATCTGATCGTGAACGGCTGGGCCATTGCGCCGGACGGCTGCCCGCGACCATGGATCGATGCCGCAGTGGACTACCTCGGCACCAGTGGATCGCGGCGCCTGATCGAACTGCGCGCGTTCGCTCCACGCACCTGGCTGCCCGAACTTGGATTGATCGGCAGGCTGCGGGCCTCGAACGACGCCACCGCATCGCGCATCCCGCTCCTGCGCCCCTTTGCCTTCGGCGGACAGGAGAAAGACCCACAAACCGGCCAGGTGCATGCCTTCGAGCCCAACCCGGAGGGCATGGGCTGGTACCGCAGCGCCGCAGCCGCCAAAGGCGCACCGCTGCCGTGGATCGAACCGCTGGACCGAGCCATCACCGCCTGGGACGACACCCTCGAACCCATCGCCCTCGGCCATGTGCCGCCCCACCACGTCCCGCGCCGCGACTTGCAGGGCACCTTCGGCGACACTTGGGCATCGACCCGCGCGCCCGAACTGCCCGAGGACTTTGACCCGCGCCACCACAACGCTGCGCCCGATGCGCTGCAACTGCGCGAAAGCCCCCACCCGGGCCATTGCCTGGCCCTGCACGGCATGTCGGAAGAGGGTCCGCTGTATTTCACATGGCCGCAACTGGCACTGACCGTGCAGGCAGAGACCGCAGGCGGCACGCTGCTCCCGCCCCAGGAACTGCGTTGGGACACGCTGCTGGTGGACACCGCAACGCAGCGCGCCTCGCTGCTGTGGCGCGCCGTGATCGCGCCGCCCGCACTGGAGCGGATCGGCGTGATGCACGTCGCGGCACATGCCCGCACACCCAGCGCCCAATCCCCCTTTCCCTGATCCATCGAGATGCCACCACTTTCGACCGCACCCGCCGCACCAGGCGTTTGGCACATCGCACACGCTGGAGCCGTCACCTCGGCCGGGACCAGCGCCTGGCAGTCCGCCGCATCCTGGGTGGGTCTGCAAAAACGGTTCCGGAAAGCAGCACACCCCGGCGTCGGCCCGCATGCCATCACGACCGCACCGTGCCCGGAGATCACATCGGGCGCAGTGGGCGTATCCCGCCTCGCCCGGCTGCTCGGTGCCGCCTTGGCCGACGTGGTGTCTTCGATGGCACAGCCGGGACACGATGCGGAGTGGGCCGCTCCCGCCCGCATGGCGCTCGCCTTGCCCGAGCGCATGAGCGACGGCGAAAGCACCGATCTTTGGCAGCAGGCCCTGGCCGAACTCGGGCGTTGGGCTGGCCCTGCGGCCAGCGCAACGCTCGGTGCCGTGCCGTGCCGCTTCGTTCGCGGCGGGCACACGGCAGGTTTTGCCGCACTGCAGGCCCTCGGCCCTTGCGACGGTGACTCCTACGACACCGCGCTGCTGATGGCCGTGGACAGCCTGCTCGATACCGCGACCCTGCAAGCGGCCCATGCCCGCAGTGCGTTGCTCACGGACCGCCATGCCGACGGCTGCATCGCCAGCGAAGCCGCCGCTGCCCTCT
>NZ_BQXK01000041.1:0-7703 GCF_030158995.1 Acidovorax sp. SUPP2825 | reverse complement strand
GGGCCTGCAAGGCCCCTCATGCACCCAGGCGCAGACCGCTGCTGGGCCTCATCACGCTCAAACGGCTACTGGCGCCCACTCCTCCCTATTCGGATTCGTCAAACATGGGGTTGTGAGAGGCTCCCAGAAGAAGGTGCCGCATACTATTAATGGATTTTTGGGGTGCCTGCGTGGGTTGTTTGACTATGCCATCAAGAATGGATTGAGGACAGACCAAAACAATCCAGTAGAGGGCATGTATATCAAGAATAGCAAGAAGCAATTGAAGTCCCGAGATCAGTTCTACGAAGACGACTTGCAGGCTATTTTTGAATGGACTAACTACAAGACCTACGCCAAAAAGCCAGACTATTACTGGGGGCCTCTTATCTGTCTCTACACCGGCATGCGCCCAGAAGAGATCACAACCCTTGAGGTTAAAAATATCAGGCAGGACGATGGAGTTCACTTCTTTCAAGTAAAAGATGCCAAAACGCCTGCTGGAGTTCGCCCTATCCCCATTCATTCCCAATTGATTAAAATGGGACTATTGGAGTATGTTGATAAAATTAAGGAAAAAGAAAAACTGTTCTGGTACTTGAAAAATGGTCACAATGGAACCAAGAAAAATATGTCCAGGAGTTTTTCCCTGTATCTTGAAGATGTTGAAGTGAAGCAAGATGACAATTGCTTCTATTCCTTGAGGCACACTGTTATTACTCGGCTTGTTGCACGCAACGTCAATAATTCAACTATTTACACCCTTTCGGGTCACGTGAGTGACAAATCAACTCACTACAACTACCTGCATGAACTGCCTATGAAGACACTCAAAGAGGCTGTTGAGAAGCTGGATTGGCACGAGAAAATTAATTTTAGTGGGTTTGACTATTTGCAAGCATTCACCGTTTTTGATTGAGACGAAAAAGCCACCTTGCGGTGGCTTTTTCTATTTTGAGGATATACCTCACATTGCCTCACTTGGCTTGTCAAAAATATTAAAGCATAAAACCCCAGAAAGTCAAATATCGGGATGTGTGCTCTTTATACTTCCAAATTTGACATGCGCGGCCAATTTTCGTACAACAAGAGAGTGATAAAAAATACCTCCAGTTGGAAGCTAGAGGTATTTAGAATTTCAGGAAAAGAAGCTTTGAACGGGCTGCCTGATGAGAATATTTAACCGTATTTAAATCTGATTGTCAAGTGTCTGCATTTAACTCCTGAATTTCGCAAGAAAGAAAGGAATTTTATGTTGAAAGCTTTTATCAATGCCCTACCTGACAAGGTGAGAAGTACAGATGATTTTCAATATGGCTGTAAGTTTAGGAAGAAGAGAAAAGCTCTACAGCATTTATATGTAGAGCTTCCCCAGTTTTATAAAAAGTACATTGCATTAGACATAGACAAACCAGGGTCTGCATATTTCTGGGACAGCGTTGGGCTTCCCCCGCCTACCTTTGTTATCGTCAATCCGGAGAATGCACATTGCCACTATCTCTACGAACTTAAAATACCTGTCTACTATACAGAGCAAGCACGTAGAGCTCCACAAAAGTTCTTTGAAGCCACGGATATAGCTCTTACTAACTTATTGGGAGCTGATCTAGGCTATGTAGGTCACTTCATAAAGAATCCTCTTCACCCCCACTGGCGGCTAATTCACCATCCAGTTAGATACGACTTAGAAGACTTTATGGAATGGGGTGTTGAACTCAAGGGTAACAAGAATAAGCAGTGCCTCAAAGAATCACCAGAGGGCCGCAACACCACTCTTTTTGATACTTTAAGGCTCTGGGCATACCAAGACGTATTACATCAAAGCTCTTACGAACCTTTTCAGCAAGATGTGGACTCAAAAGCTTTGTCACTTAATGGAGCGTTTCTAGACTGTGAAAAAGGTGTTCTCCCCGCCAAAGAAGTGCTCTCTACTGCTAAATCTGTAGGCAATTGGACATGGAGGCACAGGAGCACCATAGGACAGCAAAAGAACCGTGGGATTATGCAGCTACCAGCAGACATGCCCAAGACGGCCAAACAAGTTGCTGGTGCCTCCTATGCACATGCAAACAACTCTGCCAAGCAATCCACCAGAGAAGCGGTCCTTCAAGCTGCTATCGGTTTGAAGGCTCTAGGTATCCCCATTACTCAGCAATCTGTAGCCATCCGTGCTGATGTCTCAATGAGAACAGTTAAAAATCACTGGAACTATGTGGACACGCAGGTTGGTCTATACGAGAAGAAGTAAAAACACTTAGTTGAATTTAACTACTATGGTGCAAATATGGTGCCATCAGATATATACCCCATTTATGGGGTGATCTCGGTAGCGGAAAAATCTATGCCGAAGGCCAAAATACAGATCTGGATTTCAGAGAAAAATAAATATCTGGATCTCGAAGTGGAGCTACGCAAGTAGATGAACGAAAGTGAATAAAAAAGGAAAACGCGCGAAAAATCAAATTATGTAAGACACCGTTCGCTCATAACACTTTTTGAAATCATTGATTCCCCAGCGTATTGAACAATATTCCAAAAAATCGATTTTTGTTTTCTCGTCGATTTCTTCAATTGGCCTGATATCTAGGATATCAACAATAGGATTTTTAAAAATAATCTGAAACGTTGGTTTTGACTTGATAAAAGGGTTCCAATGTGAACCCACCTCATGGTCTCCAACATAATCATCCAAACCAATAAAAATCCAGGATAAAAAAAACAGCGGCATGCAAATTAAAAAAAGGTAACGGACGCGAATTCTCATTATGGCCTTTCAAATCCAAACTTGTTTCTAAGCTGCTCTGCAATGATCATTCCATAAATTCCCGGGCAGGCGCGACTAGTTCCAGTAGCTACAGCAAATTCACGATGACCACCTAATTTTTTCATAGGAAAAAACTCGGCTAATGTCCTTACCAACTTTTCCGCGCTAGTCAATTGCACCTCTGGAGGCTCATCACGACTGACATCAAGCCTATCCTTTTGGACACTTAAAAATTCAGAACCGGCAGATTTCAGCCCCTCTTTTTTTGCCACATTGAGAATTCCTGGACCATATTTCCCAGCTTCGCCTCTTGCACTAAAATCAGCAAGGAAAACTAAACCAATTATTCCTGTATTAGATTTCGCCACATGAGCTCCCTTGTCTCTGATATCAAGAGCTTCATAAATAGTGCCTGAGCAATCTATTGCATAATGATAGCTCACCTGACCGAACTTGCTCATATCGATTTTTTCAACCTGTCTAAGTGAATCGATTCCAGCAGCTCCACAAGTGAAAGAATTGCCCGCATGGTGAATGGCGATAGCTTTGTAATCCCAGTCATTTCCCGGCAATTTGGCAGGATTGATGGCATTCCATTGCTTGCGCTCAATTACTCCTAGCCTGTTAATAATTGCTTGCCTTACATCACTCCGATCTGAGGACATACGGGCAGCCAAAGGATTAGCTGTACGAACAGCATTTTTATTCAAAGTGCGATGGGTGATGCTATTTGGAAAGATCACTGAATCCGCCGGGCAAATTCCACTCATCGTCTGGAAGATATAAATTGCCTCCAGAGTTTCCTGTGAAATTAATCCACTTTCTTTAATAGGCACATATCCTATCTTGGATTTTAAATGGTGGTTCAATGCTTTTTGAACAGCCATGACTTCATGGGGTTTGTTACCTGTAGTCCTTCCGATAGGAGAAGAAATTTTCAAGCCTGACATAAATTTAACTAATGCTCCCTTTTTTGATGATCGGTCAATTCTCACACAATCTCATATGGGAATTATCGGATAGCCTTCTACTTTAAGCAACAAAGTGCTAATGACGATTTGATGCACTACACTTACAGCAGCGCTAGCGAAGCTAAAAAAAGCACCCGAAGGTGCTTTTTATCTATTGGCTTGCAGACCAGTTTTTAAAAAATTTACTCAATCCCTCATCTGCTTCAATAACAGTTTCGCAAAACTCAGGATTCTCATTGAGAAAAGCCTGAATTGAATAACTGTCAGGTTCAATTGACAAGCCAGGTTTATTGACTTTCACCTCTTTTTCTTCCCTGCTGGGTGTGATGATGAAGATACTAGGATACGCCAAGGCAATCAGATAGTCACCAATGCTGATGTTAGTGTCATTGACCAAATTGGGATCGCTATGGAATTTGAAAAACTTCAGATGTGCAGTCATAAGATTCAATTGATGTACATATTCGCACATCAATATCTTTTAGGTAACTCATTTCTTATATCCTAAGTGGCTCGATAGTTTCTGAACCATTTCAACAACAAATTTCATATTATTTTTATCTAATGGTTCCAATAGTTGAGCTATCTCATTGGCGCCGGATTGAGTCGAACCGCTAGCACCAGGTATGAAGTCCTCAACGGAGCACTTGAGGACGTTGGCCAGCTCCACGAGTTTTGGGATGGTCAAGCCTACAACGCCGCGTTCCATCCTAGAGACAGCCTCAGGACCCACGCCTAGCCGCTCTGCTAGCTGATCTTGGGACATGCCTGCATCTAGCCTCTTGGCTTTGATCGCAGCCCCCACCTCTACAGCAATCTTCTTCTCAAAGTCATCTTTCATCTGTATGCCTTCCGTGTCAACTCCATAGGTTGATAGCAACTTCACTTGACAGGAAGAACTAAAGTGGTAGAAAGCAACCCTTCCGGTTGATCAACTGGAAGCATTGCGTTCAACTCATAGAGAGAATTTATGGAAAGCAGCTTCGAAAAAGGCTATGACAAGATTATTTATCCAGATGGTTCAATTGAATTGAACTTCAAAACTCAACGGATTAGTGCACACAGCGGATCAAATTTCGCCGGCATTTTGATGATGGCGCTTTATCCTGTCTCATGCGCAGTGACCAGTCCTGCAATGATGCCGTTCTACGACTCGCGGTCTGTGAGGAACGAATTTCCATTGGGTTTGGTAATTTTCTGGAACATTTTGGCAGTGGCCTTGTGGCTTTTTTCGATTTGGAAATTTAATAATAAAAAATCTTCCTTGACTATCAAGCCTAGTGTAGGAATCATTTTTGACAGCAATCAACTTCCATTTGCTGAAATCCAAACTATTACAACCTTGACGGAAACGAGCTCAAGAAATGGAAAAGGCACTGCATATGTGTGTGCGAATGCAAATGGAAGGCAAGTGAAAATCACAAAATATATGTCGCCAGAACTTGCAGAAACTATCGCAACAGAGATCAAAAATGCGTCAGGCTATAGCTGGAGTTAATGCAAAATTCCTAATCGCAATTTAAATTTACGGGGCTAGAATTTGAGTCATCCAAAAAATATCCCGTAAAAGTAACGCCGACTCATCACACAAATAATGACAAGCCAAGTCAAGGCTTTAGGTGTTACCCAATACACTTAAAAAGTAAATGTAACACCGCGAAGCCAGAACACCGGAAGGTGAAAAGCCTCTTTTCAAAATGGCCGCACAATAAAATAAAGCCACCGCATGGTGGCTTTATTTATGGGCGGAAGGCTGTTGGCTGTTTGGTATTTCCCCGGAGGGGCGAACCAGTGCGAAGCACTGACCTTTTACGTCAGTAAAAGGTGGAGTGAGTTCCACCCGGAAGGGGGGATCTTTACAACGCAAAATAAAGCTATAAGATAAAGAGAGAATAAGAAAAAACCGAAGGCATAAATACCATGCACAGCATAATAAGAATAAAAAAGCACAAGTCAATAGCCAGCCTGAAATCCAGAGAGAACCACACATACAGGAGGCGTGAGACACCAAACGCAGACCCTGCAAAATTACATCGAAATAAATTACTCTATGGACAAGAAAATTATTCAGCGGCAGCGGATAATTTTTTGCAAGAATATAGTTCTGCTGGAAATAAAATTAGGAAAGATGCAGTTATCGCAGTTGAGTTTTTGCTCACTGCAAGTCCCGAATTTTTTGACGAAGGTCCAAAAAATGAAAGGGACGAGAGATTAAAAAAATGGTGCGAAGCTCAAATTGAGTTCATGAAAAAAGAGCATGGAGAGAAAAATATTCTCTGCATGTACTTGCACCTTGATGAAAAAACGCCGCACCTAGAAGCTTATGTTGTTCCGATAGACAACCGGGGCAAACTGAATTGCAAAGGCTTCTATGGGGCTAGGAACGCATTGAACCAGCTACAGACTAGGTATGCAGCACATAACAATGTCTTTGGTCTTCAGCGCGGTTTAAAGGGCTCCAGAGCCACACACCAGCAAGTGCAGAAGTTCTATGAGCAGATCAAGCAACCCACAAAAGTGAACAATGAGAATTTGCAAAAGGCAGTGAAGCTGGAAGCTCCTGCCTTAAAAAATATCTTGAATCCTGATGTCTATATGAAAGAACAGGAAGCAAAAATATATGCAAAGGTTGCAAGACTGTTTGCATCTACAGTCTATGAAAATAAAATTATTCAGCAAGCTAAGAAAATTCTGCGTGAGTGGAAGCGCGCAGAAGCTGATGCCGAAAAATTAAAATATAAGTTGGAGAGTGAAAAAGAAGCCTTGCAGGAAAAGCTCAATAGACAGACAAAGGCAATTCAGAATCTGGAGCAACTGCAATCGGATAAAAATGAATTGCAGAAACAGCTATCTAATGCGCAGATAGAAATTAGTCTTATGAAAGAAACCCTGTCACCAAATTCAAAATTCAAGTAACGATTGAATTTTGAGGTTGACTTTTAATGGATTTGATTTATTATTTCTTACGATTACAGGAGGTGACAAATGCCAGCAATAAAAATACTAATGGAATTGTATAATTTATTCCCTTGGTGGTTTTTTCCGTCTCTTCTGGGAATCGTAATTGGTTACTCTCTTGGCATGCTTGTTGAGAAGCTTGTTCAATTAAGGGGAGGATAATTGTATTTTCACGAAGTTTTTTTTGCTCATCAAAATTTAGCAAGACTCCTGCGACAAAAAAATTGGCTCCGACACTTGAACCCAAAATTAAAAATGAGTTTTTCATATACTCCATAAACTCAGGAGCTTGTTTTAGATAAAACCCCATCAAGAATGCTGAAGATATTCCCGCCAGAACGAGTCCTATCCCATAAAAGGTTAGTCGCCTTGACCCTCCTTTCAATGCAATGTCGCGCATGGCAAATGCCAGAAAAACTAAATTTGCCAAGCCTATTGCTACAACCACTCCCATATAGCCCCCTTAAATTAGCATTCCGGTAGATTACTAATTAGACGATGCAAAGCAAAAGCAACTGCTTCATGAGGTTGGTGACGTGGCAATTCTGCAAATAACTCTTCCTTTTGCACTAATCCTTTAGCCACAAGAATTCTGACCACGGCAAGGTTTAGATGAGCTAAAGCTTCAATGTCAGCAGAAGATTGAGTTATTAATTTTTCCATAAATTAATTCGATGTTTGTCAAATAAAAGTCTGTCTAATGTAGCAATGTTCTGCGCTATCATCCAACTCACACATCTAACCCACACAATTCTGCCTAAAAAATAGGCAATGTTTGAGCTAAGTTGTTGATTTGATTGAGGTAGTAGGGTTCAGAAATTTTGTTCCCTTCACCCGCTCCATTTCTGGCAACCTGCTGATCCATCGCGACTCCATCGATGTAAAAGTCTGAGTTCCTCTCAGTCTTCAGGGAACCTCTCAAAACCCATCCGGTCCCTTGTTGATCGAGAACGCGTGCTCCATCCTTTGCCATGATCACTCCCCGTAGCGCCCTGAAGTTCGACCTGTTCGCTGAGGCCTCGCGCCAACAC
>NZ_BQXK01000040.1:0-8848 GCF_030158995.1 Acidovorax sp. SUPP2825 | reverse complement strand
CCAGCGCCCGGTCATCCGCGCCGCCGCCGATCGAACAACCCTTCCGATTCCAGGGGCAGCAGTTCGATGAGGAAACCGGGCTGCATTACAACCGTTTCCGGTATTACGATCCGGCTGTGGGCAGGTTCGTGAGCCAAGATCCAATTGGATTAAGGGGTGGAGTAAATATATATACATATGCACCCAACCCAATTGAATGGATTGACTATCTGGGGTTAGCTGGCAGCAAATACCCCGCACCCGGAAGGCCTACTCCAGACAATACCGGAGGGAAATTTAAGCCTGGACCGGGAAGTGGTCATTATAAGTATTGGCCAAAATGTAAGTGCAAAGGCTGGAAAGACAAAGGTGGTGACGTGTGGGAGCCGACCGATCATAATGGTACGCACGCGCCGCATTGGGATCGCCAGCACCCGGACGGGACACATACCCCCACATATCCGACGAACAAGGAGTAAATTCATGAATTTTGCCTTAAATGACCGAGTGACATTAAAAAAATTTCTAGGAGAAATTAATCCACCACATAAAGTTAAAACCCAGGATAATTATTGGAAACTAATAGGAGAAATGGGTAGCATTGTTAAACTAGAAAATCAATCAAAAATGCCAAAACATCCAAACGGGCCAAGAGTTCTCATTAAATTTGATAGTAATGTCAATAATTTTGGGCTGTCCTGCCATAATGAAATTGAGAACAGCTTGTGGATATTTATTTCCGATTTGAAATAAGAGAGCGGATTGAACAGTGAAGTGCAATGCCAAAATTTTTAATTGCAAGCTCGGGCCTCCTACACCAACCTGCGGCCAAGCTCCAAGCTATCGCGCCCGCTTAAATTGGCAAAGCTATCCGCGGGCTTCTTTGCGCTTGCCGGCCCAGCAGTCATCGACTCACTTTCTCGCGTGAATCCGAGGAATACTTTCTGTATTGGGGCGGCTCAAATAAGCAATTTCGCACAAATTGCAACAATTTTTCGGAATCTTTGACACTCTCCAAAAACACACTCCTTTAAAATTTGATTGGGATTTTCTCAATAAAATTAGGGAGGTGATATGGAGAGAAATTTTCCGAGGCCATATGCCATTTCGCGCCGCGTTGCGCTGGCGCTCTGTCTTTCAAATACCGGATTACCCTTCGCAGCCACCGCGAAGGAAGAATTCCCAAACAAGCCGGTTCGTTTGATTTCCCCGTTTCCGGCCGGTGGCTCCACCGATATTCTGGCGCGCCTGCTTTCCAAACACATGTTTCCCGCCAGCGGGCAGGCCCTGGTCGTCGAGAATGTGCCCGGCGCTGGCGGTAATGTGGGAGCGGCCCTGGTCGCCCGCTCACCCGCCGATGGCTACACCCTCGAAATCGGCGCCATGTCCACGCATGCCATGAATGGCAGCATCTACAAGAACCTGTCGTTCGATCCCATGAACGATTTCGACACGGTGGCCTTGCTGGCCTATGCGATCAATGCGGTGGCCGTCTCGGCCAGCGTGCCGGTGCGCACCTTCCCGGAACTGCTGGCCTACATCCGCGCCAATCCGGGCAAGGTCAACTATTCGACCGGGGGCATTGGCACCCACAACCACCTCACGGTCGCGCTGCTGGCCAAGACCGCCGGTCTGGACATCGTTCATGTGCCCTACAAAGGCGGTGGCCCTGCCGTGGCGGCATTGGTTCAGGACGAATGCCAGCTGTATGCCGGCGGGGCCTCGCTGCTGCTGCCCCACGCCCAGGCGGGCAAGGTGCGACTCGTCGCCGTGACCGAGAAGACCCGTTCGGAGCTGCTGCCGGACCTCCCCAGCGTTTCGGAAACACTCAAGGGGTTCGAGGTAACCAACTGGTATGGCGCGTTCGCACCGCGCGGGCTGGAGGCCAGCCGCCGCGCCCTGCTCAACCAGGAGATCCATCGCGTCATCGCACTGCCGGAAGTGGCCGACCGGCTCAAGGGACTGGGCATGGTGCATGCCTCCCTGTCACCGCTGCAAGTGCGCGACGTGCTGCAGGCCGATCACGACCTCTGGTCACGCACGATCCAGTCGCTTCGCATCGCCAGCGAGTGACGTGCCACGTTCACGCAGTGGGCCTGGGATGGTTCACGACGATGCCCTGTCCAGCGCTATCGAAGAACGTGCATCCTCCAAGACGCGCGTGCGGGTCAGCACATGCGATTCCTGCGATTTCTTACCCATGACGCAAGCTGCTTACCCAAAGGTCTATGCCCTCACGCCCAGGTTCTCCAAGGGTATGCTGGTGCGCTGGTCCGTCATGCTGGTGCGGCAGGGGCAGCGCTTTCAGGGCGAGTTCGCGGTTGCCGATCACGGCGGCGTGGAAGACGCCAAGGCCGCAGCGCTCGCCTACCGCGACGAATTGCTGCGGACCATCCGCCCCTTGAGCCGGCGAGAGTTCAGCGCCATCGTCCGCAAGAACAACACCTCCGGAGTACCAGGCGTCTCAAGAAGCGTTGAGCCGGGAGGGGTTCGCTGGTCGGCCACGGTGTATCTGGCCAACGGTAAATCACAGCGCCGATCCTTTGCAGTGAAGAAGTTCGGCGAGGAGCGTGCCAAGGAACTGGCGATCGAGGCCAGGCACCAGATGCTCCAAACCTTGGATGGGTGGATGGTTCGCCATCCCGACGGTGAACCCCGCCGAGGCCATGAACTCCCCGACATGGATCGTTCGGCCATTCCCCGCCTTCGCAAGGACCGCAGTGAGCGGTTGCCGCCACCGCATTCCCCCGAACGCCGCGTGTACCGCTATCGGTGGACCCGGACGATGCGCCGCGGCGGGGTGTGGACCGGCGAATACTGGATTGCGGAGTATTCGACGTCCGACGGCAAGGTCCGGCGCAAGTGCTTTTCCGTGGGACGCCATGGCGAGGAAGAGGCCAGGCGGCTTGCCCTGGAGCAACGCCGGGAATGGGTGCTGAACCCGCCCCTGCCACAGAACCGGACCCGATAGCGCAAGGCCCGCCAATCGGGAGATCCGCCAGTTCGCTTTGTTGGTCCATGGTGGCGGGACCGTGTGTTTGACTGGGTTTTCGGGCGCGATCTCCGCGCCGGGAAGATCGGAACGCACCATGCCGCACCCCCGCCTTGCTCGCTATCGCCGCCCCGTCCTCGCCGTTCTGGCCGTTCTGGCCGGAACGCTGCTGGCCTCCTTGACGCTCTACATCGGGCTTCACCGTGGCGGCTCAGACGAGCGCCGGGTTGCGGAAGACGCGAACAGTGCCGCCCCACTGGAGGCCAGCGGCGGCCCCTGGGTGCATGGGCCCATGCAGGCGCGGTTCGCGCTCACCCTTTATGCGGACCTCGAATGCCCGTTTTGCAAGACCTACTTTCCGGCACTGAAGGACTGGATCGACCGGCATCCCGACACCCGCCTGCAATGGCACCACCTTCCCTTGCCGACACACGAACCGGCGGCATCGAACCTGGCCGCGTTGGTCGAATGCGTGGGACAGGCCCATGGCCACAGCGGCTATTGGGACGCCGTGGCCTGGATCTACCGCAACACCCGTGGCGGCGGCCAGGGTCTGGAGGACGGCCTGCGCTATCCAGGCACCACGCCTGACGTTCAGGAATGCCTGGACAGCGGCCGGGGCCGCGCCGCCGTTCAGGCGCAAGCGGCCGCAGGGGCGCGCGAGGGCGTGGTCGCCACCCCGACCGTGCGGGTGACCGACACCCTCAGCGGGCAGTCTTTGCTGCTGCAGGGACAGGTCGAGGGCGACGCGCTGCTATCGGCCCTGGATTTGATGGGCAGCGGCAATCCGGTTGCCTCGGACTCCCGATTGTTGCCTGACCCCGCTGCCGATTCGGAGTGAACTGCACGGTGCCATCCGAGGCGTCCGTTGTGCGGGAGTTCACCATGCCCAGTGTTTTTGTTCGGCCAAGTTCAAGCCTGCGGGGAGGTCCGTTGCTCACGGCGGTCATCGCTCTGGCCGGTGCCTTGGCATCGACCTTCGCCCAGGCCGCAGAGGTGAAGGTCTTCACGCTGCAATCGATCCCTTTGATCGGCGTGTCCCCGGAGGTGGCCGTTGTCCACCTCGATGCGGCCAGCCAGATCGAATCCCGCATCGGTGCCCAACTGCCGGCCGATCCAGCACACGCGCAGGCCATTGCGCGAGAACGCCTGAGCCGAGGTGGCGCGGGGTTGCAGCGGGAACTGGCAGCGGCCTACCAGGGCGTGGCCGATGCCTGGAGCCTGGGGATCACCACCCTGCCCGCCGTGGTCGTGGACCGGCGCTACGTCGTCTATGGCGAGCCCGATGTGGCGAAGGCGTCCGCCCGCATCGCGGCCTACCGAAAGGCCCACCCATGAAACACCGACCTGCATGGCGCGCCGGGATCACCGCCGCCCTCCTGGGCATGGCTTCGACCGCCTTGGCACTGGACACCGCCACCATCGCCGCGTCCGCCCTGTCCCCGGATTGCCTGGAATACCGGGTGGTGGGCATCTGCTACTGGCTGCGTTGCTCGAAGTCGGGCTGCTCGGTGCGCACCTCGGTAAAGGTCCGACACTACGTGCCGGATGCCGTCGTGTCGAGCTATGCCAACACGGGCGAGAACCCGTGGGTGGAGGTGCGTGCGATGGGCATGCCCAATCCCACCGCAGTCGCGGGCGGCGACGGCACGACCAACCAGAGCAACGAGAACAATCTCTCCAGATTCAAGAACGCCGATGTGATCGGCCATCCGGGCGGATCGCTGTTCGGCCGTTTTGCCAGCGCCTCCGGGTATAGCTGCGAGGGCGCGGGCACGGCCTTCATGCCCTATCTGATCAGCACGCTCGATACCGTGGCCTGGCGCTACAACGTGCCCGAAGCGGTCTATCCCGAAGCACTGATCCCCGGCATGCGGGAGATCGGCGCTCGCACCACCCTCAATCTATGGGGTGCGGTCTATCCGCGGGGCGGCTTCCTGCACCAGACGGACGACCACAAGAGCGGTGCCGTGGTGGCCCAGCGGGCCGGCGATGTCGTCACGCGGCGCGGGCAGCCGCATGTCTATCAGCCGATGCTCTCCACGCCGCGCGCCGGTTACTGGCCTGCCGGCGCACTCATCGAAGGCAATGCCTCCACGGGCAAGTGGCAGGAACTGACCCCTGCCCTGTCGCCCACCTGTGCGGTGTTCCCTCACTCGAATACCCGGGTGCAGGCCGCGCGTGGCGACTATGCCTGGGCGCTGTGGCGCCCCTATAGCTGCTGCCAGCGGCGGGGCCAGGTGTTCCTGGGCAGCGTGGATTTCAACGGTGGAGGCTTGCGGCCATGACGGTTTCTCATTCGACGCGCACGTTCGCCCTGGTCACGGCGATGGCGGTGGCCTCTCTGCATGTCGGCGCGGTGGCCCAGAGCGCCGATCAGACAGGCGAGTACGGCCTGCAGCGCCAGGGCAGCGTGATCGGGGACGATGTGCTCTACAGCATCGGCGGGGGGCGCGCAGTGTCCATGACCAGTGCCGCCCAGATGCGCTCGATCGGGGTCGGGATCGGCTGGAACAGCAATCTGATTTGCGGCGACATGAACATCGCGACCACGATCCAGAACCAGCTCAATGGCGTCACCAACGGGTTCCAGACCATCATGTCGTCGGTGATCCAGAACGCCACCAGCGCGGTGGCGTCGCTGCCGGCGCTGATCATCCAGCGCGCCGATCCGGGCCTGTACAACCTGCTGACCAACGGGGTGCTGCAGGCGCGGCTGGATTTCGACCGCTCGAAGGCGACGTGCCGCGGGATCGCGAACCGGATGGCGGACGTGGCGGGCGGCCAGTTGGGCTGGGGCCAGTTGGCCGAAGGCATGGCCCTCAAGAAGGCCGTGGCCAGCACCGATGCGGTCTCGGCCATCGACGAGGCGGAACGCCATCGAGGCAAGGACGGCGTGCCCTGGGTGGGCGGGCGCAATGCCGGCGGTGCCGGCCAGGCACCGATCCGGGTGGTCGCGGACGTGACGCGCGCGGGCTACAACTTGGTGAACGGGCGCGGGGTCGAGGACACCTCGCCCATCGATGCCGCCGGGTGTGGCAACCGGCTGGCCTGCGAGACGTGGTCGTCTCCGCAAGCGGCGGTCGACTGGGCCACGCGGGTGCTGGGCGAGCAGGAACAGCGCACTTGCGACGCTTGCACCAAGACCCAGACCGTGCCCGGCGTCGGCCTGACGCCCCTCATTCAGGAGGAATACGACACCAAGCTGCAGATGCTGCAGGAATTGATTGCCGGTCGCCAGCCGACGAGCTTCGAGAACCTGCAAGCCGCAAGCAGCGGCTCGCTGCCCGTGACGCGAGGGGTGATCGAGGCGCTGCGCGACGAACCGGATCAGGACGTTCTGGCACGGCGACTGGCCTCCGAAGTGGCCTTGGCGAGCGTGCTGGAGAAGGCGTTGCTGCTCCAGCGCACGCTGCTGACCGGGCGGATGGAGCCCAACGTGGCCGCCAACGAACTGGCCCAGCAGGCGGTGAGCCAGGACAGCGACCTCCTGGACCGGGAGATCCGCAATCTCAAGACGGAACTGGAGTTGCGCCGCGAGCTCGCCAACAATGCGCCCATGGCCATCATCCAGCGCCACGGCACGCGTGCGGCGGGATCGCGCGGCATCTATCAGGGCGACCCGACGCGCAACCGGCTCGATCAACTGCAACAGCCGCCCCCGCGTGGGGGAACGCCATGAGGCCCGCGTGGCTGCGACTGCGCTGGCTGCCGGGTCGGCGGGCCGCAGTGGCGCTGCTGTGGGCGGCTGCAGTGATCGCCGTCGCCGTCGTCGCCAATCTGGTGGGCATCCGGATGCTCGGCAGCATCAGCCAATGGGACCGCTGGCTCCAGGAGCAGGCGGTGTGGTTTTTCGCATGGCGGCTTTCGCTGTATGCGGTGACCGGCTGGGGATGGGTGTGGATGCGCAGGCGTCTGTGCGCCCGCGAGCCGGACGGCAAGGCGCACCAGCGGTTCCTGCGTGCCGAAATCGCCGCGGCCATGGCGCTGGTGGCACTGGAATGCAGCCTGCTGCTGCAGGCACGCTGACACCGGAGGGATCGGCCGATGACGCTCTACACGACGGACTATCTGGAGTATTACCTGACCCTGGTGGGCTGGCTGGTCCACAACGGGATCTGGAACGTGCTGGTCGCCAGCGGCGTGTTCGCGATCCCGTTCCTGACCATCGTGATCCAGGAGTGGCTCAAGGCACGCTCCGAAGGGGCCGACGAGGGCAACAAGGGGGTGTTGAGCGCCCTGCGGATCGAGAACCGGGTGTTCGTGGCGATCGTGGTGGTGCTGTTCGGGGGCATCCCGTTCATCGATGTGGATCTGTCCACGATCCGCTTCGACGCATCGCGCTCCACCCAGTGCCAGACGACGGTGCCCACGCCTGCGCAGACGGGCTGGAGCCAGTCGTTCACGACGCTGAACGACCAGTCGGCGAAGGTGCCGGTGTGGTGGTTCTTCCTGCATTCGATGAGCAAGGCGGTGACGGGCGCGGCGGTGGCGGCGATTCCCTGCGGCACGGATTTGCGGCAGATGCGCATGGAGGTGGATGCCACGCGCATCGACGATCCGGTGCTGGCCCAGGAGGTGGCGGATTTCTCGAAGGATTGCTACGGGCCTGCGCGGGCGCGGCTGTTCATGCAGCGGCCCGATCTGGACGAGGCGCAGGGCAACGAGGTGACCTGGATCGGTTCGCGGTTCTTCGTGGACACGGCGGGGTATTACGACCGCTACCGTTCCCGCACGCCGCGCGAGGCATGGCCCTACGAGGCCGAGCGGGATGCGGGCCTGGCCGAAGTCGCCAGCGGCGGGGGCTACCCGACGTGCCGCCAGTGGTGGTCGGATAGTGAGAGGGGTCTGCGGGCGCGGCTCCTGGCCCAGGTGAGCCCGAGCCTGCTCACGCGGCTGGCCAACTATGCGGGGTTCGTGTCGCGCAGCGAGCTGGACGATTCGGTGATCCAGGCGATTGCGGCACCGCGCCAGCAGAAGCTGAACCAGGGGGAGGTGTACACGGACTATGGCGGGCAGATCGACAAGACGTTCTTCAACGATCTGGCGCGCGGGGCGGGCAACGTGGGGCTGGCCCTGGGTGCGCCGGGCTTCTTCCCGGCGATGGATGTGCTGCGCCAGGCCCTGCCCATGGTGCTGTCGCTGCTCAAGATGGCGCTGGTGATCTGCATCCCGATGGTGCTGGTGATCGGCACCTACGACCTCAAGGTGCTGATGACGAGCAGTTGCGTGTTCTTCGCGCTGTACTTCGTGGATTTCTGGTTCCAGCTGGCACGGTGGATCGACAGCACGATCCTGGATGCGCTCTATGGCTGGGGCTGGGGGTGGAACCGCCCGATGACGAACTTCAATCTCGCGATGGGGCTGGACAATGCGTTCGGCGACATGCTGCTGAACTTCGTGATGGCGACGATGTTCGTCGTGCTGCCGGGGGTTTGGATCACCGCTTTGACTTGGGCGGGCGTTCGCGTCGGTGGTATGGCACAGTACCTAGCGACAGGAGCCAAAGACGCACAGGCAGCAGGGAGCAAAACAGGCGACACATTGGTGAAAACGGTCTTGTAGACGAGGAAGCGCCTAACCATCATCGTCTGGATCGTAAGGATCAATTCGTGATCCATCCCGATGATAGAGGCCGAACCCAAAAATACCATCGCGCAGTTCTGGCGCTTTTTGTTCGTCGTCAGAGCTTCCGGCACTCCAAGCAACCGCAACGAGGCATCCCAGCAGCAAAGCGAGCCAGAAGGATAGGGGAGCCTCTCACAACCCCATGTTTGACGAATCCGAATAGGGAGGAGTGGGCGCCAGTAGCCGTTTGAGCGTGATGAGGCCCAGCAGCGGTCTGCGCCTGGGTGCATGAGGGGCCTTGCAGGCCCG
>NZ_BQXK01000039.1:0-11425 GCF_030158995.1 Acidovorax sp. SUPP2825 | reverse complement strand
GGTCAGGTAAGGCGCAGCGAAGCTCCATTCTTCATCGCTGACGTCTGTTGGGTAGGGCTTGCGGGGCATCTGCAAACTCTACCCTTGGCTTCGCTCTCACGGAGCAAAGTTCATAACACGCTCTAAGAGCGATGCGAGGCTGTCCGGGGCGAACAACCCAGTTACCACCAAGCAGACAGTCTATGCCGAAGATGGCATCGGCAACACCGTGCTGGGCCAGCACTGAAACCAAAGGAGTGCGGATAGCGCAGCAGCAGCGGGCGAGATGGGCAGCACCGAGGTCATCTACTTGCCCACCGCGAACGGGCCGATGCCAATTTCTGCCTTTCGCAAATTGCGAACGAGAGTTCTCAACTATTTTTCATTGCCATGAAACGTATTTTTGCAAAAATAAGCCTTTTCAGCAAAATCAATGGTGGCCGTGCACAAGCAATTCCTGTGCTGAATTTTGGATGCCCGGTTTTTTTGAAAATATTCCGGCTCTCTCTAGTCATGGATATGACTGCCGTTTGCTTATGCCTGAGTACGGCAGCTCTATATCTCCAGGGGAAACTGCTGAGCCTATTCCCATGGTGTTTATTTCTCAGGATGAGGTACTTATGCACGCAAAGGTAGGAGCAGATTTTTTTCTGTGGGAGGGGAGAAAAATTGGAGTGGGTGAGATTTTAAAAATAGAATAAATCGGTTGCTGGTGACAATATCGCCATGCCACCGCTAGATGATCACGAGAGCCCTGCTGCCACTGGTTTGGGGGGTAGCGCCGGACGTATCATATAGATCGCCAGCGGCACATGCACCCCCAACCGCCACCCAACTCCGTGCCGCAACGGGGTTGCCCTTCGATACCAAGCGGTTTCAGAACAGTTCAGATCGTTTCAGAAAAAAATTGACTTAAAAACAGCTGACAATTGCAAAATGCATTTACTCAATTTTTCACAGAGGAAATGCCATGAATGGTTTGAATGTCGCGGTGTATGTCGAGGGTTATATTTATCCTGACTCGGCCCCTAAAGACAAGCCTGTCCCTGCTACCATTGAAAAGTTGAAAAAATCGGGCTTCACCACCGCTATTCTTGGCCTTTTTCACATTAGTGGAAAATCTGGGGCAGGGCCAGAAGCCATGGGTGATATTTATTTCAATAACACTCTAATTATTGCAGATGGAAGTTATGTCGGTGCGCCAGAATGGCCTGGTTTGGTAGGCCAAATATTGGGTGGTACGGTGACCACCATCTGCGCGTCTATAGGCGGTGGTGGCGTGTCTGACTATGAGGCTTTGGCCGAAATCTACAAAGCCAACAACAATTCTTTTGACAATACTCCGGTGCAGAAGAATTTCGCTGCTTTCCGCAAGACATTTCCCGCGGTAAGCATTGTTGATATGGATTGCGAAGAGACTTACGATGAGCCCTCCTTCGTCGCATTTTGCAGAATGCTCATCGATTTGGGTTTTGCGATCACTTTTTGCCCATACACCATGCAGGATTTTTGGGTGAGTTCTCTTGCCCAACTCAATGACTCCAGCCCTGGCTCAGTCAAGTGGGTGAATCTGCAGTGCTATTCGGGTGGCTATGGAAATTCTCCTGATGAATGGGCAAGTGCGATTGCCAATTCAATTGAAAATTTTCAGACCGATCAATTCATCATTCCAGGTGATTCGGCGGAAACTCCTGCAGCTGTCAACTCCTTAATGCAAACCTTTGAGGGAATGGGTTGCGTTGGAGGGGGGGTTATCTGGACTCTCGATATGATTTTGAAGCAATCGTCAGATATGCAGAGCTATTCGAATGCCATCGTTACAGGCCTGAATGCGACGACTGACGCTGGTGCCGGTCTCGGATAACCGCTGGGGCAGGGCGGGGCGAAGCTGCTCTTGCGATGGCATTGCCTTTGATTAGCGGAGGCGGCCCTGCGGCTCAACCCCGCACCCGCCGCAGTACCATCGGCGCTCCATCCACCCCATCCCCCCGCCGCAACACCAGCACCTCGCCCGACGCCGGGTAGATCCCCGTCAATGCCGTGATGTTGACCTGGTGCGTCACCCACACCTCGACCTGCCCGGTGGGCACCGCCGCCAGCGCTTTCCGCAGCGCTGCGGTCTGCGCGCCTTGGGTGTCCCCGCCCTCGAAGAACGAGTTCAACGCGTCCCATGGCTCCATCTGGCCGAAGGCCAGCATGGCGGTGTCCTGGCAGCGGCACCAGGCGCTGGAGCGCACCCGCTGGGGCGCCAGGCCTTGCTGCTTCAGCAGTGCCCCGATGCGCTGGGCCTGCGCGCGCCCTTCGGCGCTGAGGTTGCGTTGCGTGCTGCATTGGCCCAGGGCGAAGCCGGGCGGATCGCCCGTGCCGGGGTCGGTCTGCGCATGCCGCATCAGCAGCACGGTGCCGGGCTCGGTGGCGGCGTAGGAGGAGGAGGCGGCGGTGGTGGACAGGGCGCCAGCCAGGCTGGCGGCCGATCCCAGGCGCAGGAGTTGACGGCGTTGCATGCGGTCCATTGTGGCCCCCGAAGCGGGGAGCGCTCGCTTTTTTCTTCCGCCGGGTTTTGCTACCGCGCCGCGTTCACTTCGCGCCCCAGCTCGATCACGGCCATGGCGTAGTAGCTCGACCAGTTGTAGCGCGTGACGGCATAGAAGTTCTCGGTGCCCGCGTAGAAGACGGGCGATCCAACGCCGTTCTGCAGTTCCACCAGGGCCAGTGGGCCGCGGTGGTTGGCGCCGTCGCCTTGCACCAGGGCGCCCAGTTCGGCCATGCGGGCCACGGTGAAGGTGGGCAGGATGTCGGGGGCCAGCAGGTCTTCGAGGCGCAGCCGGGCGGGGTCGAACTCGACCGCGTAGTGCGTGGGCATGCCGGTGGTCCAGCCGTGGCCCTTGAAGTAGTTGGCGACCGAGCCGATGGCGTCGGCGGGGCTGTTGAAGAGGTCGATGCGGCCGTCGCCGTCGAAGTCCACCGCGTAGCGCGCCCAGCTGGAGGGCATGAACTGGCCCAGGCCCATGGCGCCGGCGTAGCTGCCGCGCGGCTCCAGCGGGTCGGCGTTGGTGCGCTGCATGAGGCTCAGGAATTGCTCCAGCTCGCCCCGGAAGAACGCCACGCGCTCGGCCG
The DNA here is from genome assembly GCF_030158995.1 of Acidovorax sp. SUPP2825. Taxonomy (NCBI): domain Bacteria; kingdom Pseudomonadati; phylum Pseudomonadota; class Betaproteobacteria; order Burkholderiales; family Comamonadaceae; genus Acidovorax; species Acidovorax sp. SUPP2825. Next base: position 8,329 of record NZ_BQXK01000039.1, on the reverse strand, counting down.
CGCGCGGGTGGGCCATGGGAAACTCGAACGACAGGGTGGCCAGCGCGTCGATGACGCGGAAGTTGCCCATCTGCTGGCCGTAGATGGTCTCCACGCCGATGATGCCGACGATCATTTCCGCCGGCACGCCGTATTCGCGCTCGGCGCGGGCCAGGGTGTCGGCGTTGTCGTGCCAAAAGCGCACGCCCGCGCGGATGCGCACGGGCTCGACGAAGCGGCTGCGGTACACGCGCCAGTTCTTGGGCGTGCCGGCCGGCGGCGGCAGCATGAGGCGCGGCACCTGGCTCAGAAAGCGCGCCTGGCCGATGGCCTGGCGCACCCATTCGCGGTCCAGGTCGCGGCGCGCGGCGATGTCGTCGGCGAACTGCATGGCGTCCGCGCGCTGGTCGTAGAAGATCGCCGGCTGCGGGGCCGCGGCCGGGGCCCGGGGCGGGTTCTTCTTGACGGGCTTTTGGGCGATGGCACCCGGGGACAGGAGGGCGGCGGCGATCAGCAGCAGGGCGTGGCGAAGGAAGGCGAAGGAGGGCATGGGGCGATCAAGGGGTCGGCGGCTGGCGCGCCGGCCAGGGCAGGCGGCGCAGGTCGCGCCGCAGGTCGGCCAGGGCGGTGGCCGGTTCGGGGGCGTAGCGGGTGTGTTCCAGGCGCAGCAGCCAGTCGGCGATGGGCGCGCTGGCGGCGTCGCCGAACTGCGCCCGGGCCCGCTCGGCCATGGCGCGCGGCGGCAGGGTGGCGGGCAGGGGCAGGCCGGCGCGGGCGAGCCGGTCGCGGGCATGGGCCAGCAGGCGCAGCCAGGGGTCGTGCTGGCTGCGCTCCCACAGCGTCCAGCCGGCGCCCACGAGCGCGGCCAGCGCGGCCAGCCCGCCCAGGGCCCGGGCCAGGTCTTCCCAGCTGGGCGATTCGATGCCCAGGGCTTTCAGCATGTCGAGCTGGCGGCCTTGGGTGTAGTTGAGCACCCACTGGTTCCAGCCGTTGTTGACGGCCTCCCACACGGCGCGCATCTGCTGCACCATGCCGGGGCTGATCATGGTGTCCATGGCGTTGCCGAACACGCCGCGCGGGGCCTGCAGGCGCTGGAAGGCGCCGATGCGGCCGGGCGAGACGGCGCCGGTCGGGTCCACGCGCACCCAGCCGCGGCCTTCGAGCCAGACCTCGGCCCAGGCGTGCGCATCGCTCTGGCGCACGGTCCAGTAGCCATCCACCCCGTTGCGCTCGCCGCCCTGGTAGCCGGTGACGATGCGCGCGGGGATGTCCATCGCCCGCATCAGCACGACGAAGGCCGAGGCGATGTGTTCGCAAAAACCTTCCTTGATGTCGAACCAGAACGCGTCGGCCGTGTGCTGGCCGTACACGCCGGGCTCCAGCGTGTAGTTGTAGCCGCCGGTGCGCAGCCGGGCGAGTGCGGCGTCGATCAGGGCGGGCGGCCCGCCGGCGGCCAGGCGCGGGTCGGCCAGCATCTCCTGTGCCAGGGCGCGGGTGCGCGGGTCGAAGCCGTCGGGCAGCTCCACGTAGGACCGCATCTGCCCGGTGCGCTGCGCCGGGCCGTGGGTGAAGCGGGGGTAGCTTTCGGCGCGGTAGCGCATGACCTCGTTGACCGGCCGGTTGACCACCCACTGCAGCTCCTGCGTCATGAAGGCCGACAGGCCCTCGGGCAGTTCGGGCCGGTCGCGGGCCACGTCCAGGGTGAGCAGCCAGGGGCGCCGCAAGGGCTCCAGCGTGACGGCGTAGCGCAGGGGCTCGCCCTCGGTCTGCAGCCGCGCGGGAGCGGGCGGGCGAAAGGCCGAGGACGGTGCGCCGGACTGCCCGAGGGCGAACCACTGCCGGCCGTTGAAGGCGGTGAGCACCGGGCCGCGAAAGTAAAGCTGGCTCTGCGGCGGCGCCTCGCCGCCCGGCGTGTCGAACTGAACGCGCATCGCCACGCTGTCGTCCAGCGCCAGCGAGGCGACGTTGCCGATCTCCATCTCGCCCGACAGCCCGCTGCGGCCCGAGGGGTTGTCGTTGGGCATGCCCCACAGGGGCGCCATGCGGGGGAACAGCAGGAACAGCGCCAGCATGATGGGCGCGCCCAGCAGCGCCATCTTGCCGGCCGTGCGCATGGATTGCGCCAGCGGCGGGCGGCCGACGGGCATGTGGGCGTTGACCAGGGCGGTGAGCAGCCCCAGCAGCGCGACCAGCATGGCGGTCGCCGTGAGCAGCGACTGCGAGAAGAAGAAGTTGCTGAGCATCGTGAAGAAGCCCAGGAAGAAGATGACCATGGCGTCGCGCCGCGCGCGCAGCTCCAGCGTCTTGAGCGCCAGCAGCATCACGATGAGCGTGACGCCCGCATCGCGCCCTACGATCGTGCGGTGCGACGCCAGCGTGAGCGCCACCGACACCACCAGCATCCCGCCGGTGGCCCAGCGGCCCGGCAGCGGCCGGCCTTCCAGCGCCAGCCAGCCGCGCCACGCCAGCACCAGGGCGGCGAGCGCCGTGGTCCACACGGGCAGGTTGGCGGTCTGCGGCGCGATCACCCAGGCGATGACGACGATGAGGAACAGGGTGTCGCGGGTGTCGCGCGGCAGGGTGGCGAGCGTCTGGCGCAGGCTCATGGGCGGGCGCTCCGCGCCACCGGCAGGCGGCCGGACGGCATCGGCAAGGAATTGCTACTATTTTTGTAGCGGTATGCCCTAGTGTCGATTGCGCTGGATGGCATTTTGATCATGAAAGGTGAGGGTGCTCAGCACAGGGCCAGCGCCTCCAGGCAACGGCGGCGGTGGGCGGCGCCGCTGTCCTGGGCGATCTCGCCGCCGGGCAGGCGCAGCCCGTATTCCACGCCCAGCCGGTCGGCCTGCAACACCCAGGCGGCCAGGCGCGACAGGCGGGCTTCGGGGTCGCTCAGGCCGGTGACGGCCGGGTCGAGCCACAGCTCCTGCCGCTGGGCCTGCTGGGCGTCGCGGCTCACCAGGTCGTCGGTGCCGGTGGCCAGCGACTTGGCGGCCTTCTTCCAGACCACCAGCTTGAGCGGGTCGCCCCGGCGGTAGGCCCGCACGCCGTCGAATTCGCCGATGCCCTGCGTGGGCGTGCTGCCCGCGCCGCCCGAGCGCGGCTCGCCCGCGGGCAGCGGCGGTGGCGGCACCTCGGGCTGGGGATACACCAGCACCTGCGCCGCGGGCCGCCAGAGGGTCCAGACGCGGAAGGTGCCCAGCGGAAAGCGCGTTTCGGCCGTGAGCGTGGGCGCATCGTGCAGCCCGCGCCGCAGCGGCTGGTAGGCCACCTGCACGCTGGCCGAGCCCTCGGCGGGCACGTCGGTCCAGACCCATTTGGTGTCCGTGCCTGCGCCGTGCACCGCCACCGCGATGCCGTGGCGCGCGGTGCGCCGCGTGTGGCTCAGCTGCACTTCCAGTGCGGTGCTGGTGCCCAGGAACTGCGGCTCCGGCGCCACCAGGTGCAGGGTGAGGCCGCGCAGCGTGCCGTGGCAGATGTGGATGCCCACCACCGCGCTACCGGCGAGCAGGAAGGTGAGCAGGTAGCCCAGGTTGAGCTGGAAGTTGATGGACGCCACGAGCAGCACCAGCAGCGTGAGCGCCAGCATCCAGCCCGCGCCCGTGGGCAGGATGTACACATTGCGCTGGGTGAGCGTGACGGTGTCGGTGCGCTTGATGCGCGACTGCCACCAGCGCTGCCAGCGCCGCTGCAGGGCGGACAGCGGCCAGGGGGCCGGGCGCGGGGCGTGCGGCGGCAGCGGCGGGGTGAGCGGGGGCGGGGCGGCGGCCGGCATGGCGGGGCTGGGCGATGTGGTGGGGGTCGGGGGAACAGGGAAAGGGGGATCGATGGGCGGGCCGGCGGCGGAGGGGGGACTCAGGGCAGCGGCACGGCATCCACCATGGCCCGCACCTGCTCCACAGCGCCGCGCCCGGCATCGCCCACGGGCACCAGGCGGTGGGCGACGGTCTGGGGCAGCACGGCCTGCACGTCGTCCGGGGCCACGTAGTCGCGCCCCGAGATCAGCGCCTGCGCCTTGGCCGCGCGCACCAGCGCGATGCCAGCGCGGGGCGACAGGCCCTGCAGGAACCACCGGCCCGAGCGGGTGGCGGCCATCAGGTCCTGCACGTAGTTCAAGAGCGGGTCGGCCGTGTGCACGGCCAGCACCTGCTGCTGCAGCTGGGCCAGCTCGTCGCCCGAGAGCAGGGGCAGCATGCTGTCCACCATGTCGCGCCGGTCGGCCCCGGCCAGCAGCAGGCGTTCGGCCGCGCGGTCGGGGTAGCCGATGGAGATGCGCATCAGGAAACGGTCCAGCTGCGATTCGGGCAGCGCGAAGGTGCCCAGCTGGTCGTGCGGGTTCTGCGTGGCGATCACGAAGAACGGGTGGGGCAGGGCGCGGGTTTCGCCCTCCACCGAGACCTGCTTTTCTTCCATGGCCTCGAGCAGGGCGCTCTGGGTCTTGGGGCTTGCGCGGTTGATCTCGTCGGCCAGCAGCACCTGCGCGAACACGGGGCCGGGGTGGAACACGAACGATTCCTTGCCGCGCTCGTACACCGAGACGCCGGTGAGGTCGCTCGGCATCAGGTCGGCGGTGAACTGCACGCGCGAGAACTGCAGCCCGAAGGTGCGTGCCAGCGCGTGGGCCAGCGTGGTCTTGCCGACGCCGGGAACGTCCTCGATCAGCAGGTGGCCGCCGGCCAGAAGGCAGGCCACGCAGTCCTGGACCTGGGCGCTTTTGCCCACGATCACCGTGTTAAGCTGGTCCAGAAGCGACTTGATTTTGTGCTGTGCTTGCATGGTGCGACGTTATCCGAAAAAGAACGAGGCTACGGGAATGACTGTGGGCATGACAGGCTATTTCACCCATCGCGAATGCTGGAAGCACGAGATGGGCCCGGGGCATCCCGAATGCCCGGCGCGGCTGGATGCCATCGAGGACCGACTGCTCGCCACCGGCGTGGCCGACGCGCTGGAACGCATCCAGGCCCCCGAGGCGTCGCTGGCCGACATCGAGCTGGCGCACGACCGCCGCCATGTGGACGCCCTGCGCGGCATGTCCGAGCGGCTGGCCGAAGAGCTGCTGGCCGGCGGCCCGGCGCATGCGCAGATCGACCCTGACACCTCCATCAACACCCACACCTGGAACGCCGCGCTGCGCGCCGCCGGCGCGGCCCTGGCCGCCACCGATGCGGTGATGGCGGGCGAACTGGAGAACGCCTTTTGCTGCGTGCGCCCGCCGGGCCACCATGCCACGCGCGACAAGGCCATGGGGTTTTGCTTCTTCAACAACGTGGCCATCGCCGCGCGGTATGCCTTGAAGCGCCACGGCCTGCGCCGCGTGGCGGTGGTGGATTTCGACGTGCACCACGGCAACGGCACCGAGGACATCCTGGCCGGCGACGACCGCGTGCTGATGGTGGGCATCTTCCAGCACCCGTTCTATCCCTACAGCGGCGACCGCGACCCGGCGCCCAACATGCTCAACGTGCCCGTGGCCGCCTACACGCGCGGCATGGACATCCGCGAGCTGATCGAGATGCTGTGGATTCCGCGGCTGGAGGCCTTCAAGCCCGAGATGATCTTCGTGAGCGCCGGCTTCGACGGCCACCGCGAGGACGACATGGGCCAGCTCGGCCTGACCGAGCAGGACTACACCTGGATCACCCAGCGCGTGAAGGACGTGGCCCGCCGCCATTCCAAGGGCCGCATCGTCTCGTGCCTGGAGGGCGGCTACATGATGGACGCCCTGGCGCGCAGCGTGGAAGCCCATGTGCGCGTGCTGGCCGACCTTTGACTTTGACCTTCCGGCCCCTCTTGCACACCGCATGACGACCCCTTCCGCCCCCCCGAACCCCCTGGCCGTTTCGCGCGATGCGCGGGGCGTCGTCACCCTCACGCTGGACGACCCCGTGCGCTTCAACGCGCTGGGCGACGGCATGCTCGCCGCGCTGCAGCAGGCGCTGGCCGACGTGGCCCGCGACGACACCGCGCGGGTGGTGGTGCTGGCCGCCAGCGGCAAGGCCTTTTGCGCCGGCCACAACCTGAAGGACATGGCCGCCCACCCCGACAAGGCCTGGTACCAGAAGCTCTTCGCCCAGTGCAGTCGCATGATGCTCGCCATCCAGCAACTGCCCGTGCCGGTGATCGCCCGCGTGCAGGGCATGGCCACGGCGGCCGGCTGCCAGCTGGTGGCGCAGTGCGACCTGGCGGTGGCGGCGGACGACGCCACGTTCGCCACCAGCGGCATCCACTACGGCCTGTTCTGCGCCACGCCCAGCGTGCCGCTGGTGCGCAACGTGCCGCTCAAGCGCGCCATGGAAATGCTGCTGACGGGCGACTTCATCGATGCGCGCACCGCGCAGGCCGAGGGGCTGGTGAACCGCGTGGTGCCGCAGGCGCAACTCGATGCCGAGGTCGAACGGCTCGTGCAGTCCATCCTGGAAAAGCCCCGCGCCGCGGTCGCCATGGGCAAGGCCCTGGTTTACCAGCAGCGCGAGCTGGGCGTGGAGGCGGCCTACCAGCTCGCGGGCCAGGCCATGGCCACCAACATGATGGACGCGGCGGCGCAGGAGGGCGCGCGCGCCTTCGCCGAAAAACGCACGCCGGCCTGGAAGCCGGCGCGCTGAGCCCGCTGGCCATGCCGCCGTCCCCGGTTCCCGATCCCTGCACCCCTTCCGGTCCCGGCGCCGCCGCGCGCGGCGCCTTCTCCTGCTTCTTCTGCTTCTTCTGCTTCTTCTGCTTCTTCTGCTTCTTCTGACTGCCGATGGAAATCTTCGACACCCTGTCGCGCGACTTCAACAACTCCAGCACCTGGCTGGAGATCGCCGTGCTCGCGGCCTGCATCGCCCTGGCCTACCTGGCCAGCCGCGCGGTGGGGCGCCAGCAGCCGGCCGATTCGGTGTGGTTCGGGCGGCGCACCGTCGATGGGCTGATGTTCCCGCTGCTCTCGCTGGCGCTGGTGTACGCGGCCCGCGTGGGCGTGGAGCATTACCAGCCGGTGTTCCTGCTGCGCGTGGCGGTGCCGGTGCTGACCTCGCTGGTGCTGATCCGCTTCTTCGCGCGGGTGCTGACGGCCGCGTTCCCGCGCTCGGCGGCCATGCGGCTGGTCGAGCGCATCGTCTCGTGGGTGGCCTGGGGCGTGGCCGTGCTGTGGATCGTGGGGCTGCTGCCGCTGGTGCGCCAAGAGCTGGCCGACATCAACATCAGCTTCGGCAAGTCGCAGGTCAGCCTGCTCATGCTGCTGCAGGGCGTGCTGTCGGCGGGGCTGGTGATGGTGCTGGCGCTGTGGGTGTCGTCCACGTTCGAGCGCCGCGTGCTGAGCAATGCCGTCAACGACCTGTCCATGCGCAAGGTGGCGGTGAACGCCACGCGCGCGGTGCTGCTGATGATCGGCATGCTGTTCGCCCTGTCGGCCGTGGGCGTGGACCTGACCGCGCTGTCGGTGCTGGGCGGCGCGGTGGGCGTGGGCCTGGGATTCGGGCTGCAAAAGCTCGCCTCCAACTACGTGAGCGGCTTCGTCATCCTGCTGGAGCGCTCGCTGCGCATCGGCGACAACGTGAGAGTCGATGGCTTCGAGGGCCGCATCACCGACATCAAGACGCGCTACACCCTCATTCGCGCGGGCAACGGCCGCGAGTCCATCGTGCCGAACGAGACCCTCATCACCCAGCGCGTGGAGAACCTCTCCGACGCCGATCGCAAGTTCAACGTCACCACCAACATCGTCGTGGGCTACGACAGCGACGTGGCGCGGGTGCAGCAGATCCTGTGCGAGGCCGCCGCCGCGCAGGCGCGCGTGCTGAAAGAGCCGCAGCCCGTGGCCTACCTGGTCAACTTCGCGCCCGACGGGCTGGAGTTCAGCCTGAACTTCTGGATCAGCGACCCCTCCGCCGGCTCGGTCAACCTGCGCTCGGCCATCAACATCGCCATCCTGGACGGGCTGCGCGGGGCGGGCATCGACATTCCCTACCCGCAGCGGGTGGTGCAGATCCGGGGCGACGCCGTGCCCCCGGCCCCGGCCGGCGCTGTCGCCGACGTGCCAGCGCCCGCACCGCAGCGTGCGGAGGCCGGAGACACTGGCCTATAATTCTCAAAAAAGCACGATCGTTCTTTTTGTGGATGGGCGCCATCCCACTGCCTCGCGCAGGGGTATGCGCCAGGGGTGCGGAATAGAATGTTTCGGTTTACGTAAACGTCAATTAATCAACAACTCTAGGAGCCGCAGCAATGAAGGTTTTGGTCCCTGTCAAGCGCGTGGTGGACTACAACGTGAAGGTCCGAGTGAAGTCGGACAACACGGGTGTGGACATCGCGAACGTGAAGATGAGCATGAACCCCTTTGACGAGATCGCCGTCGAGGAGGCCGTGCGCC
>NZ_BQXK01000038.1:0-14513 GCF_030158995.1 Acidovorax sp. SUPP2825 | reverse complement strand
GGCAGCCCCAGGCTGTCGTAGGTGCGGGTGAGCGTGCCGCTGTCGGCGCTGGCTTCCTGGCTGGCATTGCCCAGGGCATCCCGCGTGTAGCGGGTGGCCACGCTCTTGAAGTCCGTGGCTTTGGTGATGACGTCCTGGGCGTTGTAGGTGAGGCTCGCCTGCGCGTTCGATGGATTGCTGTGCGTGGACAGGCGCCGCAGGTTGTCGAAGGTGTAGCGGGTCGCCTGGTTCAGGCCATTGGTGTGGCTGACGAGATCGCCAAAGGGGTTGTATCCGTAGGTGGTGCTCTGGTTGCCGCCCACGGTTTCAGAGGCCACGCGGTTGACGGCGTTGATGGTGCGAGAGAGGGTATGGGCGATGTTGCCGGCGCTGTCCTGAACCTGCTCATTGATGCGGTTGCCCATGCCGTCCAGCATGTAGCTGCCGGCATGGCCCCGGTTGTCCGACCAGCCGGTCAGTCGCTGGGCGTCGTCGTATTGATAGGACACCGCGTAGCCCGAGGGCTGGGCGATGCTCTGCAGCAAGCCCGTGGGCTGGTAGGTCATGGCAACGGCCAAGCCATCCTGTGTGATGCGGGTCACCCGCTGCCGCACATCGCGCGCATACACGGTGACACTCCCCGTTGGATCGATCTGTTCAACGACATTGCCATGCCGGTCATAGCGCGTGTAGCGGGTGACCTGCCCACTGGGGCCGGTAACGCTCATGAGGTCGCCCTCGGTGGCGTCCCCCGTCGTCGCAGCATGGTAGGCGTAGCGCGTCACGCTGCCGACAGGGTCGGCTTCGCTGAGGACCTGGCCGGCGTCGTTGTACGTCCAGTTCCAGGTGCGGGACACCCCACCCGCCACCAACTGAGCCGCGAAGCCGCTGCCCCCGTTGGCGTCGGCCGTTTCCTGCTCGACCTTCTTGCAGAGCGCCGCGATGGGCGAACCATCGGGCAACAGCGCCGAGCCGGGCGCGCAGCGCAGCACGGCGCCGCCGGCCAGCGGATCGGGCTGACCGTGGTACACGTAGGTGGTCAGCTTGCGTGGCTCGGCCACGCGCGTGGGCAAGGTCCACACGGGGTGCCACTGGTAGGAAGTCCTGCGGGCCGCTTCCGGAAAGCCGTACTGGCCGGAGGCGAGTGTGGAGCACGCGAGCCCTGGAGGAAGCCCCTGCGTCTTCGATGTCTGCAGGCCACGGGCCTGGTCGTATTCGAAACAGGTGAAGTTGCCCGAATCCGAACGCTGCAGCACCCTGCCCTTGGCATCCCGCCAGAACGCCTGGCTGGACGCGATCGCGGGATCGACGGAGCTCGCGATGGTGACCTGGCTCGGCCAATACTTCTCACCGATTTTTTCGAAGCCGTGCCGCCGCTGTGTTCCCAGAGGGTCGGTCACGGTGGTTTCACTCGGTGTCGACGAGTAATAGCTGAAGCTGTACCGATGCACCCCGCCTGCATGCTCCGAACTGGACGCCCGGCCGTCGCAGAGGTATCGGTAAGTGGCGTAGCGGTGACCGGCCTCATCGGTGATTCCGGTCAGCAGGTTGTCGCCATAGGGCGCAGCACAGCCATTTTGGGCGGCGAATTCGTAGTGGTAGGTTTTCGAGGCACCGTCGGGAAAGACGACCTTGCTGAGCCTGTGCGGCCCGGAGTATTCGTACCGATACGTCTGGGACGCGGGATCGACCATCGACGCCAACTGGTTCGAGGTGTCGTAGCTGAATTTCAATGCCCGCCCGAACCGGTCCGTCACCTGGGCGAGCAGTCCAGACAGTCCGGAGTACGACGAGGGATCATTGGATTCCGAATAGCTGTACGACAGCTCGACGCGGCCATCGGCAGACATCTTTCGGATCACCCGTCCACGCGAATCCAGCGCGTAGAGAAAGTTGTCCCTGGAGCGAACGTAGCCCCCGCCGGAACCACCCGGCGCGACGAAGGCGTATTCCCCAAGGGACACCTCGCTCAGATTGCCGGGCTCGCCGCGGTACATGCTGAAGCGCCCTGCACCCAGCTGCCAGACATGCGGATTGTTGGTGACCTGATAGCAATGGGACGCGGTTTCGGTGCGGTTTTTCCACCAGAAGGCCGGGTAACAGGGATTGCCCTGGTTGGAGACCTTTCCGTACCACCCTTGATCGAGCGTCGAGTAGAACCGCCCTTTGGTGCTTCGGTAGACCCGCTCGAAGACCAGACCCGTTTTGGCCATCGGGTAATCCAGCTCGGACTGGATCTTCTGCCCCGTGCTGGGCAACACCGGATTGCCCTGGGCATCGCAGTCGTCACAGGAATCGTCATTGGCGACGTACAGCACGCACGTGATCTGCTCGTTCGAGCCGTTTTGCGTCCTTTCGACGTCCTTCGACACGACGCTGGCGTCGAAAACGGTGGGGCACTCATACCCCAACGTGACCTGGACGGCGGCCGCCCTGCCGGAGCCCAGGTCCGGGCTGCCCTCCGAGTAGAAGCTCGCCGGCAATCCATTCACGGTACCGCCCAGGATGACGGGTGCTTTTGCGCTGCGGCAGAAAACGCCACCCTCGTCCGTGGGATGGCAACTGGTGTCGTGGTATCGCTGGGCCGCGATGGAATAGGCCTCGCCCATGGTTTCGGCTTTCTCCACCACGACGCTGGGCCAGCCCCCTCCGCCGCCCAGCCATGCCACCGACTGGTAGGTGAACTTGGGCTCGACTTCGAACCTCACCACCCCTGCCAACGCCGTTGGCAGGAAGGCCAGCAACCATGCCGACAAAAGTATCTTTATTCTCATTCTTTGAATCCCCCCGATGCCATTCAGAAATGCGCGGAACAAAGCATGTCTCTTTCCGCCGTGCGCCCGGCAGCCCCGCACCAGGGGCCGCGCCGAAACGCACGATGTTAACCAAAAATCACGTCACTGCGACCGCACCATCTTGCAGCTCTGCGGCTGCTCCGCCTTCTCCGCAGCGATCTGGCGCACCACGCGAAACCCATAGCCCGAACCCTCCACGTCGAACGGCACGCCCGGCGCGCCCTGCCGGTCCATCACGCCCACGGCCAGGGGCTGCTGGAACTGGTGGTCGGCCGCTCGCATGGTGCCGGCCTGGCCGTTCAGCTGCACCTTCGCGGTTTCCATGGCGCGGGCGACGGCGGTGGCATCGGTGCTGCCGGCGCGCTCGATGGACTGGGCAAGGGTCTCCACCATGAGCTGCATGCGCATGTGCACGTAGTCGTCCGCAGGCTGCGGAAAGCGCTGGCGAAAAGAGCGGTAGAAGGCCTCGCTCTGCGCACCCGGCACGTTGGGCAGCCAGTCGGCCACGGCCACGACCTTGCCCACGCCGGCATCGCCGAGCGCGGCTGGTGCGCCCAGGGCGTTGCCGTAGAAGGTGTAGAACATGCCGTCGTAGCCGACCTCGCGCGCGGCCTTGACGAGCAGGGTGAGGTCGTTACCCCAGTTGCCGGTGACGACGGCCTGGGCGCCGCTGGCCTTGATCTTGACGGCGTAGGGGGCGAAGTCCTTCACCCGGCCGACGGGGTGCAGCTCGTCGCCCACCACGGCGACGTCGGGGCGCTGGGCGGCCAGTTGCTTCCTGGCCTCGCGCAGCACGGCCTGGCCGAAGCTGTAGTCCTGCCCGATGAGGTACACGCTCTTCAGGGCCTTGTCCTCGCGGATCACGTCCATGAGCGCGGCCATGCGCATGTCGGCGTGGGCGTCGAAGCGAAAGTGCCAGAAGCTGCACTTTTCGTTGGTGAGGATGGGATCGACGGCCGAGTAGTTGAGGAACAGCACGCGCTTGCCCGGCTCGCGCTCGTTGTGCTTGTTGATGGCCTCGATCAGCACGGCGGCGGTGGCCGACGAGTTGCCCTGCAGGATGACGCGCGCGCCGTCGTCGATGGCCGCGCGCAGGGCGGACAGGGCCTCTTCGTTCTGGCCCTTGCTGTCGTAGCGCTCGATCACCAGGGGCCGGGCACCGCCGGCCGCGGTGGGCAGGCGCACGCCGCCGCGCGCGTTCACGCGCTCGGTGGCCCACAGCACGTTGCGGAACACCGCCTCGCCGGTGTTGGCGAAGGGGCCGGACATGCTTTCGATGAGCGCGACCTGGATGGGCGCGCCGGTGGCTGCGGCCACCTTGCGCGGCGCGCTGGCGGGCGTGGCCTGGGCCGTCGCAGCGGCCGATGGCGACGCCACCGGACCGGGCCCCGAGGCCGCGGCAGCGGCTGCCGGGGCGGCCTGCGCGGCGCTGGCCGCGATGAAAGCCAGGGGAGCGAGCGTGGCGGCGGCCACGGCCAGGGTGCGCGCGCGGCGCGCGGCGGGCGAGGAGGAATGGGTCATGCGAGCGGTCCTGTGGGCCGCGCTGCCGGCAGGGCAGCCGCCCGGAATGGGAAAGGCGCGCAGTGTATCGGAGCGGCCGGGCGCGGATGGCGCCCCAGCGCTGCGCCATCACCACCGCCCGCCATTCAGGCCGCCCGCCCGGCCCGGGCCGCGGAACGGCATCGCACGGGGCCCCGTTGGCATCGCGCGGCAGGCGCCGCGCTCCCGGCGGTGCCGCCGTTCAGTTCACCGGCGTGGAGGCCGGTGCCGAAGCAGGCGCCGCGGCCGGTTCGGCCGCTGGCGTTTCCACCCCGGCGTTCGCGGCGGGCGGCATCGGAAAGCCGGTGACGGCCGGCGGACGGGGGACCGGGGCGGGGATGGTGACGGGCATGGGCAGGATCTCGTGCACCTCGCCGGATTCGCGGGCCTCTTTCTTCGCGGTTTCGTTGGCGACCGTGGGCGGCACGGCGGGCGATGCCTGCCCCACCTGCTCGCGCGCGGCGGGCACGAAGCGGTCGAACAGCTGGAAGAAGCGGTCGTAGAAGCGCGGGTCGGTCACCGTCTCGCTGCCCACCTTGACGAGCGTGTCGTCGCTCGCAGAAAACGGCAGCGACACCGAGCCCAGCGCGCCCACGCCGAGCGAGGCGGAGTTGTTGATCTTCTTGATGACGTAGCGGTCCTGCAGGGCGCTGGCGAAGGCGGCGGTGCGGGTCTTGTCGCCGCCCTCGGTGGCGCAGACGACGCGCATCTCGACCTCGTAGTGGATGTCGCTGGACGGCTGGAAGTACTTGCGCCCGGCCACCACTTCGGCGCTGGCGGTGCTCACCAAGTAGCCCTGGCTCAGGAGGGCGCGGCGGGCGCCTTCGCACACGCGTGCCTGCGGTGCATTGATGTGGCGGGTGTGCATGCTGGCGCTGTCGAAGTCGTCCGGGTCGAAGCGCGGCGTGCGGTCCAGGCCGGGGACCGAGCTGGAAGCGCAACCGGCCAGGGTGGCGACGAGCGCGGCGGACAGCGCGAGCACCCGGACGGTGCGGGGATGGCGCGAAGGCATGGGGCTTGAAGGTGATGGACGAAGAGTAGGCATGGCGATTCCCTGATCAGCGTGCATTGTGAAGGCTGCGAAAGACGCGTCCGGACAAAGGGATGTAACCCCGCGCAACCGGCGCGGGGGCGGCTGCACATGGGATGCGGCAGCGCCGCGCGGGTTCCGGCAGCGCGACCCCGGGCGCGGCGGCACCTTGTAAAAACGGCAGGCATCCCCAGGCCGATCCAATGCGCGTGAAGCGCCGATTCGCGTGATCAAAAGCCCTTGAAATGCAGCGCGCCACACACATTTGTGGGCCATGCGGCGAACGACCCGGGAGCCGCGAAGACACTGTTTTTTCAGGAGTTTTTCCATGATTTTCGCCCCCGTGATCCGCCGCGCCGCTTTCAACGCCCCCCGCTCCGCCGACGTGGCCCTGCAGCGCTTTTTGAACCATACCCTGGCTACCCCGGCTGCTGCCGGCTACACCGTGCAGCAGGACGAAAAAACCGTCACCCTGCAGATGGACCTGCCCGGCCTGAGCCGTGACCAGTTGCAGCTGACCATCGAAGGCAATCAGGTGCGCCTGACCAGCGTGGAAGGTGCGCCACGCCAAGTGCAGCGTGCCTGGGAACTGCCGGCGGACATCGACGTGTCCACCAGCTCCGCCAAGCTGGAAAACGGCGTGCTGACGCTGGTGCTGGGCAAGGTGGTGCCGGTGAGCCGCGCCACGCAGCTGGCCATCGGCTGACCCTGGCCCGCATCCGCTGCGGATGGGGCGCCGGCAAGGCGTTCGCATCGAACGCTTCGCCGCGCCACTCGGCCGGTTTTAACGAGCGCCCTGGCCGCCACGCCAGGGCGCTTTTTCATTTGCGCGGGCGCATCGCCACCAGCTGCGGCCGGGTGGCCTGCGCGATCACTGCAGCGTATCGAGCGGCCAGCGCGGCTTGACGTCGAAGGCGTAGTCGCGGTTGGCCTGCTGGCGGCCGGCCTGCAGGCGCATGGCGGCGGCCATGGCGATCATGGCGCCGTTGTCGGTGCACAGGTGCAGCTCGGGGTAGTGCACGCGCACCTGGGCGCGGGCGCAGGCGGCATTGAGCTGCTCGCGCAGGTGCCGGTTGGCCCCCACGCCGCCCGCCACCACCACGCGGCGCAGCCCGGTCTGCTGCAGCGCTGTGGCGGTCTTGCGCACCAGCACGTCCACGATGGCGGCCTGCGTGCTGGCGGCCAGGTCGGCCTTGCGCGCGTCGAGGTCGACGCCCAGCTTTTTGGCCTGGGTGAGCACGGCGGTCTTGAGGCCGGCGAACGAGAAATCGAGGTTGCCGCTGTGCAGCAGCGGGCGCGGCAGCTTGAAGGCGGCCGGGTCGCCGTGCTCGGCCAGCCGCGACAGCGCGGGTCCGCCGGGGTAGCCCAGGCCCATCAGCTTGGCGGATTTGTCGAAGGCCTCGCCCGCGGCGTCGTCGATGGTCTCGCCCAGCATTTCGTAGCGGCCCACGCCGTCCACGCGCATCAGTTGCGTGTGGCCGCCGGAGACCAGCAGCGCGATGAAGGGGAATTCCGGCGGGTCTGCGCTGAGGAAGGGCGACAGCAGGTGCCCTTCGAGGTGGTGCACGCCCAGCACGGGCTTGTCGAGCGCCGCGCCCAGGGCGCAGGCCACGCCGGCGCCCACGAGCAGCGCGCCGGCCAGCCCCGGGCCGCGCGTGTAGGCCACCACATCCACGTCGGCCAGGCGCCGGCCGGATTCGGCGAGCACGGTTTCGGTCAGGGGCAGCACGCGGCGGATGTGGTCGCGGCTGGCCAGCTCGGGCACCACGCCGCCATAGGCCTGGTGCATTTCGATCTGGCTGTGCAGGGCATGGGCGAGCAGCGTGGGCACGCCGTCGCCGGGGGGCGACTGCACCAGCGCCACGCCGGTTTCGTCGCAGGAGGATTCGATTCCGAGGATCAGCAGACTCATGCGCCCGAGTGTAGGACCTGGGGCCCGTCCCTCCCCGCCCCGTGGACTGGCGCGGCCCCGGACGCCGTGGTGGCGCCGGGCGGCGGCCCGCTCACCAGCGGTCGGAGCGCATGCGCAGTTCCCAGTTGCCGGCGCGCAGGCTGTACACGCCCACGGCGCCGTAGCGCTGCTCGCCCTTTTCGTCCCAGGTCATGGTGCCGGTGACGGGCGCGTAGCCGTTGATGGCGCGCAGGGCCTTGGTGATCTCCTTCGGATCGGCGGACTTGGCCTGCTTGATGGCGGCCGACAGCACGTAGGTGGCGTCGTAGCTGTAGTGGCCGCCGTAGGCGGGCGGCTTCTTGAACGCGGTGTTGTAGCGGTCCAGGAACTGGCGGCCGGTGATGAACTCGCGCGCCTCCAGCACGGGCGAGGTGGCATAGATGGCCGTGACCATCCCCATGCCCTTGACCATGTCGGTGGTCTTGATGGTGTCGCCGCCCAGCACGGACAGCTGGGTGTAGTTGATCTTCTGCAGCGCCTGCAGCAGCGCCAGCACCTGGAAGTCGTTGAGCGTGGTGACGATCACGCCCACCTTCGCCGTCTGGATGCGCCGGGCCACCTCGTCGAAGGCCGTGGTCTTGTCGTCGAACGACTGGCGCACGGTGACTTCCTTCTTCTCCGTCGCAAGCTGCTTGGCCGCGCCGTCGGCCAGGCCCTTGCCGTAGGGCGTGCCGTCGTCCAGCACCGCGTAGCTGGCGGTGCTGAGCTGCGTGGCCGCGAACGAGCCCATGGCGCGGGCCTGCAGGTTGTCGTTGGCCACCAGGCGCAAGGTGGTCTGCAGGCCCAGCTCGGTGAAGCGCGGGTTGGTGGAGATGGCAAGCTGCGCGATGCCCTTTTCGCCATAGATGGGCGCCGCCGCGATGCTGACGCCCGAATTGAGGTTGCCGATGACCGCCACCACACCGGATTCCACCAGTTGCTGGGCGGCTTTCTTGCCCGACTCGGCGTCGGCCCGGTCGTCCTGCGCGACCACTTCCAGGGTGACGGTCTTGCCATCGACCGTGAAGCCGGACTTGTTGAGCTCCTGCACCGCCAGCGTCACGCCGTTGAGCATGTCCTGCCCCAGCGCGCCGAGCGGCCCCGACAGCGGCTGTGCCACGCCGATCTTGATGGTGTCGGGCACCTTGCTGCACCCTGCCCCCAACGTGGCGGCCAGCGCCGCGATCGCCAGCAGCGCGGCACGCCTGCTTTTTTGTGTGCTCATAGACCCAGCTCCAATCCATTCAGTGGTTTACATGTATCCGGATGTATATAAGACCGAAGAGTCTTACGCTATCGGGTAACCCCTGCTCCATAGCAAGTTACATCCATTAGCAATTTCCATCCCAGGCCGAAAGCGGTGCTAATGCACCCGCACAGTGCGCTTTCGGGCATCCGCCGCGATCCATCGGGTTTGCACCGCGGCGGCGCACCAGGATGGGCGTATTTATTGCTTAAGCTTGGGGCATGACCGACTCTCTGCGCATCGTGGTGGTGGCCCCCGACCTGGCGGTGGGCGCCGAGGACGACGAGCACGCCCAGCTGCAGGCCGAGCGCTCGCGGGCGCTGCGCATCGGCCTGCTGGAAAACAACTTCAACCTGGTGGCCACGCTGCCGGCCGACGTGTTCCTGAGCGAGCGGCTCGCGCAGCTGCAGCCCGACCTGGTGATCGTGGACGCCGAAAGCGACGCCCGCGACGCGCTGGAGCACGTGGTGATGGCCACCCGCGATGCGCCCCGCGCCATCGTGATGTTCACCAACGACGACGATCCCTCCCATGTGCGGCAGGCGGTGGCCGCGGGCGTGTCGGCCTACATCGTGGCCGGGCTGTCGCCCCAGCGCATCCGCCCCATCCTGGACGTGGCGATGGCGCGCTTCCAGCACGAGCAGGCCCTGCGCGCCGAACTGGCCGACGCGCGCAGCGAGCTGAAGGACCGCAAGACCATCGACCGCGCCAAGGGCCTGCTGATGCAGCGCCAGGGCCTGACCGAACAGGCCGCCTACGACAAGCTGCGCAAAAGCGCGATGGACAAGGGCATGAAGCTGGTCGATGTGGCCCAGCGCATGCTGGACGTGGCGGACCTGCTGGGCTGACCGGCGCGGCCGGCGGCGCTGCACAAGGGCAGTGCGGCACTGCACCATCGCGCGGCTTTCGTGCCCGGCCCTGCACGCGCTGCGGCCCGCTGCGGCCCAGGGCCACGCGGCGCCCGGCGCGGGGTGGTTCAAGCCAAAAAGGCCTCCAGCACAATCAACACTAGGGCATATCGCTACAAAAAAGATAGCAAACGCCCCACATCGCCCGCTCTGGCACAAGGCTTGCAATGACGGAGGCAAGACCAACGTTGGTCGATTGCCAGGCCCCACCCAATGGCGGGTGCGACCTGGCAGAACCCGGACAAAGGCGTCCCCACCGCTCGCGGCGCTGCCCCCCCAAGGCAGCCTGCGGGCGTGTGAGGACGCCTTTTTTGTTTTCACGTTGCCAGCCAAGCCAAGGGATGCCTTCCATGACCGACCTGTCCAAAACCAGTCTCCACCGCCGCACCGTGCTGCAGGCCGCCGCCGTGGGGGCCGTGGGCGTGAGCCCCGCGCTGCGCTCCATGGTGTATGCAGCCGGCTCCGACGCGCCGGAAAAGAAGGAAGTGAAGATCGGCTTCATCCCGCTCACCGACTGCGCCAGCGTGGTGATGGCCTCGGTGCTGGGCATCGACCAGAAGTACGGCGTGAAGATCGTGCCCTCCAAGGAAGCGAGCTGGGCCGGCGTGCGCGACAAGCTGGCCAACGGCGAGCTGGACTTCGCCCACGTGCTGTACGGCCTGGTGTACGGCGTGCACCTAGGGATCGGCGGCCCCAAGAAGGACATGGCCGTGCTCATGACCCTGAACAACAACGGCCAGGCCATCACGCTGAGCAAGAAGCTCGCCGATGCCGGCGCGGTGGACGGCGCGGGCCTGGCCCAGCTCATGGCCAAGGAAAAGCGCGAATACACCTTCGCGCAGACCTTCCCCACCGGCACCCACGCCATGTGGCTGTATTACTGGCTGGCCGCCAACGGCATCGACCCGCTCAAGGGCGCCAAGGTCATCACCGTGCCGCCGCCGCAGATGGTGGCCAACATGCGCGTGGGCAACATGGACGGTTTCTGCGTGGGCGAGCCCTGGAACCACCGCGCCATCATGGACGGCATCGGCATCACCGCCACCACCACGCAGGACATCTGGAAGGACCACCCCGAGAAGGTGCTGGGCACCACGTCGGAGTTCGTGCAGAAGTACCCCAACACCGCGCGCGCCGTGACAGCCGCCATCCTGGAGGCCGGCCGCTGGATCGACGAGGGCCTCGCCAACAAGAACAAGATGGCCGAAACCATCGCCGGCAAGGCCTACGTGAACACCAGCGTGGACGCCATCAACCAGCGCATCCTGGGCCGCTACCAGAACGGCCTGGGCAAGACCTGGGACGACCCCAACTACATGAAGTTCTACAACGACGGCGCGGTGAACTTCCCCTACCTGTCCGACGGCATGTGGTTCCTCACGCAGCACAAGCGCTGGGGCCTGCTCAAGGACCACCCGGACTACCTGGCCGTCGCCAAGTCGATCAACCGCACCGAGCTGTATAAGCAGGCCGCCACTGCCGCCAAGGCGCCCCTGCCCAAGAGCGACATGCGCTCCAGCAAGTTGATGGACGGCGTCGTCTGGGACGGCAAGGAGCCGGCCAAGTACGCCGACAGCTTCAAGATCAAGGCCTGACCCCGGGCCCCGCCCGAGCCGCCCGCCCCCAGCCCCCGCCAGGAGAACCCACCATGGTCAGCGCCGTCTTCCACGCCCCGCCGGAGCCCACCCCAGCCGCGGCCCCGTCTGCTATGCAAACAATAGCAACACCGGCAATCAAAACGCCGGCATCGGGGCAAAAACCCGTGCAATCCGCCCCGCCCAGCCCGCCGCGGGCGCCCCGCGACTGGGCGGCCGCCTCGCGCGCCTTCTGGCTCGCGGTGCTGCCGCCGGCCTGCGGCCTGGGCCTCTTGATCGGGCTGTGGGCCGTGGTGTCCTCCACCACCGGGCAGAGCATTCCCGGCCCGCTGGAGACCTGGAAGCAGGCGCTGGAAGTCTTCAGCAACCCCTTCTACCGCAACGGCCCCAACGACCAGGGCGTGGGCTGGAACGTGCTCGCCTCGCTGGAGCGCGTGGCGGTCGGCTTCGGGCTGGCGGCGCTGGTGGGCATTCCCGCGGGCTTCGTGATCGGGCGGTTCAACTTCCTCTCGCGCATGTTCAACCCGCTCATCAGCCTGCTGCGGCCCGTGTCGCCGCTGGCGTGGCTGCCCATCGGCCTGCTGGTGTTCAAGGGCGCCAACCCGGCCGCCATCTGGACCATCTTCATCTGCTCGATCTGGCCCATGATCATCAACACCGCGGTGGGCGTGCAGCGCGTGCCGCAGGACTACATGAACGTGGCCCGCGTGCTCAACCTCTCCGAATGGAAGATCGCCACCACCATCCTGTTCCCCGCCGTGCTGCCCTACATGCTGACCGGCGTGCGCCTGGCCGTGGGCACCGCCTGGCTGGTGATCGTGGCGGCCGAGATGCTGACCGGCGGCGTGGGCATCGGCTTCTGGGTGTGGGACGAGTGGAACAACCTGAACGTCAAGAACATCATCATCGCGATCTTCGTGATCGGCATCGTCGGGCTGCTGCTCGAATACGCCCTGGTCAAGCTGGCCACGGCATTCACGTTCGAAGAGGTGAAGGCATGAACAACCCCGCGAAATTCATCGAGGTCCAGGGCGTCGCCCAGACCTTCAAGACCGCCAAGGGGCTGTTCCCGGCGCTGCGCGATATCGACCTGTCCATCGCCAAGGGCGAGTTCGTGGCCCTCATCGGGCACTCGGGCTGCGGCAAGTCCACCTTGCTCAACCTGATCGCCGGGCTCACGGTGCCCACGGCCGGCGCGCTGCTGTGCGCCAACAAGGAGATCAAGGGCCCCGGCCCCGAGCGCGCGGTGGTGTTCCAGAACCATTCCCTGCTGCCCTGGCTGACCTGCGAAGGCAACGTGCACCTGGCGGTCGAGCGCGTGTTCGGCAAGCGGGAACCGAAGGCCCAGCTCAAGGCCCGCACCGAGGCCGCGCTGGCCATGGTGGGCCTCACGCACGCGGCGCAAAAGCGCCCCGGCGAGATCTCGGGCGGCATGAAGCAGCGCGTGGGCATCGCCCGGGCGCTGTCGATGGAGCCCCAGGTGCTGCTGATGGACGAGCCCTTCGGCGCGCTGGACGCCCTCACCCGCGCCAAGCTGCAGGACGAGCTGCTCGAGATCGTGGCGCGCACGCAGAGCACCGTGGTCATGGTCACCCACGACGTGGACGAGGCCGTGCTGCTGTCCGACAAGATCGTGATGATGACCAACGGCCCGGCCGCCACCATCGGCGAGGTACTGGCGGTGGACATCCCGCGCCCGCGCAACCGCGTGGCCCTGGCCGAAGACCCGCGCTACCTGCGCAGCCGCAAGGCGGTGATCGATTTCCTGTACACGCGCCAGGCGCATGTGGAGAAGGCAGCCTGAGGATAAAGCGCTTCAATAGGCTCTGACGTACTCCAGCGCACCTTTTCGTTCAGCAGCGTCAACGTGGTTACTATGGCGGCCTCCCAGCCATCATCCCAACGGCCTCACTCCAGGCCTACAGCGTTGGCTGAACCAGTTCCAAGGAAAGATATGTTGAAACGGATGCGCCTGAAAAATTTCACCGTCTTTTCAGAGGCAGACTTGACGTTTTCTCCTCAATTGAACGTCATCGTCGGAGAAAACGGCGCTGGCAAGACTCACTTGTTGAAAGCGGCTTATTCTGTTCTGGCCGCCAGTTACGAAGAAGGACGTAAGCCTCATGCGGAGGCGCCCACCAAAACAGCACTGCAAAGTGTGTTTGCGAACAAGTTGGTCAATGTCTTTCGTCCGGAAAGCCTGGGCCGCCTTGCTCGGCGTAAGCAAGGCAGAGAAAGGTGCGATATCGCACTTGAATTTTCTGTTCCTGACTTGAACACCGATTTCAGTTTTGCCACCAATAGCAAATCCGAAGTTGCCATAGGCTCATTACCGAAAAAATGGTTACAGACAGCGCCCGCTTATCTGCCCACGAGAGAGTTGCTAACTATTTTTCCGAATTTTGTCGCAGTCTATGAAAGCCGCTTTCTTGAATTTGAAGAGACTTGGCGCGACACCTGCCTCCTTCTTGGAACGCCACTGAAAAAAGGCCCTATACAGCAACGCATCAAAGAATTGTTGCGCCTTTTGGAGGCCGCTATGGATGGAAGTATCGACTTGGGTACCAACGGACGTTTCTATCTTCAACAACGCAATGGCCGCATGGAAATGCCACTCGTTGCAGAAGGACTACGCAAGTTAGGAATGCTGGCACGCCTGATCGCATCCGGAGTTCTTCTGGATAAAGGCCATCTTTTTTGGGACGAACCAGAGGCCAATCTAAACCCCCGCCTAGTCAGGGAGGTCGCTGGAGTCATTACATCGCTCAGCCGTGCGGGCATCCAGATTTTTCTTGCGACCCATAGCCTGTTCTTGCTGCGCGAACTAGATATTTTGCTGAATGAGCACAAGGGCATCCGTGCACAGTTTTTTGGACTCCATTCAAGTGCAAACGGAATGGCGATAACGCAAGGGTCCACTTTGGCGGACATCGGAGATATCACTTCGTTGGAAGAGAGCCTTGCGCAATCGGACCGCTATCTGGCGATGGAAGGCTGAGGATGCGGACGCTGCATGTGGATGGACTTAACTTTACTTTTCCTGACGCCTGGGATGTCAGCAAATATGACGAATGGTCTTTCTATCGAAATCACTTCATCAAGTTATGCAATGGCTTGAAAGCCGTGGATGTCGTCGCATTGTCCCCTGAAAAAGCGGCTTATCTAATCGAGGTAAAAGACTACCGTCATCCCCAAACCGAAAAACCCTCTTTTTTGGCAGATGCCATTGCAATGAAAGTCCTTCACACTCTCGCCGTCTTTTTGCCAGCCAAATTCAATGCCAGTGAAGGCGAGCGCTCAATAAGTGAAAAACTTCTTAAATGCGACAAGCTGAACATAGTGGTGCATATCGAACAATGCGCAAGGCCTAGAGCGTGTTATGAACTTTGCTCCGTGAGAGCGAAGCCAAGGGTAGAGTTTGCAGATGCCCCGCAAGCCCTACCCAACAGACGTCAGCGATGAAGAATGGAGCTTCGCTGCGCCTTACCTGA
>NZ_BQXK01000037.1:0-18672 GCF_030158995.1 Acidovorax sp. SUPP2825 | reverse complement strand
GGCCTGCAAGGCCCCTCATGCACCCAGGCGCAGACCGCTGCTGGGCCTCATCACGCTCAAACGGCTACTGGCGCCCACTCCTCCCTATTCGGATTCGTCAAACATGGGGTTGTGAGAGGCTCCCCCTTGTCCTTGATCTTTTCCGCGATCGCCGGCGTGAGGATGTCGTTGTAGGTCAACACCTGGGGCAACGGCATGGATGGCGAACGCTGCGGAAGCTGCTTTGCCGCCAAGCTGCGTCCGGGCGAAGGCCCCGTGGCCACGACGACCTTGTGAGCCCGCATGGACTGCTGTCCCTGGCGGCTCTCCAGGCGATAGCTTTCCCCATCTTGCTCGATCCTGCCGATGGAAACGTCGCTGGCGACCAATACCTGTCGCCCTTCGCTTTTGAGGCGATCCACGGTCCGCTCACCCAAATCCAGCATGCGTTTCTGGTAGTCGTTCGAGTGCACATGGCCGAGCGGTCGTCGTGCGGAAGAATGTTCCGAGACGCGTCGTGTTCGCTGGGGTCCACGAATCGCGCGCTCGGCTGTTCGGGCAGGGCCAAGATGTGGTGCGGCTGCGCGAGCCGGTGCGACTGCCTGGACCAATAACCCTTGTCGCCCACGATCGCGACGTGGGTGTACTCCTTGCCTATCTCCGCCGTAGCAAGATAGGTCATCGCCGTGGTCCCACCCCCGACGACGACAAGCGTCTTGTCGCCGTTGCCGATGTTCGACGCGAAGCCGTCCATGGTGGCGTTGACGGCGCCCGCCTGCGTGATCGAAGTCCGCGGGCGCATCGCCGTCGAATCGGCGGCCGCCTTCACGCCGCGCCGGCGCGGCTGCAAGGGCGAATCGGAATTTTCAAAGGCATCTGGAGGGCCGCTGGCAGCGCCGGCAACGCTTGATTCTGGGGAACGTACAGGGCTCGCTTGTGTGGATCGGCGAGGTGAATCAGCGCGTATGTCCATGACCTTGACTAAATCGCAAAAGTAAAAATTTCGATGTTAGGAAGGCTGGAAATGGCTGGCAGGCCTCTGGCGAATCGCCGTCCGGCAAAACGAATGCCGCTCTGCGGGTGCCTGCCGCAACAGGCCGCTCTGCTGCCTGGTTGCTGATTCGGAATGAAGCGCAGTCCGCCGAATGGCGCGCCCGCTACGGCCCTGGACCACGCCGGCAAAGCCGTTCAGGCTGTCGCTGAAGATGGACATTCCCGACGCTTCTGGCAATCGCTCGCCATTCCGAGAAAGCCTGCGGAACTTCGCTCCCCACCCGAAGTTCGCTCTGTCACACAGCGCCTGGATGGTCGCTTTGGGCGCCGCTTTTACCGCATCGCCCCGCCGTTGTACCGAGTGGCCCGTGTCCTGCTGCACGCCTTCGCTCAGACGCTGCGCCTGTTCCCCCCCGAGGCTGCGGGGCATTGGGCAATATCCGGCAGGGCGCCCCTGCGCGCACCAGCCAGCCAAGGGCACTGAAGACCCCGCAGGGTTGCCCCCGCCTGCGGCAAGCCCCTCAGTCAGCGCAGCGGGTCTTCCGGTGCCCCCGCCCCGTTGGCGGCCCAGCCGCCCCCCAGCACTTTGTACAGCGTGACCCGGTTGGTCTGCCTACACCGACTTATCAATGAGGTAGCAAACCAAGCAAAGTCTTGGAGTCTAAAAGCGTAGCTGCCTCATACGATATGAATTGGGCGTGAGGGCAATGGGTTTCGATCCATGATCTGACTCGCGCCTCGTCTGTTTTAGGTGCTGATATTGCCACCACATTTTCTAAAGGAACGATTGGACCCACGGTAATGCCTTCGTTGCCGGGATTCCTATATGATCGCTCCACATTATTATGTACGTTGTATTCCTTCTGCTTTGTCTTGCTAATTCCAAATGTAACTGGTAACTCGTCAAACCAACGTTGCATTGTGTAGCTTTGTGAGCTTAGTCCTTCCTCACTCGTATAAACGTTCCCCAAACCGGAATTGCCTCCACTGACTGAAGTCTCCCCGTCATGTGAAGATATGTAACTTGCAAATTCTCCTGTCGCGACTTTGTCGCCTTTGCTGAGTGCCAATGATGCAGACCAAATTGCTTGATTCTTTGCAAAGTTATCAATTGCCGCAGAGCCTGTCCCATGTACAAAGAGATCGTCTTTTTCCCAGTATCCATTGTTGATTAACTCGCGGGCTTCCTCGATCACCTCCCTGGTCACTAATGCTTGAGGAAGTTTCAACCAATTTCTAGGACCATTGTAGATGGGCTGAATATTATCATTATCCGCTCCCCAGCGGGAGGTCCGCTGGAGCATCGGTGGTAATGATTGGCGGCAAAAATATTCAATCTGAGAAATAAGATCTGATTGAGATTTTTTACTTGCTTGGGGGCAAAAATGCGCCACGAAAGAATCAAAGCTGCGAGCTTTTTTAACCCACGAAGGGGCTTGCTCATCTTGGCTGTGCAGAAAGATGTTGTAAAGATTTTCAACTAATGGGGCATATTCTCCATAAGACCGCCAGTTAGAATTCTTGGTTTTTTCAAAAAAATCATCGAGCCCATCTTGAAAATGTTTTTCAAGCTCATCGGTCGAAACGCCAGACTCGCTTGCAATCTGTTCGATTGATTTTTTTTCGACAATTTTCCTGGTATCTAGAGCGGTATCGAATGACCCGCTCAAGGCGTCTGCACGAGCTTTGTTTCTTCTCTCCAATGAAAGCAAGCGGTTTTTTTGAAAAATATTTTCAGCACGCTCAGTCTTCGATTCGGAGCCCTTGATGCAAGAAGAAAAAAGATCAATTATTTTTGAATTATGGTTATTGATCTGATTTGACTTCCTTAAAGATGCGCCATTGGAGGGTTTTTTATGCGTCAACCCTGAAGGGGAGTGGTTTGACTTGGATTTTGAAGGTGTTTTTGTGCCGGCAACGTCTTGCGCATCGCGGCCGCTCGGATCGGAATCATGTCTAGGACTGGAAAAGCAAAAAAACTTGGAAACTGCATTTTTCATGATAGGCAAATGAAGCGGTTCGAGGTGCGGCTTGCGAAGCGGGTAACAATTTGCTGCTGAATTTTTTGAGGGCGATTTTATTCTTAGACGCTGAAACATTTTCGAGGGATGCGCGGACCCACCCAACATGAACGCGAAGACGTTTGCAAATATCCGAAGCAAATGGGAGTCTCTCAAAACCCCGATTCCAGCCAATCGACGCTCTTGTAAATCAACAAGCTACGACGCTAAAACTTGCGTATTCGGAGGTTTTGAGAGGGCGGTCTCTTGCGATTCGCTGGTCGCGCTTGCTCTGGCAATTGCTCAAAGGCAGGCCCGGCCCGGCCTGGCCGGGCCTGCTGCATCGCATCCACGGAACCAAGCGCTCAGCATCTGGCTACTTGGCGGATCGCACTAAGCCTTGTCCGCATGCACTGCCCTCCCGGTGTTGTGCATGTCCCAGCACCTCCTCGAAGTAGCGCCCGTCGTGCTCGCTGGTCGTGCCCAGGGGCAAGGCGCGTATGAAGCCGTGCTCGAGGTCCACGCCCACGTTGAGCTATTGGCTGAAGAAAGTCTTGCCATGCTTCTTCTGGGGCGTGGCATTCACATCCCCTTGCCTGTGTCTGTGCCTGGACCAGCTTCACTCAGGCGTTTGTCATTCCACCGGTGCCTGGCGTTTTTGCTTGTGCAGGCCACAGGTCGAACTTGAGCGCGCTGCGGGGTGTGGTTATGGCAAGAGGACGGTCAGGTTTTTTAGGTCTGAAAGAGAGCGGTTGATTTTGAAAGATCCCTCTTGTCGCATCTCGCGTCAGCGCAGCATCGGGTCGTCCGCCGCCGCGCCCGCGCCGCTTGCGGCCCAGCCACCCCCCAGCACCTTGTACAGCGTGACCCGGTTGGTCTGCTCGGCCAGCAGCAGGGTGATCTGCGTCTGCTGCGCCGCGTACAGCGAGCGCTGCGCGTCCAGCACCGTGAGGAAGCTGTCGGCCCCGAGCCGGTAGCGCGCGTCGGACAGGTCCAGCGCGCGCTGGGTGGCGTCCAGCAGCGAGCGCTGGGCGGCCAGGCGCTCGTCCAGCGTGGCGCGGTCGGCTAGCGCGTCGGACACTTCGCGGAACGCGGTCTGGATGGATTTTTCGTACTGGGCCAGGGCCGTGTCGCGCGTCACTTCGGCCACGCGCAGGTTGGCGTTGTTGCGGCCGGCGTCGAAGATCGGCAGGCGGATCTGCGGCGCGAAGCTCCAGGTGCCGTTGCCGCCGTCGAACAGGCCCGACAGCGCATTGCTGGCCGTGCCGATGGAACCGGTGAGCGTGATGGACGGAAAGAATGCCGCGCGCGCCGCGCCGATGCTGGCGTAGCTGCCCTGCAGCGTGCGCTCGGCCGCGCGCACGTCGGGCCGGCGCAGCAGCACGCCGGAGGGCAGGTCGGCGGGCACGGCCAGCAAGGTGGCGGCCGGTGTGGCAGGCACGATGGCGGTGCTGGTGTTGCGGGGGGCGCTGCTGCGCGAAATGCCGTCGGCCGGGCCCGTTCCCGTTCCCGTTCCCGTTGCCTTGGCGGGCGGCACCGTGGCGGGCGCGGCATTCGCCGCGGCGGCCAGGGCCACGGGCGGCAGCAGGTCGTCGGGCACGGTGGCGCCCACCAGCAGCGCGAGCGCGTTGCGGTCGCGCGCGACCTGTGCGGTGTAGGTGGCGACGTCGGCGCGCGCTGTGTCCACCGTGGTCTGCGTCTGCGCCAGGGTCAGGCCCGAGGTGGCACCCAGTGCATGGCTGCGCTGCGTGAGGTCCAGCGACTGCTGGCGTGTGCGCAGCGTGTCGCGCGCCAGTTGCAGGCGGCGGCCGTCGGCATCGAGGGTGAGCCAGGCGTTCACGGCCTCGGCCACCAGGCTCAGCTGCACGCTGCGGCGGTTTTCGGCGGCGCGGAAGAACTCCTGCAGCGCGGCGTCGTTCAGGTTGCGCACGCGGCCGAAGAAGTCGATCTCGTAGCTGGCAAAGCCGAGCTGCGCGCTGTATTGGCCGCTGATGTTGGAGCGGCCCGCGGTGGTCAGGTCGTCGGCCGTGCGGCTGCGGCTGCCCGCGCCCGTAGCGTTCACGCCGGGAAACAGGTCGGCGCGCGAGACGCCGTACTGCGCCCGCGCTCGCTCGATGGCCAGCACGGCCACGCGCAGGTCGCGGTTGTTGGCCACGGCCATCTCGGCCAGGGCGCGCAGGCGGGGCTCCTGCAAGAATTCGGCCCATTCCAGGGGGCGGTCCAGCGGATCGGCCGGGACCGCCGTGGCGGACCCGTCCCCCAGGGGGGCGGGCGCGGTCACGGTCACCGGCACGGAGCCCGTGCCCAGGGCCGCCGGCACGGGCAGCGCGGGCGCTTGGTAGGGCGGCGCCAGGTTGGTGCAGCCGGGCAGTGCGGCCAGCGCCACGGTGGCGGCCACCGCCCAGGCCAGCGGGCGGAGGGCGGGGTGGGCGAGGGCTTGGCGCGGCGTCATGCGGGGGCTCCGGTGGGCGGGCCGCCGGCCTTGGCGGCCCGGTCGGCGAAGAAGCCGCGAATGAGAACGAAGAACACGGGCACGAAGAAGATGCCCAGCACGGTGGCGGAGATCATGCCGCCCAGCACCGCGGTGCCGATGGCCTGCCGCCCGCCCGCGCCGGCGCCCGTGCCGATGGCCAGCGGCAGCACGCCGAAGCCGAAGGCCAGCGAGGTCATGAGGATGGGGCGCAGCCGCAGGCGCACGGCCTCCAGCGTGGCGTCGATCACGCTCTTGCCCTGGGCCTGCAGCTGGGTGGCGAACTCCACGATCAGGATGGCGTTCTTGGACGACAGCCCCACGGTGGTGAGCAGACCGACCTGAAAATACACGTCGTTGGACAGCCCGCGGATGCCGATGCCCAGCAGCGCGCCCACGATGCCGAGCGGCACCACCAGGATCACCGAGAACGGCACCGACCAGCTTTCGTACAGCGCCGCCAGGCACAGGAACACGAACAGGATGGACACGGCATACAGCAGCGGCGCCTGCGAGCCCGACAGGCGCTCCTGGTAGGAGGCGCCCGTCCATTCGTAGCCGATGCCGGGCGGCATCTCCTTCATGATGCTTTCCACCGCGTCCATGGCCGCGCCGGAGCTCACGCCCGTGGCCGCGTCGCCCACGAATTCGTAGCTCGGGCTGCCGTTGTATCGCTGCAGCTGGGGCGAGCCGTAGGTCCAGCTGGTGCTGGAGAACGCCGAGAACGGCACCATGAGGCCCTGGCTGTTGCGCACCGTCCAGGGCGCAATGTCCTGGGGCAGCATGCGGTAGGGCGCATCGCCCTGCATGTACACGCGCTTGACCCGGCCCTTGTTCAGGAAGTCGTTCACGTAGGTGCCGCCGATGGCACTGCCCAGCGTGTTGTTGACGTCGGTGGTGGCCAGGCCCAGGGCGCCGGCCTTGGCGTCGTCGATGGCCACGCCCAGCTGCGGCGTGTCGTCCAGGTTGTTGCTGCGGGTGTTGGACAGCTCGGGCCGCTGGCCGGCCAGCTGCAGCACCTTGTCGCGCGCGGCCACGAGCGCGTCGTGGCCCAGGCCGTTCAGGTCCTTGAGCTGGAAGTTGAAGCCCGCATTGGCGCCCAGGCCGCGCACGGCGGGCGGCAGCACGACGAAAATGCGCGCGTCGCGGATCCTGGACAGATCGCGCGTGGCCTTGCGGGCGATGGCGTCGGCGCTTTGCGAGGCCAGGGGGCGCTCGCTCCAGTCTTTGAGGCGCACGAAGCCGCGCGCCGAGCTCTGGTCGCCGTTGGAGCCGGTGATGGAGTTGAAGCTCACCACGTCGGGCTGCGCGGCGAAGTATTTCTGCACCTCGGCCATCACCACCTGCAGGCGGGTGTTGGAGGCGCCCGGGGGCAGGGTGATCTGCACTTGCACGGCGCCCTGGTCCTCATTGGGCAGGAACGAAGTGGGCAGGCGCATGAACAGCACGGCCATGCCGCCCACGATGAGCGCATAGACCAGCATCATCCGCCCGCCGCGGCGCACGATGCGGCCCACGCCGCGCTGGTAGCCGTCGGCGGTGCGGTCGAAGCGGCGGTTGAAGCCGGTGAAGAAGCGGTCCACCCAGCCCAGCACGCCCCGGCGCGGCGCGCCGTGCGGGCTGTGCTGGCCCTGGGGGATGGGCTTGAGCAGCGTGGCGCACAGCGCCGGCGTGAGCGTGAGCGCCACCAGCACCGACAGCACCATGGCCGAGACGATGGTGATGGAGAACTGCCGGTAGATCACCCCGGTGGAGCCGCCGAAGAACGCCATGGGGATGAACACCGCCGACAGCGTGAGCGCGATGCCCACCAGCGCGGGCGTGATCTCGGCCATGGACTTGCGCGTGGCCTCCTTCGGGGGCAGGCCCTCCTCGCTCATCACGCGCTCGACGTTCTCCACCACCACGATGGCGTCGTCCACCAGCAGGCCGATGGCCAGCACCATGCCGAACATGGTCAGCGTGTTGATCGAGTAGCCCGCCACCGACAGCACGCCGAAGGTGCCCAGCAGCACCACGGGCACCGCGATCGCCGGGATCAGCGTGGCGCGGAAGTTCTGCAGGAAGATGTACATCACCAGCACCACGAGCAGCATGGCCTCGACCAGCGCCTTGACCACCTCTTCGATGGAGGCGCTCACGAAGGGCGTGGTGTCGTAGCTGGTGAAGGGTTTGAGCTGGTACGGAAAGAACGGCTGCAGCTCGGCGATCTTGGCGTTCACCGCGTTGGCCACCGCCATGGCGTTGGCGCTGTCGGCCAGCACCACGCCCATGCCGGCGCCGGGCTGGCCGTTCAGGCGCGAGGTGATGGTGAGGTTCTCGGCGCCCAGTTCGATGCGGGCCACGTCTTTCAGGCGCACGATGGCGCCGTCCACGGTGGACTTGAGAACGATGTTCTCGAACTCTTCCCTCGACTGCAGCTTGCTGCGCGCGGTGATGGTGGCGTTGAGCTGCTGCTCGCCCACGGCGGGCAGGGCGCCCAGCTGGCCGGCGGAGACCTGGGCGTTCTGCGCGTTGATGGCGTTGCCGATGTCGGACGGCATGAGCGCGTACTTCTCGAGCTTGGCCGGGTCCATCCACACGCGCATGGCGTAGGGCGTGCCCAGAGTGGCCACGTCGCCCACGCCGTCGATGCGGCTGATGACGTCCACCAGGTTGCTGGAGATGTAGTCGCCGATGTCCACCTGCGTCACGCTCGGGTCGGGCGAGGTGAAGGTGACGATCATCAGGTAGTCGTTGCCGCCCTTGGTGACGGTGACGCCCCGGCTCTGCACGGCGGGCGGCAGGCGCGACATGGCCTGCTGCAGCTTGTTTTGCACCTGCACCTGCGCCACGTCGATGTTGGTGCCGGCGTTGAAGGTGAGCGTGGTGCGCGAGCCGCCCGAGGCATCGCTGGTCGAGCCCATGTAGATCAGGTTGTCGAGGCCCTTGAGCTGCTGCTCGATCACCTGCGTGACCGATTCCTCCACCGTCTTGGCCGAGGCGCCGGTGTAGGTGGCGCTGATGGACACGCGCGGCGGTGCGATGTTGGGGTACTGCTCCAGCGGCAATGTCTTGATGGACATGGCCCCCGCCAGCATGATGACGATGGCGATGACCCACGCGAAGATGGGCCGGTTGATGAAGAACTGTGCCATGGCGGGCGGTCCTTCAGCGGGCGGCCGAGGCCGCAGCGCCGGACGCCGCGGCCGCGGCCGGTGCCGCCTGTGCCGCCGATGCGGCCGGTGCCGCCGAGGAGGCGCCGCCTGCCGGGGCTGCGGCCGCCCTGGCCGCCACCTCCACCGGCTTGACCGTGTCGCCCACCTTCACGCGCTGCAACCCGTCCACCACCACGCGGTCGCCGGCGGCCAGGCCCCCCACGGCCTGCCAGCGGTTGCCCACGGCGGCCTCGACCTGGATCTTGCGGCGCTCGACCTTGTTCTCGGCATTGACCAGCAGCACGCTGGCGTTGCCGGCGGTGTCGCGCGTCACGCCCTGCTGGGGCACGAGCAGTGCCTGCTCGTTCACGCCCGTCTCCAGCACCGCGCGCACGTACATGCCCGGCATCAGCAGGCCGTCCGGGTTGGGGAACACCGCGCGCAGGGTGACCGCGCCGGTGGCGGGGTTCACCGTCACGCCGCTGAACTGCAGCCGGCCGGCCTGGGCATAGGTGCTGCCGTCCTCCAGCTTGAGCGCCACGCGCGCCTGGCCTTCGCCCGCGCGCTGAAAGCGCCCCTTGGCCAGGTCGGTCTTCAGGCGCAGCACGTCGGTGCTGGACTGGGTCACGTCCACGTAGAGCGGGTCGATCTGCGAGATGGTGGTGAGCGCCGTGGTCTGGTTGGCGGTCACCAGCGCGCCCGGCGTCACGGCCGAGGTGGTGGTGCGGCCCGAGATGGGCGCCTTGATGCGGGTATAGCCCAGGTTGATGCGGGCGTTCTCGACCGCCGCGCGGTTCACGGCCAGGTCCGAGCGGGCCTGCACCAGCACCGCCTGGCTGTCGTCATACACCTGCCGGCTGATCGCATCGATCTTGACCAGCTCGGCATTGCGCCGCGCGTTGGTCTCGGCCGTGCCCACGGTGGCCTGCGCCTTGCCCAGCGACGCCTCGGCGCTCGCCAGCGCCACCTCGAAGGGCGAGGCGTCTAGCTGGTACAGCACCTGGCCGGCCTTCACGTCCGCCCCTTCGGTGAAGAGCCGCTTTTGCACGATGCCGCCCACCTGCGGCCGGATCTCGGCGACCAGGAAGGCGCTGGTGCGCCCGGGCAGCTCGGTGGTGATCGACTGCCGCTCGGGCTGGATCGTGACCACGCCGGCTTCCACCGGGGCGCGCGGCGCGGGCTGCTTGGCGGCCTTGTCCGAACACCCGGCCACCACGAAGGCGGCCGCCAGCACGGCAGCGCCGGCCCGGCGCAGGGCATCGGGGACAGCGGTCATACAGGAAGAAGTCAAGGAGGAGGAGGGCCGTGGGGCCATGGCAGCGGGCGTGGAGGGCAGCGAGCGTGTGGCGGGGCGTGGGCAATTCATGGACAGGGCACGGCTTTCGTTGTGGCGAGCATTCTGACGGTCAATTGAAAAGATCGTGTGAAGCTGTAGCAGGCTGGAAAGCCCTCCGGCGGGCCTCGTGTCCGGACCTTGCAACCTTCATGCCGCCTGCGGGCCGCGCGCGCCCCTCGCAGGCGGTGGCGGGCCCCTCGGGCGCTGGCCCCGGGAGTGTGTGGCCGCGCTGGCGGGCCGCCGGCCGGCCGGGCCGTCGATCCGAAGGGTTTCTGCGGGGCGGAACGGGGTTTCGAGGGCCAAATCGCCTGCATGCCGGGGTTTTCATTGTCTTGGTAGCTATTAAATTAATAGCAAATGGGTGGTCGGGAAACGACGGTCCGCGTTCGCGGCGTACCCGGGCTCTTGACCCAGATCAAGCCCCGGCCGAAAGGTTTCCACAAGCCGGTATGCGCCACCTACCATCGGCCGCACTGCATCCCCGCAGGGGCCCGCGGCGCCGTGCCGCACCGTCCGTACGAGACAAAAGCTTCTTCCCCAGAAAGGCTTCCCATGCGAAGAAATCTTCCGGTCAGCACGCAGGAATACCCGTTTCCTTCCGGCGAAACCCTGGTGTCCACCACCGACCTGAAAGGGCGCATCCTGTACTGCAACCCGATGTTCATCGAGGTGAGCGGCTACGAGCGCGAGGCCCTGCTGGGCCAGCCCCACAACCTGATCCGCCACCCCGACATGCCCGAGGAGGCGTTCCGCGACATGTGGGACACCATCGGCCAGGGCCGGCCCTGGTCGGCCGCGGTGAAGAACCGGCGCAAGAACGGCGATTTCTACTGGGTGATGGCCAACGTCACCCCGCTGATGGAAGGGGACCGCCCCGTGGGCTACCTGTCGGTGCGCACCGAGGCCACCCGCGAGCAGGTGCAGGCCGCCGACGCGCTCTATGCCCGCATGCGCACCGAGGCCGAGGCCGGCCGCCCGGTGCACGTGCTGCGCGCAGGCCGGCTGGCACGCCTGACCGCCCTGGGCCGCATCGCGGAGTGGACCCGCATCGGCGTGGGCGGCCAGGTGGCCATGGCGTTTTTGGCCGTGCTGGTGGCCGCCTTCCTGGCGGGGCTCGTGGATGACGCGCAGGGCCTGTTCTCGGCCGCCGCCTGGGCTGCCGTGGCCGGCGTGGCGATGGGCGCCTTCGCCCAGGTGCGCCGGGTGGCCGTGCTGCCGCTGTCGGACATGGTGCGCGCCGCCAACCGCATGGCGGCGGGCGACCTGACCGAGCGCATGCGCGTGACCCGCTCCGACGGCGTGGGCGACCTGCAGAAGGCGCTGAGCCAGCTCAACGTGAACCTACAGTCCATCGTGCGCGATGTGCTGCAGGAGACCGAGAAGATGCGCGTGTCCAGCCGCGCCATCGCGCAAGGCAACCAGGAGCTGTCCGGCCGCACCGAGACGCAGGCCAGCAACCTGCAGGAGACGGCCGCCTCGATGGAGGAGATCACCGGCACCGTGCAGCAGACGGCCGAATCGGCCCGCCAGGCGGCCGACCTGGCGCGGCAGGCCACGGGCGTGGCCGAGCGCACCAGCGGCGCGGTGGACGGCGTGGCCGCCACCATGCAGCAGATCCAGGCCGCCTCGGGCCGCATCGGCGAGATCACGCAGCTCATCGACTCCATCGCCTTCCAGACCAACATCCTCGCGCTGAACGCGGCGGTGGAGGCGGCGCGGGCGGGCGAGCAGGGCCGGGGCTTCGCGGTGGTGGCCGGCGAGGTGCGCAGCCTCTCGCAGCGCACGCTGACCGCCGCGCGCGAGATCCGCCAGCTCATCGACCAGTCGGCCGAGAAGGTGGGCGAAGGCCGCCAGCGCACCGAGAGCGCGCAAAAGACCATGCAGGAGTCGCTGGACCTGGTGCGCCGCGTGGGCGCCCTCATCGGCCAGATCCACAGCGCGGCCGACGAGCAGCAGGCCGGCATCTCGCAGGTGAACAGCGCGGTCTCCCACCTGGACGGCATCACCCAGCAGAACGCGGCGCTGGTGGAGGAGAACGCCGCCCTGGCGCTGGAGTTGCAGTCCCAGGCGCAGACCGTGTCGGACGCGGTGCAGGTGTTCCGTGTGCACGGCGGCCCGCGCGGCGCCGCGGCGTCCGATGCCGTGGCCCTGCGCAAGGCGGCGCGCCCCGGCCCATCGCTGATCGCCGCGCGGGGGGCTTGAAGCCAAAGGCGGCGGCCGTGGGCGCGCCCGGCCGGATAGCATGGGGCCCGGGGCCGATATCCGGCCGCTACGCCCACGGCAACGCCCAGGCGCTGCCACCCGCACCGAATGTTGATGAAGGAGCTGCCCATGAACCCGTCCACCCCCTCCCTGGCCGATGAACTGATGGCCCAGTTGCAAGGGGCCCCGCTCCAGCAGCTGTCCAGCCAGCTGGGCACCGACGCCACACAGACCCGTTCCGCGGTGGCGACCGCACTGCCCCTGCTGCTGGGCGCGCTGGGCCGCAACGCCGCGCAGCCACAGGGCGCCGAGGCCCTGCTGGGTGCCCTGCAGCGCGACCACCAGCCGGCCGCCGGCGGCGGCGCGGGCGGGCTGGACCTGGGCGGACTCCTGGGGGCGCTGCTGGGCGGCGGCGGTGCCGCGGGCGGGCAGGGCGCCGACATCCTGGGCCACGTGTTCGGCAGCCAGCGCTCGCAGGCCGAGGCCGGGCTGGGCCAGGCGACGGGCCTGGGCGCCAACGCGGGGCAACTGCTCCAGCTGCTCGCGCCCATCGTGATGTCGTTCCTCGCGCAGCGCGTGCAGTCCGGCGGGCTGGATGCCGGCAGCCTGGGCCGAACCCTCGGTCACGAGCGCGACCGCGCCCAGCAGCCGGGTGGCCTGGGCGGCCTGGGTGGAGGCGCGCTGGGCAGCCTGCTCGATCAGGACGGCGACGGCCAGGTCGGCCTGTCGGACCTGGTCAAGCTGGGCGGCGGCCTGTTCGGTGGGCGACGCTGAGCTGAAAACGCAAGTGCGGTCCTAGGGCCGGGCGACCGGCGGCGCGCGGGTTTGCAACCAACTGCATCGCCGCCCCGGGCGGCTTCGCAAACCCCTGTTGCGCGCACCCCGCCGTTGGGCGGAAACTGCGGCCATCCATGCCACTTCACTCAGGGAGGCCCCATGACCGCAGTCGCCGACATCCTCAAGTCCAAGCCCCATGCCCAGGTCCACACCATCGGGCCCTCCGATTCGATGCTCGATGCGCTGCGGCTCATGGCCGACAAGGGCATCGGCGCGCTGCTGGTGATGGAGGGCGAGCAGATCGCCGGCATCGTGACCGAGCGCGACTACGCCCGCAAGGTGGCCCTGCTGGGCCGCACCTCCGGCGCCACCCAGGTGAGCGACGTGATGACCCGCGCCGTGCGCTTC
Organism: Acidovorax sp. SUPP2825; assembly: GCF_030158995.1. Taxonomy (NCBI): domain Bacteria; kingdom Pseudomonadati; phylum Pseudomonadota; class Betaproteobacteria; order Burkholderiales; family Comamonadaceae; genus Acidovorax; species Acidovorax sp. SUPP2825. The sequence continues at coordinate 5,370 of NZ_BQXK01000037.1, read as the reverse complement.
GTGCGGCCGCACCAGAGCAGCGAGCAGTGCATGCAGCTCATGACCGACAACCGGCTGCGCCACCTGCCGGTGGTGGACGACGCCAACCGGCTGGTGGGCCTGATCTCCATCGGTGACCTGGTGAAGAACATCATGTCCGAGCAGCAGTTCATCATCGAGCAGATGGAGCAGTACATCACCGGCGGCCAGCGCAATTGACGCCGCCGCGCAACCGTCCGGCCCCATCTGGCTAGGGATCGAGGGCGATCACCTCGTCCTGCGGCCCGGCTTCGCAGCCCGGGCCCAGCGCCTGCCAGCCGCGGCGCACCACGATCTGGCGGCGGTCGTGGCACAGCTCGATGCGCTCCGCGCCCGGCATGCGATCGTGCAAGAAGGCCTCCAGCGAGGCCGGCAGGCTCACCCGCATGCGCAGCGCGTAGAGGTCGTCCCGCGGGTGGTCGTCCACATGCACCAGCGGCGCGAAATGCGCGGCGAACACCACCCCGTGCGATCCCAGCCCGATCGGCTCGGGCCGGTAGCCCTCCGAGCGCAGCCACGCCTGCGCGCGCTCGCGCGTCGGGGGCGCGTCGCCGGCCGGTGCCCAGGCGCTGGCCATCATCTCCGCCACCCACTGGTTGCAGTTCTGGTAGCGCGTGCTGAACGGGTAGGCATTGGCGCTGTAGTCGGCCGCCAGCAAGGCCAGCGCGGCGCGCTTATCCTGGGCCGTGCGCTCCAGCGCGTCGGCGGGCAGCGCGGGCAGCAGCACGATGGCAACGTAGCCCCGGGACGGATCGTCCCGGCCCATCAGGAAGCCCGGGATGCCCTGGTCGAACAGCCGGGGCCGCGACTCCTCGCAGGTGTAGTACAGCTGGCGCACCGCCCACGGGCGGTCCGGCTGCGGCCGCAGGGCCAGGCCGGCGTGCGAGTAGCGCACCCCGAAGCGGCCCAGGTCCAGGCCCGAGCGCGAGATCAGCGCCACGCGCTGGCCCGAGGCGTCGAGCACCTGCTTGACCACCGCGGCGAAGCGCAGGATGCGGTCCTGATCGGTGGCGCTCAGCGGCGCGGCGGTATCGCACAGGCCCCAGGTGCCGGCGTGGACCGGAACCTCCGCCCCCAGTGCAGCGAGGCCGATGGCGGCGATCCCGGTCCAGCGCGCCAGCGCGCGCCGGGGCCGCACGCCGGATGGCAAGGCGGCGCGCCGCATCACAGGGCGAGCGGCCGGGAGTCCATCTCCTCGTACCAGTCGTCGTTCAGCACCAGGAAGAAGGCTTCGCGGGTGTCGCCGCGCGCGAACTCGAAGCCGTAGGGCCGCTCGCGCGCCTGCACCAGGTCGCCGGCGGCGAGCGGCCGCGCGCCCTGCGCCTGGCGCGGCAGGTTCAGCACGAACTCGCGCGCGGCGCCAGCATCGGTCGCGCGCAGCCTGAGGCCCGTGGCGTCGGGCCGGCCGGGCACCTGCTCCACGCCGATCACGCGGTACTCGCCCTCGGCCAGGCGCCGGTCGCGGCCCCCGCCGCCGCTCGAATGGCCGATCGAGTCCGAGGCGCTCGAAGCCGCCGACCCCGCACTGGAGGCCATGGAGGTGAACAGTTCCGCATGGCCGGGCAGGGCGGAGGCGGCCAGAAGCGAAGACACGCACGCGGCGCGAACGAAGGCAATCAGGGGCATGGCAATCCTCGGGGCCGCGGCGGGCAGGGGGGCGGGGTGGGTGGGGATCATGGCGGCGGTCACTGGAACTGGGCGGTGAGTTCCTGCGCGCCCTTTTCGATGCCGGCCTGCGCCGCATCCAGGGTGCCGAAGGTCGCGCCGATGTTCAGCGCGTTCGGGTATTGCTTGGTGACGAAGGCGTCGAGCAGCTGGTTCGACACCGCATCGAAGATCTCCACGGCGTAGCTGACCGAGCCGGTGAAGGTGCCTTCCTTGCCGCGGATGCCCTGCACCAGGTTGTAGGGCCCGCCGCCGAGGTCGAAGCGCGTGAAGGTGCTCAGGCCCCGCGTGGTGAGCTTGGCGCCGGTGAGGGTCACGCGCAGGCGCAGCGTGGCGGGGGCGGGCTGGGCCACGATCTGAAAGCGCGTGGCCAGCCGCGCCGTGAACTGCCGGCGCATGTCGCCGGCCAACTGGCGCCGCTGGGCCTCGGGCACGTCCTCGAACTGGTGGTCCGGCCCGCTGTAGATCACGATGGGGTCGAGGATCACCTTGGTGTACTGGCTCCAGTCGCGGTGCGATGCCACGCGGTAGGGAATGCGGCCGGTGTCGTCGTCCAGGTTGGGCCGCAGCTGGGGCGCGGACTGCAGCCCGGTGTAGGCGATGGGCTGCGTGCTGGCGCAGCCGGCCAGGGCGGCAACGCACAGCAGGGGCAGGAGCGCCGCGGGGCGCAGAAAAGGGGTGGCATGCATGGGAGCTTCTCCGAAAGAAAGGGACGAAAAGGGGTCCAGCCCCGGGCCGCGGGGCCAGGGGATGGGTCTATAACTGAACATGCATGTACGGTATAGTATGATTTGCCCGAGGGAGCCCTGTCAAGTAAAGAGTACAAGTTAGTTCACTTTTGGAGATGCGAATGCGGGTCAGGACCCAGGCGCGGCGGGATGCCATCGTGGAAGCGGCGGCCAAATTGTTCGAAGAGGTGGGGTACGAGGCGGCGTCGATGAACGAGCTGGCCAAGCGGCTCGGGGGCTCCAAGGCCACCCTCTACGGCTATTTCCCGTCCAAGGAGCCGCTGTTCGTCGCCGTGGTGCAGTCGCTGGCGACCTCCCACCTGGCCGACGCCACCTCCCACCTGCTGGCGGCGCTGGAAACGCGCCCGCCGATGCGGCCCACGCTGACCCGGTTCGGGGACGAGGCGCTGCAGGTAATGCTGAACGACCGCCGCGCGCTCTCGGTGTACCGCATGGTGCTGGCGGACGCGGGCCGCTCCAACATCGGCGAGCTGTTCGACGGCGCCGGCCCGCGCCAGTGCATCGATGCGCTCACCCGTTTCATGGGCGCCGCCATGGCGCACGGCGAGGTGTGCGAGGGCGATCCCCAGGTCATGGCGATGCAGTTCATGGCGCTGCTCACCGCGGAAACCGGGCCGCGCCTGTACCAGCAGGACCCGCCGGCCGTCTCCGTCGCCGACATCCACGCGCGGGTGGTGCGGGCCGTCGACTTTTTCCTGCGGGGCGCGGCGCCCGGGCGCTAGGCGCGACCCGAAGCGCGCCGGCATGCCCTGCGGCACCGACGCCGATTCGGCGTCTTGTCCTGCGCATTTGCCCGGGCCGCGGGCCGGCGCGGTCGGCTCAGCCGTCGTTCAATAGGGCCATCCCCCGCCGACCCTTCTCTTTGGTCCCTTCGCCTGGAACCCGAATGTCCGCCTTGCCGTCCCGCACCGAATCTCCCGCCGCCCCGCCGCTGTCCTTGCCGGGCGGCGATTCGCCCAACCACCGTGCGCACAGCGCCTCGCGGCGCGCCGCGGCCGCGCTGGCGCCGCCGGCCGACACCCACACGCCTGCGGACCGCTATGAAGAGCTTTTCATCGAAGTGCAGCGCCAGCGCATCTTCGAAGACTCCAAGACCTTCGTGGACTGCGCCCCGCGCCAGCCGCCCGAGACCATCCTCGCGGCCTACCGCGCGCAGTGCCAGGCACCGGGCTTCGACCTGCATGCCTTCGTGCACCGGCATTTCAAGCCCCAGACCCGCGCCTGCGACGGCCCCACGGTCGAACCCGGGCTGACCATGGCGGCGCACATCGATGCGCTGTGGGACGAGCTCACCCGCCACCCGGCCCACCACCCCCCGCGCGGATCGCTGCTGGCGCTGCCGCACGCCTACGTGGTGCCGGGCGGCCGGTTCGTGGAGATGTATTACTGGGATTCGTACTTCACCATGCTGGGCCTGGTGCGCAGCGGCCGGCGGCACCTGCTGCACACGATGACGGACAACTTCGCCTACCTCATCGACACCTACGGCCACGTGCCCAACGGCACCCGCACCTACTACCTGAGCCGCTCGCAGCCGCCGGTGTTCTCGTTGATGGCCGAACTGTGCGAATCGTGCGCGGGGCACGGCGCCGCGCAGTACCTGCCGCAGATGCGGCGCGAATACGACTTCTGGATGGAGGGTGCCGACACCCTGGCCCCGGGCAGCGCCCACCGCCGCGTGGTGGCGCTGCCGGACGGTGCCGTGCTCAACCGCTACTGGGACGACCGCGACACGCCGCGGGAGGAGTCATGGCGCGAGGACGTGGAAACCGCCGCCCAATGCCAGCGCCCCGCGAACGAGGTGTACCGCGACCTGCGCGCCGCCGCCGAGTCGGGCTGGGACTTCAGCGCGCGCTGGCTGGACGACGGCGCCTGCGGCACCTGCCGCACGCAGACCCTGTCCACCATCGGCACCACGCGCATCCTGCCGGTGGACCTGAACGCGCTGCTGCACAAGGCCGAGACCACCATCGCCCGCCTGAGCCGCAGCGTGGGCGACACGGCCATGGCCGACGCGTTCGACCACCGGGCCCGCCAGCGTGCCGAGGCCATGTCCCGCGTGCTGTGGAACGCCGACGCCGGCGCCTTCCTCGACCACGACTGGCAGGCCGGCACGCCGCGCCCCTCGCTCAATGCCGCCACCGTGGTGCCGCTCTTCACCGGCACGGCCACGCCCGAGCAGGCCCATGCGCTGGCCGCCACCGTGCGCCGGCGCCTGCTGGTGCGGGGCGGCCTGTCCACCTCGGAGACCGCCAGCGGAGAACAGTGGGACCGCCCCAACGGCTGGGCGCCGCTGCAGTGGATGGCGGTGGAGGGCTTCGCCGCCTACGGCTCGGCCGACGAAAGCTGCCGCCAGCTGTCGGACGACATCCGCACGCGCTGGGTCAAAACCGTGCAGGACGTGTACGACCACGAGGGCAAGCTGGTCGAAAAATACTCGCTGTGCGAATCCGGCGACAGCCCCTCCACCGGAGGCGATGGCGGCGAATACCCGCTGCAGGACGGGTTTGGCTGGACGAACGGGGTGGTGCGGGGCTGGCTGGACGATGGTGGGGGCGAGGAAGGAAACCGGAACGGAGACTGACGTAACATGCCTTTGTTACAGAAGTTCGATCTTGCCGTTGAGTCAAAAGCCTTGCTTCGTCGAATTTCTCGTATGCGCGACATGGTCGGAGGCAACATGCTTTTTACGCCTGCACAGTCCACGGCAGGTTGCCCATGCTGCTCATGCATGCGATCTTGAACCGAGGATCTACGGGGCGCAGTCGTTGCTTCAATTTCTGTTTAAGGTCGGCTAAGTCGACCATGGGGCTAGAGCGTGTTATGAACTTCCCGCCGCAGCTAGCACCCGTGCAGCGGCGGGCAACATGAGCACTGCAAACACCAGAAAATGTAGCCCGCCGAGCACTTCCGGCAACCGCTCATAGTCCCGGGAGAG
>NZ_BQXK01000036.1:0-19215 GCF_030158995.1 Acidovorax sp. SUPP2825 | reverse complement strand
GCCTGCAAGGCCCCTCATGCACCCAGGCGCAGACCGCTGCTGGGCCTCATCACGCTCAAACGGCTACTGGCGCCCACTCCTCCCTATTCGGATTCGTCAAACATGGGGTTGTGAGAGGCTCCCTTCATTCATCGGTTGGAAATTGGCGAGTGAAGTCTCCACATGCCAATCATCGGCATCCGCTTGTTCAGCGCTTCGAACGAAGCGCGCTCTTTCCTTCCATCCCGCCCGCGTATCGCTGTGTCATCGCGAAATGACCAGTCAACGATCAAAGCCCGTACCGCCTGCAGGCCAGCATCGATCGATGACGAATTCAGGCATGGAATGCCTTCTCGTGGTAGAAATATTCTTTGACAGGCAAACCCAGGGCCCATCGCGCTGCGTTCTGCTTTCCCAACGTTTCAGCTGACCTTGATGACGCCTTGAATTCAAGCCCTGACCTTACGCTTTGCGACCGAGAGCCCATCCAAATCCCAGGCGCCATACAGTCTCATGGCCATATGCTGGTGCTGGACGGAGACACTTTGGCCCTGCGGGCGTGGAGTGCAAACTGGGCAGGCCTTGCTATGGCAGCCTTGGCAAAACTCGAACGAGAAGCGCTTCGTTCGGTTCCGCCGGATGGCACTTCAGTGCAGGTCGGGGTGCTGGAATTTGCACAGGAAAGACACATCTGCTGGGCCCACCGTCACGCCACGCAGTTGATCGTGGAGTGCGAACCGCAGTCCAAAGTGATGCGTCCGGAAGAGCCGATCTACGGTGTGGCGCGTGATTTTCTTCCAAAACTTCAAGCGGCTGAAACGGTAGATGATCTAACCCAGTTGGCTGCGCAAGAGCTTCAGCGATTGACGGGGTTTGGCCGCAGCCTGATCTATCGGTTTGATCACCAAGGACATGGAGAGGTACTCGCGGAAGTCGTACTGCCCGGTTACGACAGCTACCTGGGTCTTCGCTTTCCGGCAACCGACATTCCGCAGCAAGCCCGCGCTCTCTACCTGGCCAACCGCTTCAGGCTGATCCCGGATGCCAACTATGAGGCAGTGCCACTGCTGGCAGCTGAAGAGAGTTCGATTGCACAAGGCATCGACTTGTCGTATGCGTTTCTGCGCAGCGTATCGCCAGTGCATCTCGAGTACATGCGAAACATGGGCACGCTTGCGTCCATGTCGTTATCCATCGTGGTCGATGGCAAGCTGTGGGGATTGGCGTCTTGCCATCACCATGAGCCCCGCAATCTGGATGCGGGCATGCGGGCTGCGTGCAGCCATCTGGGGCAGTTGCTGTCGATGCAAATCGAAGGAAAACAGGCCAATGCCGAGGTGGCGGCACGATTGGAGTTACGCAAGCTCACCCTGCAACTCGTCTCTCAATTGTCTGACAGCGATGCCAGCCTGCGCAGCATCGTGCACGAGCCGGCTCTGCTGCTGCGCATGTCCCGCGCCACAGGTGCTGCAGTGGTGCTGGACGACCAAGCATGGACTGCCGGCGATACGCCTGCGACGGATATGCTGCTTGAGTTGGCAGGGTGGATCGCAGGGATGGGCCGCGACGTCTACGAGAGCAGTGAGTTGGCGGCCCATTTCCCAATGGCAGCCCAGTGGCAGTCCACCGCAGCGGGCGTATTGGCCATTTCCATTTCCCAAGTGCATCGCCATGTGATTCTGTGGTTCCGGCCGGAGATCGTGCAGACCGTCACCTGGGCCGGAGACCCGCGCAAGGACCTGCATCCTGATGCGGCAGGACGGATCCATCCGCGCCGCAGTTTCGACAACTGGGTTGAACAGATCAGCGGCCGATGCTTGCCATGGTCCGGGGCGCAAGTCAGCGCTGCTGGCGAATTGCGCCAAGCCCTGATCGGTATCGTGCTACGGCGCGCCGAAGAATTGGCGGCCATCGCGAGCGAGTTGGGCCGGGTCAACAAGGAGTTGGAGGCTTTTTCATACACCGTGTCCCATGACCTGCGCGCTCCAATGCGCCATATCGCAGGTTATGTGGACTTGGTGATGGACACGGAGGGCAAGGTTCTGAGCCAGCGTGCACACCGCTACATGGGACATGTCAAAGACGCAGCGGCTTTCGCTGGGCAACTGGTGGACGCCCTGCTGGATTTTTCACGCATGGGTCGGACGGCGCTGAAACTCAAACGGGTAGATAGCAACGGCCTGGTTGAAGGCTTGGTGCGCGAGATCTCTCGGCATGAGCGCGATCGCAAAATCGAATGGCAGGTGGAAGCCAATCTGCCTGTATTGGTTGCAGACCCATTGTTGTTGCAAGTGGCGGTACGCAATCTGATTGCGAATGCCGTCAAATACAGCCGTGATCGCAATCCAGCTGTTGTCACGGTAAGGGCCGTGAGAAACGCCGAAGGCGAAGGCCTGGAGGTACAAGACAATGGTGTCGGCTTCCAGATGCAGTACGTGACCAAACTGTTCCAGGTTTTTCAGCGTTTGCACCAGACTGAGCAGTTCGAAGGTACCGGCATCGGGCTGGCCAACGTCAAGCGGATCGTGGAGCGGCACGGCGGGAAGGTGTGGGCCCATGGCGAGCCAGGCCAAGGTGCGTCGTTCGGTTTCGTCTTGCCCGAGTCCGGGCAAAATGCGCTTCTTACTTCACCCATCGGAAATACATCCGATCATGCTTAAACCCATTCTTCTCGTCGAGGACGATCTACGCGATCAGGAATTGACGCTGCTTGCCCTCGAACGAAGCCAACTTGCCAACGACGTGGTAGTGCTTCGCGATGGTGCCGAGGCATTGGACTACTTGCGTCGCGAAGAAGCCCACGCCAGCCGTGACGAGGGCAATCCGGCCGTGATCCTGCTCGATTTGAAGCTGCCGAAGGTCAATGGACTGGAGGTACTGGAGGCCGTGCGAAAGAGTCCGGTGCTACGCAGTATTCCTGTGGTGATGCTGACCTCATCCCAGGAAGAGAGCGATCTGCTGCGCAGCTACGAGTTGGGCGTCAACGCTTATGTCGTCAAGCCCGTGGAATTCAAGCAATTCGTTTCCGCGATTGCCGATTTGGGAGTGTTTTGGGCCGTTCTCAACGAACCGCCGCCCGGCTCCCTGCGTGCGACCCGCCGGTATGAGTGAACGCGCAGAGTCCATCCCGCTCGCAGAGCGGCCTTTGAGTGTGCTACTGCTGGAGGACTCCGCTTTCGATGCAGAACTGCTTCAAGAGTCCTTGCTGCATAGTTATCCGCATGCCAATTTGCAATGGGTCAGGGACGCAGAGAGTTTTTCAGAAGCGTTAGGGCGAGGTGGATTCGATCTGATCTTGTCAGACCATGATTTGGGAGGCTACAGCGGCACCGATGCGCTTCGCCTGGCGCACCAACGGGTACCGATGATTCCTTTCATCTTCGTGTCCGGAGTCATCGGCGAAGACAATGCCGTCGAACTGCTCAAGCAGGGAGCGACTGACTATGTGAGCAAGGGCCGCCTGTCTCGATTGGCGTCTGTGCTAGAACGCGCTTTAAGGGAAGTGGCAGAGCGATCGGCTCGAATTGCGGCAGAGACAGAACTGCGAGACGCGAAGGAAAAAGCCGAGCAATTGACGATAGAGCTTGCCGAGCGTGTTCGAGAAATAGAGACGGGACAAGCCCGCCTGCGAGCCGCAACCGATGCAGGAGACTTGGGTGTCTGGCAACTCGATCTGACTGCGCAAGAGCTGATTGCGTCCAACCATTGCAAGAGTAATTTCGGACGTGATGAGTCTTTGCCTTTCACTTACGAAGACTTGCAGAACGCAGTGCATCCCGATGATCTGATGCGGATGCGCGAGGCGGTGGCTCAGACCATTGCGACTGGCAAAGACTACCGAATCGAATATCGCATCCTTCGCCCGGATGGACAATTGGCATGGGTCAGGATATTGGGGCGCCTGGAATATGACGCGGCAGGCCGCCCCTCCTACATTGCAGGCATCTCTCAAGAAATCACCCATGCCATGCTGGGCAGGCGGCGCGCTGAATTGCTGGAACTGCTGGATCGCGAGGTCTACGGACCGACCCGTGAGCCTGGTGAGATCGCTTACCACGCAGCAGAGGCCCTGGGCCGCGCTCTGGATGTGAGCCGTGCAGGGTACGGAGTGCTGGACCGTAACACCCAAACGATCACCATCGAGCGCGACTGGAATGCGCCGGGAATCTCCACATTGGCGGGAACCCTGAACTGCCGCGATTTCGGCAGTTACACCAAAAACCTGCAGCAAGGCGACACCGTCGTGCTGGCAGATGTGCGCACCGATCCACGCACTCGCGATCATGCGGATGCATTTATTGCAATCCATGCCCAGTCGCTTATCAATGTGCCGGTCGGCGAAGATGGGAATCAGGTGGCGATGCTTTACCTGCACCATGCGGCCCCGCGCCATTGGACCGCAGAGGAACTGAACCTTGTCCGTGAAGTGGCGCACAGAACCTGGCACGCAGTGGAACGCCGCCGCGCCGAGCAGAATTTGCACGCCCTTGCAAACTCGCTTGAACAACAAGTGCAAGAGAGAACCACGGCGTTGATGAAGTCGGAAGCCGCGCTGCGGCAGTCCCAGAAGATGGAGGCTGTCGGCCAATTGACGGGTGGCTTGGCGCATGATTTCAACAATCTTCTCGGAGCCATTTCAGGCAGTCTGGAATTGCTCAAGCGGCGGTTCGGCGAGGATTCTGGGGCGATGCGTTACGTCACTGTCGGGCAGACGGCCACGAAGCGCGCGGCGGCTTTGACACACCGTCTGCTGGCATTTTCACGCCAGCAGACGCTGGAACCCAAAGTGGTGAAAGTCAACCAGTTGATCAGTGGATTCGAAGACCTGGTGCGCCGCACGATCGGACCCCACGTCATGTTGGAAGTGAAATGCGGAATCGACGTTTGGCCCATTCGTGCCGATCCAAGTCAGCTTGAAAATGCGCTCTTGAATTTGTGCATCAATGCCCGCGATGCGATGTCCGATGGTGGCAAGCTGGTGGTCGAGACTGCCAATCGAACGCTCGATGAGCGAGCAGCCGGTGAGGAGCAGATGTCGCCTGGCCAATACGTGTGCATTTCCGTGAGCGACAACGGCACCGGCATGACTGCAGATGTGGTGGCCCGGGCATTCGACCCGTTTTTCACGACGAAGCCGATTGGCGTAGGCACGGGCCTGGGGCTTTCGATGGTCTATGGCTTTGCGCGCCAATCCGGAGGACAAGCGCGGATCCATTCCGAAATGGGCGTGGGAACAACGATCCGCATGTTCCTCCCGCGGTACGCAGGCAAGGATATCTTGGCGGAGGATGCGCTGGATCGTGCCCCTGCTATCTCCACCGTCGGCTTGGGTGAGACCATTCTCGTGGTCGATGATGAAGCTTCGGTTCGAATGTTCATGGTGGAGATGTTGCAGGAACTGGGCTACCACGTGTTGGAAGCAGAAGCCGGTTCCAGTGCAATTCAAGTGCTTCAGAACAATGCGTCCATCGCACTGCTGGTCACCGATGTTGGTCTTCCTGGAGGTATGAATGGAAGGCAGCTGGCGGATGCTGCCCGCAAGATCCATCCTTCCATGCGGGTTCTGTTTGTGACTGGCTATGCCGAAAATGCCGTTCTCAGCCACGGCCAACTTCCGTCAGGAATGCAGGTGTTGACGAAACCTTTTCAGTTGGAAGTGTTTGGTCTGAAGATTCAGTCCTTGATGAATTCCACGACGAATGTGCACGCCGATCCTGCATTTTGATCACGGCACCACCGACGTCATGGACGAACGTCCATCGTCAATGTCGATTGGGTAATGCTTCGCTCATCCGTTCACGACGCGTTCCAGATCGGATGAGAGGGTTTGGAGAGGCTTGATCGAGCCTTCCGGGACCTGTAGGACAACAACGGTAAACGAGCATCGGCGAGTCCCGGTAGTGCAGGCGCGGGCTAGCATGGCCCGAAGAAAACGCCTATGACCATGCCCCCTGAGACCTCGCCCCCTTCCGTTTCGCCCACCCCTGCGGCGCCCGTCCCCCCTCGGCGGCGGTCGCGGCTACCCCTTGCCGCAGTGGCCGGGCTGCTCGTCGTGCTGCTGCTGTTGCTGGCCTTCGTGGCGTGGTTCGACTGGAACCGGGCCAAGCCCTGGATCAACCAGCAGGTCAGCGAGGCCACCGGCCGGCGCTTTGCCATCGAGGGCGATCTGACCGCCCACTGGCAGTGGCCTCAGCCCGTGGAGACCGGCTGGCGCCGCTGGGTGCCGGGCGTCACGGTGCAGGCGGACCGCCTGGTGATGGACAACCGGGCGGACTTCGGCCACTTCGGGGCCCTGGATGTGCAGACGGACGATGCCTCCACCTCCACGGTGCAGGCGCGTGCCGACAAGGCGGCCGCATCGGCCACGCCCTCGGCATCCGCCGCATCGGCGCCTTCCGCACCCGCCCAGACTGCACCGGCCGACAGCACGGCCTCCGTGCCCGCGACCGGCCAGCCCATGGCCACCCTCGGCAGCGTGAGCGCATCGCTCAGGCTGCTGCCGCTGCTGTCTCGCCATGTGGCCATCGACACGCTGGTACTCACCGTGCCCGACGTGGCGCTGGCCCGCAAGGCCGACGGCAGCAACAACTGGACCTTCGACCGCCCCGCCAAGGACGGCGGGCCGGCGAAGCCCAATCCCTGGAGCGTGGGCGTGGGACGGCTCGTGGTGCGCGATGGCCAACTGGCCTATGCCGATGCCGTGAAAGACCTGGCCTTCACCGCCAAGCTCGGGACCATCGACACGCCCGCCGGACAGGCGCCCGGCCCGTACGGCGTGCGCTTCGAGGTGCGGGGCCGCTACGCCAAGGCCCGCATCCAGGGCCGGGGCGAAGGCGGGCACGTGATGGACCTGCGCGAAAAGGTCGTGGACTACCCGCTGCGGTTCAAGGCGAAGGCCGGCACGGTGGAAGCCGAGGTGGAAGGCATCCTGTCCAACCCGGCCGCGCTGTCGGGCATGGACCTGAAGGTGATGCTCAAGGCCGAGAGCATGGCCGACCTGTACGACCTCACCGGCCTGGTGCTGCCGAACACCCCGCCGTTTCGCACGCGCGGCCGGCTGGTGGGCAGCCTGGAGCCGGACAACGCGGTGTGGGAGTACCGCGATTTCGACGGCACCGTAGGGGGCAGCGACCTGCACGGCAGCCTGACCTACACGTCGGCCAAGCCACGCCCGCGCCTCAAGGGCACGATGACCTCCAGGAAGCTGCGCCTGGCCGACTTGGGGCCGGTGCTGGGTGCGCCGACGGGCGAAGGCAAGGCGGAAAAAGGCACCTCCAAGCGCCCCGGCAAGGTACTGCCCGACGTGGCGTTCGCCACCGACCGCTGGAACGCCATGGACCTGGACCTGACCTTCAGCGGCCAGCAGATCGTGCGCGACGAGAGCCTGCCGATCGAAAACCTGCGCGTGCATGCGGTGATGGACAACGCCCTGCTCACCCTCTCGCCCCTGCAGTTCGGCGTGGCGCAGGGCAAGATCGATTCCACCGTGGTGCTGGACAGCCGCACGAAGCCGCTCAAGGCCCAGTTGCGCGGCAGCGTGGAAGGGCTGCGGCTGTCGGGCCTGTTTCCCAAGGTCGAGCTGATGGAAAAGAGCTTCGGCCGGCTCGACGGTGCCGTGGCCCTGAACGGCAGCGGCCAGTCGGTGGCCAGCATGCTGGGCAGCGCCAGCGGCGAGACCCGCCTGTACATCCGCGATGGCCGTTTCAGCAAGCAGATGCTGGACCTGGCCGCGCTCAACGTGGGCAGCGTGGTGGTGGCCAAGCTCTTCGGCGACGACAAGGAAGTGCAGCTGCGCTGCGCCGTGGCCGACTTCGCGGTGAAGGACGGCATCGCACAGACCCGCTCGGTGAAGCTGAGCACCAACGAGGCCACGGTGGAAGCCACCGGCACCGCCGACCTGGGCCGCGAGCACCTCGACCTGCGCATCAAGCCCGAATCGCTGCAGTGGAAGTTCTTCTCGCTGCGCACGCCGCTGTACGTGAAGGGCCCGTTCGCCGATCCCAAGGTGGGCCTGGAAGCCGGCCCGCTGCTGCTGCGCGCGGGCGCCGCCGTGGCGGCCGCCGTGGTTGCGCCGGTGGCGCTGGCGCTGGCCCCCATCACGGTGCCTGCAGCGGACGACGACGAGAACTGCGCCGTGCTGCTGGCCCGCGCCGGGGACAAGGTGCAGGGCGGTGCCGCAGGGGCAGCCCCGAAGCCGCCAGCCTCCACGCCGGCCAAGGCGCGCTGAGACGTGCAAAGGCACGCTCAAGTGCGTTGAAGCGCTCCAAGGTGGGCATGATTGCTATATTTTTAATAGCGCAACCCCCTAGATCAATATGCGCCGAAGCCGTTTTTGACCCGCATTCCGTCGGCGCGCCTTCCCTGCGCACGGCAGGCTCGAGAAACCCATCTGGAAAGAACCCCATGCCACGGCACATCCTGATCACCGGCGCGAGCGTCGCCGGCAACACCGCCGCCTGGGCGCTGGCGCGGTCCGGCTGCAAGGTCACCGTGGTCGAACGGGCGCCGGCATTTCGCGACGGCGGGCAGAACATCGACGTGCGCGGTGTTGGCCGCGAGGTGCTGCGCCGCATGGGGCTGGAGCAGGCAGCGCTGGACCAGGGCACGGGCGAGGAAGGCACGGCCTGGATCGACGAGGATGGCCACGCCGTCGCCGAGTTCAAGACCGACGAACTGTCCAGCGACGGCCCCACCGCCGAGATGGAGATCCTGCGCGGGGACCTCGCCCGGCTGCTGTACGACGCGGCGCGCGAGCGGGCCGATTACCGGTTCGGGGACCATGTGGCGGCCATCGAGGACGATGGCACGGCCGCGACCGTGCGCTTTGCCGGCGGTCAGCAGGAACGCTTCGATGCCGTGGTCGTCGCCGAGGGCGTGGGCTCGACCACGCGCGAGCGGGTGTTTTCCGGCGAGAACGAACCGCGCTGGATGGACCTGACGCTCGCCTACTTCACCATCGCCCGTGCACCCGACGACGACCGGATGTGGCGCTGGTATCACACCACCGGCGGCCGAAGCGTCTCGCTGCGGCCCGACCGGCACGGCACCACGCGCGCCATGCTGACGATCCAGCGCCCCACGGAGGGCGAGCAGGACTGGGACATGGACAGGCAAAAGCGCTTTCTGCGCGAACGGTTCGCCGATGCCGGATGGCAGGCCCCACGCGTGCTCGCGGGCATGGAGACGACCAGCGATTTCTACTTCGACGCGTTGCGCCAGGTGCGCCTTGCGCGCTGGCACCGTGGGCGCGTGGTGCTGACGGGCGACGCCGCCTGGTGCGCCACCCCGCTGGCAGGCATCGGCACGACGCTGGCCCTCACGGGCGCCTATGTGCTGGCCGGTGAAATCGCACGGGCTGGCGATGGAGGCAGGCTCGAAGAGGCTTTCGCCGCCTATGAAAAAGCCATGTGGCCGATGGTTGAACAGGGCCAGAACGTGCCCAAGATCGGTCCCCGCCTGATGAACCCCCACAGCCGGCTGGGCATTCACCTGCTGCACGGCGCGCTGCATCTGGCCAGCCTGCCAGGAGTGCGCGATGCGTTCGCCAAGCTGATGAACCGCCAGCTCGACGAGCCGGACCTGTCACGCTACCCTGCTTGAGAGAGAGAGCGCCGCGGTGGTGCCTGAAAGGGGCGCCTGCTGGCATCGGCACACCGCGCAGCCGCAGCCGCAGCCGCAGCCGCAGCCGCAGCCGCAGTAGTAGCGAGGCAGGCCGAGGCGCTGCACCGACACCCCCTTCCCCGGGAAACTCGCCCACGCCTCAGTGGAAATCGCGGCTGCCGTCCAGCGCCTGGGCCAGGCGGCCGAGCAAGGGGGTCATGTCCTTGCAGCGCTGGGCGACCAGGTGCCGCACCGCGCCCTGCCCTGGCGGCGTTCCCGGCGGGTTCGGACTGGACTGCCACAGGCCTTCCACCGCCAGCAGGCGCGAGCGCAGCAGCGCATTGCGCCAGGTCTCCACGAGCGACGGCCAGACGATGACGTTGACCGGCCCGGTCTCGTCTTCCAGCGTGATGAACATGGTGCCGTTGGCCGATCCCGGCCGCTGGCGCACGGTGACGATGCCGCAGGCACGCACGCGGCGGCCGTTGGGCATGTCGCGCAGCGCCAGGGCGGTCAACAGCCGCCAGCGCTCCAGCCGGCCGCGCAGCAGCGCCAGCGGATGGCGGCGCAGCGTGAGGCCCGTGGCCGCGTAGTCGAACAGGATCTCCTCGCCTTCGGGCGCCTCGGGCAGGGCCAGGGGTGCCTCGTTCACCGCCGCGTCCTTCAGCAAGGCCGGCGCGCGCCATTGCGCCGCGGCGTCCCAGGCCTGCTGGCGCCGGTGGCCCGACAGGGAGCGCAGCGCATCGGCTGCGGCCAATGCCTGCAGCGCGGGGCGGTCCAGCCGGGCGCGCAAGGCCAGGTCTTCGGTGCCGGCGAACGCCTGGACCGCGCGCGCCGCGACCAGCCGCTCGGCCGCGCCCTTCGCCAGACCGGCCACCAGCCGCAGGCCCATGCGCACGGCCGGCTGCGGGTCGGCCACGCCACGCACGGGCTGGGGCTCGCCCTCCAGGGTCGCGTCCCAGTCGCTGTGCACCGCATCGATGGGCAGCACGCGCACGCCGTGGCGCACGGCGTCCTGCACCAGTTGTGAGGGCGTGTAGAAACCCATGGGCTGCGAGTTGAGCAGCGCCGCCAGAAAGCATGCGGGCTCGTGGCACTTGAACCAGCTGCTCGCATAAGCCAGCATGGCGAAGCTGTAGGCATGGCTCTCCGGGAAGCCGTATTCGCCGAACCCTTTGATCTGCTGAAAAATGCGCCGGGCAAAATCTTCGCGATAGCCGTTGGCAGCCATGCCTTCCATGAACGGCTGTTCGAAATGGTGGACGCCACCGGTGCGTTTCCATGCGGCCATGGAGCGGCGCAGCTCATCGGCCATGCCAGGCGTGAAGCGGGCAGCGATCATGGCGATCTGCATGACCTGCTCCTGGAAGATGGGAACGCCCAGCGTGCGCTCCAGGGCCTCTGTCAACTCTTTGTGCTCCAGTTCCAGCGGCTCGCCGCGCAACCGCCGCTCCCGGGCCTGCAGGTACGGGTGCACCATGCCGCCCTGGATCGGCCCCGGCCGCACGATGGCCACCTCGACCACCAGGTCATACAGCTCGCGCGGGCGCAGTCGCGGCAGCATGCTCATCTGCGCCCGGCTTTCGATCTGGAACACGCCCACGGTGTCGGCCGCGCAGATCATGTCGTAGGTGGCGCCGTCCTCGCGCGGGATGCCGGCCAGGTCCCAGTGCTCGCCGCGCAGCAGGGCGCGCAGGTCCAGGGCGCGGCGCAGCGCGCTCAGCATGCCCAGGGCGAGCACGTCCACCTTCATGAGGTGCATGTCGTCCAGGTCGTCCTTGTCCCACTGGATGATGGATCGGCCATCCATGCTGGCGGGCTCCACGGGCACCAGCCGCGTGAGCTTGCCCTCGGTGAGCACGAAGCCGCCGACGTGCTGGCTCAGGTGGCGCGGAAAGCCCTTCAGATCGCGCGCCAGCTTGAGCCACAGCTCGGCGACATGCGGCGCCAGCGGCTCGTCCACGGCCTCGGCCAGTTCCTGCAGGCGGTCGGTGGCGATGGCCTCGTCGAACCAGTGGTGGTCCTTGGCGAAGGCATCGATGAGCGCGGGCGCCACGCCCAGCGCCTTGCCCACGTCGCGCAGCGCGCTGCGCGTGCGGTAGCTGATGACCACGGCCGCGATGGCCGCCCGCTCGCGGCCGTACTTGTCGTAGATGTACTGGATGACCTCTTCGCGCCGGTCGTGCTCGAAGTCCACGTCGATGTCGGGCGGCTCGTCGCGCTCCTTGCTGATGAAGCGCTCGAACAGCAGCCGCGTCTTGGTCGGATCGACCGCCGTGACCCCGAGGCAAAAGCACACCGCCGAATTGGCGGCGGAGCCCCGCCCCTGGCACAGGATTCCCCGGCTGCGGGCGTAGCGCACGATGTCGTGCACGGTGAGGAAGTACATCTCGTAGCGGCAGTGCGCGATGAGGTCGAGCTCCCTGGCGATCTGCGTGCGCACGGCCTCCGGCACGCCCGTCGGATAGCGGCCCTGGGCGCCCTGCTCGGCGTACCAGGCCAGGGCTTCGCCCGGGGTCATGCCGGGCGGTACGGTTTCCTTCGGGTACCGGTAGCGGATCTCGTCGAGGCTGAAGGTGCAGCGCGCCGCCACGGCGAGCGTGGCCGCCAGCAGCGTGGGCGGGTAGATGGCGGCCAGCCGCATGCGCGCGCGCAGGTGCCGCTCGGCGTTGGGCTGCAGCGCGAAGCCGCATTCGGCCACGGGCCGCCCCAGGCGCACGGCGGTGACCACGTCCTGCAGGCGCTTGCGGCCGCGCACGTGCATGTGCACGTCGCCCGCCGCCACCAGCGGCAGGACGAGCGCCTGCCCCACCTGCTCCAGCGTGGTCAGCCACAGGCTGTCGTCGGGGGCCAGGGGTTGCTCCACGGCCAGCCAGGGGGCGATGCCCCACGGGTTCAATTGGGCCAATGCCTTAGAAAAACATGTCTCGATAGCTATCAAATCAGTAGCATCAAGGCGATCGCGACGTGGTGCCAGCAGCACCTCACATCCACGCAGAAGCGCGAAGTCGGTGCCGGCATGCAGGCGGTATTCGCCCTTGGGGGCGGCCTGCCGCGCGGCGGTGATGAACTCGCACAGGTTGCCCCAGCCCTCGGCGTCGCGCGCCAGCGCCACCAGGCGCAGATCGCCCCAGGCGAACTCGCTGCCCACGATGAGTTTCAGGCCGAGCCGCTTGGCCACGGTGTGCGCCCGCACCACGCCGGCCACCGAGCATTCGTCGGTGATCGCCAGCGCCGTATAGCCCAGCTCCGCCGCGCGCTGCACCAGTTCGGCGGGGTGCGAGGCGCCGCGCTGGAAGCTGAAGTTGGTGAGGCAATGCAGCTCGGCGTAGTCGGGCAGGGCATGCGTGGGCCGGGTCGGTGGTCCACCCGGGGATGGGAAGGCGGTGACGCCGCTCATCCGAACACCCCGTGCAGGAACCACTCGTGCCGGCCTGCCTCGCGCGTCCCCGCCCATTGCCGAAAGATCCACACCGTGCCCACGGTGTCGTTGTGGGCCACGAAATAGTCGCGCCGCTCCAGATGCTGCGAGGCGTCCCACCAACCGCCATCGAAGCGGTGGGGACCGGCCAGCAGGCGCAGCGGGCCGTGCCACAGCGGGCGGCTGCCCTGCAGGGCCAGGCGCTGGGGCGGGCGCAGCAGCCAGCCGGGCCACAGCGCGGCATCGGCGGCCACGGCGGCGGGCCGGGGATCGTGGTGGCGGGTGCTGCTGGCGCTGCCTGCGCCGCCGTCGCGGCGGGCCGACCCCGTGGCACGGCCATCGTCCGCCCTGCCCGCCCCCGCCGTGGTCGCGGCCCCCCCTCCAGAGCGTGCCCGGGGGGAGCGCGTGCCGGCGGGCCCCGGCACCGGTGCGGCCTGGCCCGCGGCCGGCTCCCAGCGCAGCATGCATTCCGGCCGGTGGTCCGCCTGCAGCACGGCCACCTCCACCTGCTGCGCACCGAGCCGGGCCGAGACCCGCTCCACCCACTGGTGCCAGGGCTCGCCTTGCGCGCGCCGTGCGTCTTCGGGGCTGGGCGGCAGCAGGCTGGCGCTGGCCTCGGCCCAGGGACGGGTTTCGGTGCCGCTCAGGGTGATCCGGTTCACCGGCGCGGCCAGGCGCTGGCGGCCCAGGTGCTCGGCGAGCAGGCGGCGCAGATGGGCCAGGTCCTGCGTAGGCTCGGCCGTGCGCACCGTCAGGCTTTGCTGGGCTGGCAGGTCCACGCCGTCGATGCGGCGCAGGTCGTGGCGCCAGGCCAGCTCCAGCGCCAGCACGCCCTGCTGGCGCGCCTGCAGCCAGCCGTGCAGCACCCCGAGCAGCCGGTTGGCGGACCACAGCAAGGTGCCGGCCGATTCGGCCAGCGCGGGCAGCTCGGCCGACAGCGAAAAGCGCTCGGGCAGTTCGATCCAGGGCAAGGGATGGGGCACGTCGCCCCAGGCCTGGTCCAGTGCCCTCAGCACATCGGCCCCGAACCGGCGCGCCACGCCCGCCCGCGGCAAGGCCCGCAGCGCGCCGAGCGTGCGGCAGCCCATGCGCTCCAGGCTGGCGGCGTGCGGGCGCAGGGCCGCCAGGGTGCGCAGGGGCAGGTCGTGCGGCAACCGGCGCGGCGGGCGATGCGGAGGGTCGGCCTGGGCCAGCCGCAGCAGGGCCAGGGCTTCGAAGGCCGTGGCGCCTTGGGCCAGTGCCGGGTCGCCGCCGGAGAGCTGCGGCAGGCGACCGGCGTCCTTGTCTTTTTCTGCGCCTGGCCCTGATCCTGGTCCGGACCGTTCGGGCTCTGGCGCCTTCTGCGCTGCAGCGGTCTCTGCCGGTTCGGCATGCCCGCAGAACGCCGGGCGGTGCTGCCGGATCAGCGAAAGCAGCCGGGCCCGGCCGCCCCAAAGGCGCTCGGTGCTGGCCACCTCCAGCAGCAGGGCTTCGTCGAGCAGCGCCACCCGGGGCGTGAAGCGCAGCGCCCACCAGCCCGCCGAGGCGGCCGGGGCGCCGGGCGGCAGTTCATCCAGCGACGAAGGCACAGCGATCCAGTGCATGGACCCGCTCCTGATGGACCGCCACCTCCTGTGGCGCGACGGGCACCGGCCGCTGCGCAGCCGGCGCGGAGGCATCGCCCGGAAACCGGCGCGCCTTCAACGCCCGCATCGCCGCCAGCACGGCGGACAGCGCGGACGCGTGCGCGCAGACCGGCACCGGCTGCATCAACGGCGGCCCGCGCCGCTTGAGAACATGCACCTGAAGCACGCCGGGCGCCCTGCCCCCGTCCGGCCATCCCGGGACTTGCGCCGGAGCCGGCAGCTCCGGCGCGCGCCCCAGCGCTGGCGAACCTTCGGCCCCCTGAATCCCCTGAATCCCCTGAATCCCCTGGATCCCTGGAACGCCCTGCACCACCCACAGCCGCAGCGGCGCGGGCGAGGCTTGCCGGCGAAGGTCCTGCGGGCGGAACACCCAGAGCAGCGCCGCCTGCTGGGCCGCGGCCAGTTGCAGGCGGCGCAGCGCTTCGGGCGGCGCCTGGGGCAGCCAGGCCAGCACGGCCAGCACGTCGCGGCAGCGCAGGGCCTGCTCGCTGGCCCAGGCGGCCGACTGGTCGTGCCGCGAAGGCAGGGGGCGCACGCGGCACAGCCGGTCGGCCGGCAGGCCCGCGGCCTGCAGCGCGGGAGCGAAGGGCTCGGCAGGCGGCGCCACCAGCACCACCTGCCCGCCCCGCTGCGCCACCGCCCGGGCCAGCGCCGGCAAAACCAGGGGCCACTCGGCCCCGCCCTGCGGCGGCTGCAGCACCTCGGTCATGGCCCCCAGGGGCCATCCCCCACCGGGCAGCGCCGCATCCAGCAGCGCATGGCCGGAAGGCTGCACGCGCCCGTTCTGCGCCGTGAGCGCATCGCCCTGCCACACGCCGGGCAGTTCCAGGCGGGCAGCGCTTTCCCTGCGGGCGGCGGCGTCCGGCGGGAGGGAGGCAAGGGCAAGGCGGGACATGGGGCGGGCATCGAAGACTGTTTAAATATACAGTATTCGAATCCGTTGTGGCCCAGCGCCATCCGCAGATACCGCCCCATGAAAAAAGCCTGCGGGCACGCAGGCCGGCAGGCTTTGGCAGGTTCGGCCCCGGGCGCCAGGGCGGCGGCCGGAACGGTAGAACCTGAAAAAGAAGCGAAGGGAAGCGCCCTATCTCACTTCTTGTAGTTGGCCAGGCCTTCCACGATTTCCTGGTGGGCGGCATCGATGCCTTCCCAGCCCAGCACCTTGACCCACTTGCCTTCTTCCAGGTCCTTGTAGTGCTCGAAGAAGTGGCTGATGGCCTTCAGGCGCATCGGGTTCACGTCGTCCACGGTCTTCCAGTTTTCGTACATCTTGAGGACCTTGGTGGTGGGCACGGCCAGCACCTTGCCATCGACGCCCGCTTCGTCTTCCATCTTCAGGATACCGAGCGCGCGGCAGGGCACGACCACGCCGGGCAGCAGCGGATAGGGGGTGATCACCAGCACGTCCACCGGGTCTCCGTCGCCGCTCAGCGTTTGCGGCACGTAGCCGTAGTTGGAGGGGTAGTACATGGCCGTGGTCATGAAACGGTCCACGAAGATGGCGCCCGATTCCTTGTCCACCTCGTACTTGATGGGGTCCGAATCCATGGGGATCTCGATGACCACATTGAAGGTTTCAGGGGTGTTCTTGCCGGGGGTGACGTTGTTGAGGGACATGGATCTCTGAAGGTTGAGGAGGTGATGGGCTCCGGCGGCCGCGGGGCCAGCCCGCGCCGGGCCGGGGGTGGCGCGATTTTAGGCGCACGCCCGGCCGCGCTTGCCCGCGCGGGCCCTTGGCAGTAAATTGGCTGCGTTGGCCAATCGTCTCCGCCTGCTCGCACGCAGGCCCCGGGGCACGAGGAAGCAACGCAGCGGAAGCACCACCGATGCGTTGTGTTTCCTTTCCGTGCAATCGACACCCAAGGAGAAAGAGCATGGCGAACCCGGCAGCGTTGAACCCTCCCCTGATACTGGCCCTGATCTGCGGATTGATCGCGGTGGCCTACGGCCTCTGGGCCCGCCGCTGGATCCTTTCCAAAGACCCGGGCAACCCCCGCATGCAGGAGATCGCCGGCGCCATCCAGGCCGGCGCGGCCGCCTACCTGGCGCGCCAGTACCGCACCATCGCCATCGTGGGCGTGGTGCTGGCCGTGCTCATCGGCCTGTTCCTCGATGCCATGACGGCCGGGGGCTTCGTGGCCGGCGCGGTGCTGTCGGGCGCCTGCGGCTTCATCGGCATGAACGTGTCGGTGCGCGCCAACGTGCGCACCGCCCAGGCCGCCACGCAGGGCATGGGCCCGGCGCTGGACGTGGCCTTTCGCGGCGGCGCCATCACCGGCATGCTGGTGGTGGGCCTGGGGCTTTTGGGCGTCACCGGCTTTTGCTGGCTGCTGGTGGGGCGCGGGCAGTTCACGCCCACGGCCGATCTGGCGGCGCTGCTCAACCCGCTGATCGGCTTTGCCTTCGGCTCCTCGCTGATCTCGATCTTCGCGCGGCTGGGCGGCGGCATCTTCACCAAGGGCGCG
The DNA here is from genome assembly GCF_030158995.1 of Acidovorax sp. SUPP2825. Taxonomy (NCBI): domain Bacteria; kingdom Pseudomonadati; phylum Pseudomonadota; class Betaproteobacteria; order Burkholderiales; family Comamonadaceae; genus Acidovorax; species Acidovorax sp. SUPP2825. The sequence continues at coordinate 2,125 of NZ_BQXK01000036.1, read as the reverse complement.
GACGTGGGGGCCGACCTGGTGGGCAAGGTGGAGGCCGGCATTCCCGAGGACGACCCGCGCAACCCCGCCGTGATCGCCGACAACGTGGGCGACAACGTGGGTGACTGCGCCGGCATGGCCGCCGACCTGTTCGAGACCTACGCCGTCACGCTGATCGCCACCATGGTGCTGGGCGCCCTCATGGTGACGACCGCGCCGGTGGCCGCGGTGACCTACCCGCTGGCGCTGGGGGCGGTGTCCATCCTCGCGTCCATCGTGGGCTGCTTTTTCGTCAAGGCCTCGCCCGGCATGAAGAACGTGATGCCGGCGCTGTACAAGGGCCTGGCGATCGCGGGCGTGATCTCCCTGGTCGCGTTCTGGTTCGTCACCGCCTGGCTGGTGCCGGACAACGCCATCGCGGCCAGCGGCAGCCAGATGCGGCTCTTCGGCGCCTGCGCGACGGGCCTGGTGCTCACGGCCGCTCTGGTGTGGATCACCGAGTTCTACACCGGCACGCAGTATTCGCCCGTGCAGCACATCGCCCAGGCCTCCACCACGGGGCACGGCACCAACATCATCGCGGGGCTGGGCGTGTCGATGCGCTCGACCGCCTGGCCGGTGCTGTGCGTGTGCCTGGCCATCCTGGTGTCTTATGCGCTCGCGGGCCTGTACGGCGTGGCGGTGGCGGCCACGGCCATGCTCAGCATGGCGGGCATCGTCGTGGCGCTGGATGCCTACGGCCCCATCACCGACAACGCCGGCGGCATCGCCGAGATGGCCGAAATGCCCGCCAGCGTGCGCGAGATCACCGACCCGCTGGACGCCGTGGGCAACACCACCAAGGCCGTCACCAAGGGCTACGCCATCGGCTCGGCGGGGCTGGCGGCGCTGGTGCTGTTCGCCGATTACACGCACAAGCTCTCGGCCTATGGCCAGGCCATCCGCTTCGACCTGTCGGACCCGATGGTGATCGTGGGCCTGTTCATCGGCGGGCTCATCCCCTACCTGTTCGGCGCCATGGCGATGGAGGCCGTGGGCCGCGCGGCGGGCGCGGTGGTGGTCGAGGTGCGCCGCCAATTCCAGACCATCCCCGGCATCATGGACGGCACCGGCAAGCCCGAATACGGCAAGGCGGTGGACATGCTGACCACCGCCGCCATCAAGGAGATGGTGGTCCCCAGCCTGCTGCCGGTGGTGGTGCCCATCGCCGTGGGCCTGCTGCTGGGGCCGAAGGCGCTGGGCGGGCTGCTGATGGGCACCATCGTGACCGGCCTGTTCGTGGCGATCAGCATGTGCACCGGCGGCGGCGCCTGGGACAACGCCAAGAAATACATCGAGGACGGCCACCACGGCGGCAAGGGCAGCGAGGCGCACAAGGCCGCCGTCACCGGCGACACCGTGGGCGACCCCTACAAGGACACGGCCGGCCCGGCGGTGAACCCGCTCATCAAGATCATCAACATCGTGGCGCTGCTGATCGTGCCTCTGGTGGTGCGGTTTCACGGGGGGTGAGCCCCCCCGGTACGGGCAATGGCGACAAGGCCAATCAACGAACCGCGAGGAGATCTAGGCAATGACGAACATCCGCAGCGCCTTTGTGGATGTTCAGCTTGGGGCTTGAAGCGAATGCACAGCTTGCGAAGCAGGGAGCCTACATGGGCTTCACTTAATACCGCTATGTAGTAAACCTGTGGCGCATTCGCAGCACATTGGCGCCATACGCGGCATCCGGAGTGAAGACTGCCAAGGGCATGTCCCCAGCCAGACGATTTCCCGAACCGGATTGCCTGACATCCGATCAGCTTCAGCAAGCCGTGCAATTGGCCCTTATTTAATACTTCCAGAATGGCGTGACATTTTCCGATGTGGAAGCAAGTGCAATCTTCATCAAATCATAAATCTCAGGCACCCCTTTTATAAAAAACCAATTGATTTGACCAAAATGATCAACATCCACTCTTAATCTAGCCTCCCCATGATCAATTAGATAACTTACCTCTTCGACAAGCGGGGACTCTTTTGGGAACCTCTCAAAACCCATCCGGTCCCTTGTTGATCGAGAACGCGTGCTCCATCCTTTGCCATGATCACTCCCCGTAGCGCCCTGAAGTTCGACCTGTTCGCTGAGGCCTCGCGCCAACACAAG
>NZ_BQXK01000035.1:0-21913 GCF_030158995.1 Acidovorax sp. SUPP2825 | reverse complement strand
CTTGTGTTGGCGCGAGGCCTCAGCGAACAGGTCGAACTTCAGGGCGCTACGGGGAGTGATCATGGCAAAGGATGGAGCACGCGTTCTCGATCAACAAGGGACCGGATGGGTTTTGAGAGGTTCCCATCAGGGTGGTTATAAATCTCATTTGAAAATTTACTACCTCCTTCTCCTGCATTGAATTTACTTTTACCGACTTGCGATGAACCGTATGCATGCCCGCCAGCCTGGGGGTTCGGGTGATAACCAGCCTCGTGCAAATAGGATTCAGGAGTGAAATTGGGTTTCGGTGGTGATTTCGCGAACCACCCTTGTGCGTCAATCCATTGGCCACTGCTATTTTTCTTAGTTGCAGGCCCACAAGCTAATCCCCAAGGATCAATCCAGCTAACAGGATTCGGCGCATAACTGTGCAGATTGCGCCCCCCCGCCAACCCAATCGGATCAGGCGTCGTGAACGCACCCAGGTCTGGGTCGTAATACCGGAACGTGCTGTAGTGCAACCCCGTTTCCCGATCCAGGTACTGCCCTTGCATCCTCAAGTTCTGCGGCGCCGCCGCCGTTTGCTGACTCGCCCGCGCCCAGCTTTCGGCAGCCGGCGCTCCGACCGGGCGGCCCACGGAATCGAACGCCTGCCATTCCCGCGATCGCGCTGCCCCAGGCCCTGTATTGCGCACGCCACACAAGATTGCCGTTTCGATCCGACATCTCTTCCGGCAAGCCATTGGCCTGGGTATGGAAGTAATAAATCCGAGCGCCCGGTGCCGCTGATCGCTCGTTGACGTTTATTGCTCCTGCCAGCGATGGCGTTGGCGGGCTGTTCTCCATTACCACTGGTTGCGGTTGCGCGGCCTGGGCCTTGTCCAGCGCTGCCAGCTTGCGTGCCAACCCGCCCACCGGCCCGGCGACCGCGTGGTGCGCATCCGCCCACTCGCCATTGGTGGTCGGCACGGAGTGTTCCTTGCCCCGCGCAGTGTCCACGTCGCCCAGGGCCAGCGCGGACGCGGGGTGTTCCGGCTCCAGCGCGCCCTGGCCGTCGATGCGCGCCAGGGGCGTGTAGCTGCCCGGCTCGTAAACGTAGCTGCTGCATTGCCCACCCCGCCGCTCCTGCAGCAGGCGCAGGCCTTCCACGTGAAGGTGGTCTCGCCGAAGGCGTCGGCCTTGGCGATGCGCCGGCCTAAAGCTATGCGATGTTGCTCGTGTTTTTTGATAAAAAACTTTTAAGCCTCAATACCATGAGGATTTTAAAAATTCATGCATCTTTATAACCACTTATACCATTTATCATCAAGAACTCAGCTTTTATCAAAGCCTCAAATCCATCACCTATCCCATGAACAGATATTAACGAAGATTCTTTTTTTATCTTTAGATTAATTTTTGCATTAGTTATCACTCCAGATAATTTTATATCGCAAACAGATATCGCCAAGAGAACTATTTGAACCTTATTCGCTCCCGCCGCCACCCATTTTTTCGGCGGTCGAGTTGGAAATTCCGCAAGATCAAACCTCAATGAGACTCTTGGACCGTCTCTATGAATTATTAGTTCGTGGATCTCTACGTTTTCCAAAACAGGTAAAACATCATCAAATATCTTCTTAACAGAAGCAGAACCATCCGTAAGTATCTCAGTCCAATGTTCCATTTTTTACCAAGAATAATGATCTTGAGTTCCTGGCACTGCGCCAGTTCGAGTATTTTCAGGCGGCCGAACATTAAAGTGTGGTCCTTGATCCCCAACACCGCCTTGACCAAATTGATGCCCAGCAGAATGGTCTTGAATAACCACCTTACTGCCATCAGGACGTGTATATGTATACTCCCGTGTCATAAGCGGTTTTCCATCCGCTCCTAAAATAGATTTCCCATTCCGATCTGTCATTGGAATTTTATTAACGGCATCTGGATGCTGTGAACGAGGGATGCCCAAGTCACGCTTAGCTTCATTCAAGGCAGCATTTCTTCCGCGGGAAGCCTCTTGAGCTCTCTGAGCACACCAACCCCAAGGGTCCACCCACGCAATCGGATTTGTTGCATAGCGATGCAGATTAGTACCACCCGCCAATCCAATCGGATCAGGCGTCGTGAACGTACCCAGGTCCGGGTCGTAGTACCGGAACGTGTTGTAGTGCAGCCCCGTTTCCCGGTCCAGGTACTGCCCCTGCATCCTCAGGTTCTGCGGTGCCGCCGCCATCTGCTGGCTGGCCCGGGCCCAGCCTTCCGCCACCGGGGCGCCCACTGGCCGGCCGGCGGCATCGAATGCCTGCCACTCCTCCGCCACCGCGCTGCCCCACGCCCGGTACTGGGCGCGCCACACCAGATTGCCGTTTCGGTCCGACATCTCCTCCGGCAGGCCGTTGGCCTGGGTGTGGAAGTAGTAGATGCGTGCCGGCGCGGACTCCGCCTGGGCCGGTGCCGGATCAGCGGGACCATGCTGGTCGGCGGCCCGGCGCTCTGGGCCCTCCTGCGCCGCCAGCATGCGTGCCAGTCCGCCCACCGGCCCGGCGACCGCGTGGTGCGCATCCGCCCACTCGCCATTGGTGGTCGGCACGGAGTTTTCCTTGCCCCGCGCAGTGTCCACGTCGCCCAGGGCCAGCGCGGACGCGGGGTGTTCCGGCTCCAGCGCGCCCTGGCCGTCGATGCGCGCCAGGGGCGTGTAGCTGCCCGGCTCGTAGACGTAGCTGCTGCATTGCCCGCCCCGGCGCTCCTGCAGCAGGCGCAGGCCTTCCCACGTGAAGGTGGTCTCGCCGAAGGCGTCGGCCTTGGCGATGCGCCGGCCCAGCGCGTCGTAGCGGTAGCGGAAGACCTGGCTCACCGGCTCGCCGTTTTGGCCCGCGCGCACCACGGCCGCCTGCGTCATGCGGTGCTGCGCGTCGTAGCGAAAGTGCTGCTCGGTGTGCGCGCCGATGCGCTTTCTCACCAGCCGGCCGAAGCCATCGTAGTCGAAGCGCTTGTCCTGCAGCACCTTCACCCGGTTGTTGCGCACCCAGCCCCGGCCGGCGCCGTCCATCGCCTGGGCCCGGTCGGCGACGCGGTTGCCGGCAGGGTCGTAGTGGAAGACTTCGTTCAGCACGGCGGCGGCGCCTTCGCCCGCCGCGCCCTGGTCGGAAGGCGCCAGGGCGGACGGCAGGCCGGCGTGCACCGCCGAGAGCAGCCGGCCGACCGGGTCGTAGCGGTATTCGGTCTCGCCATGGCGGCTGTGCCGCGCCCGCGCCAGTTCGCCCGCACTGTCGTACTCCCACTGCTTGAGCAGGCTGTCGGTGGCGGCGGGGCGCTGCAGGCGCTGGGTCCAGGCGGCGCTTTGGCCGGCGGCGCGGCCGGGGGCCCATGCGCCGGTCACCCGCAGGGCGGCGGACTGGGTCCACTGCGCACTTCGCCGCCCCAGGGCGTCGTAGGCGTAGCGGCTGGCCAGGCGGCCCTGGGTGCGCAGCACTTCCCGGTGCAGGTCGTCGCGCTCGATGTCGGCCACGACCACGCCATCCAAGTGGATCTGGTGCAGGTGTCCGCTGCCGTAGTACAGGTGGTGCAGCGTGCGCCCATCGGGCAGGCCCGTCTCGGTGCGGTTGCCCAGGGCATCGTGGGCATGGCGCAGCTCGGTGCGCTCGCCGGTGGCGGCGTCGGTCGCGGCCTCCTTCACCACATCGCCGAGGGCGTTGTAGGCGTACTCCAGCGTGTGGACCGGGGCCTGCGTTTCAGCGTCCAGCATCTGCGCGCGTACCAGCCGGTGCAGTGGGTCGTAGGCAAAGCGCTGCAGCAGGGCGCCGCCCGGCGCGCCCTCGCCGGAGGGAAGGATCTGCTTTTCCTGCAGGCGCCCGAGCGCATCGCGCCGGTAGAGCGTGCGGATGGGCGAGACCGGCACATGCCCGGCAATGCCCTGCAGGCGCACGTCGTCCTCGCCCGGGTGTTCCACCAAGGCCACCACGCGGCCGGCGGGGTCGTAGTCGAGGGCGTGGCGGCTGCCATCGGGTCGGCGCTCTTCCAGCAGGCGGTCGGCGGTGTCGTAGACGAACTCATAGCTGGCGTGGTTCTCGTTGACCAGCGTGGCCAGGCGGTGCGCCGCGTCGTAGCCCAGGTGGATGGCGCGCCCGTTCGGGGCCTGCAGGGTCAGCAGCTGGCCATGCAGGTTGTACTGGTAGCGGGTCGCACGCTGGCTCGAATCGCTGGTGGAGGCCAGCCGGCCGGCCGCGTCGTAGCCGTAGTTCTGCACGCTGCCATCGGGGTGCTGCACGCTCAGCAGGCGGCCCAGCGGGTCGTGGATGTACTGGGTGGATTGGCCCAGGGCATCGGTGCGCACCCGCAGATGGCCGTTGGCGTCGTATTCGAATCGGGTGGTCTTGCCCGAGCAGTCGGTGTGGCTGGCCAGCAGGGCCTGCGGCGTCCAGCGCCATTGCTGGCGGCCTCCGTTGGCATCGGTGGTGAGCACGGGCAGGCCGCGCGCGTCGTACACGGTGGCCTCCCGGTAGCGGGCGTCGGCCGGGGTGCCCGAAGGGTCTTGATCCGGCGCGAGCGGCGGGCCCAGCACTTCGGTGCAGTTGCCGCGTTCGTCGTATTCGTAGTGCCAGCGCGAACCGTCCACAGCCGTCGTGGCGCGCACGCGCTGCAGGCGTTCGTGCCAGTCGATGCGCGCGCTCTGGCCCAGCGGGTCGGTGGCGTGCACGAGGTTGCCCAGGCGGTCGTAGTCGAAGGTGAAGCGGCTGCCATCCGCCCGCGTCCAGGCCCGCAATTGCCACTGGCCGTTCCATTCCATGCGCTGGATGTGGCCCAGGGGGTCTTCGTAGCGGGTGACGTTCTGGTCCACGTCATGGTCGAAGAGCTGCACGCGCCCCAGATGGTCGGTGACCCGCGTGCGGCGATCGCCCTGCGCTTCGCCGGGCAGGTCGTATTCGAAGGTCCAGCTGGTTGCCGGCAGGCCGCCGCCCGCATCGTCGAGCCAGTGGCGCAGCACGCGGCCTTGAGGCCCTGGCCGGTCCCACTGGTAGTGCGCGACCAGTCCGCTTTCGAAGGTCTGGGCCACCATCGTGTGCTGTGCCCATTCGAAGCGGCGCACCGTGCGGCCGGTGCGGTCGGTCACCTGGACCAGGTCGCCTTCGGCGCTGTAGCGGTATTCGACCAGGGTGCCAGGCGGCCCGCCCGCGGTGAGGTCGATGCGCAACAGGCGCGGCCCGCTCGCGGCCACCGCGTCCGGGGTGTAATGCAGCGCGAGCCGGTGGCCGCTGGTGTCGGTGATGTGGCGCACCAGGCCCTGGGCGTCGCGGTGGTAATCGATGGCGTTGTGGTTCAGGTCGGCCCATTGCAGCAGGGACAGGCGCTCGCCATTGGCCTGGCTCCGGCGCGCGCCGAAGGTGTAGACCCAGCCCACCGAGGGCATGCCGATGTAGTAGACCCCGCCTTCGCTGCGGCTCAGCTGCAGGCCCTCGGGCACGCTGAACATCTGCCCGCCCGGCGGCAGGTCGTCAAAGGGAATGCCGCGACCCTGCTCGTCGATGTAATGGGCCTTGCCATCCTGGAACACCAGCTCCACGCTGAACGGCAGGCTCCAGCCCGTTCCCAGCACGCCGGTGCGCGCGTCGGTGGAGGCATAGGTGCGCTGCCACACGATGGGCAGCGCGCCGCTCAACGCGAAGTCGGTGTCGTCGTCGCCCAGCAGCACCTTGGCCCCGGTGACGGCGTGCACGGGCTTGCCCTGCAGCAGGTTGCCCAGGGCGGTGCCGGCGCTGTTGCCCGCGCCCTTCGCCGCGCCCTGCCCGCCATCGAACGATGGCATGACTTCGCCCAGCACCTTGGCGCCGACCACCCCCATGCCCACGGCGATGCCGAAGCACTTGATGCCGGCTTTCAGGGCGCCCGCGGCCCCGCCCAGGATGCCTGCCCAGAACCGGGCCTTGGCCGCCAGCTCTCGGTCGGAATCCGGGATTTCCTGCGCCCGGAAATTGGCCACGGGCACCGACTCGCCGCCGAAGTTGACGTCCTCCGAGCCCTTGCTGATCTTGGCCTCGCAGTCCACATAGTCGCCCTCGCGGCCAGCGCGGAAGGTGTCGATGAAGATGTTCTCGCTGCCGAAGTTGACGAGGCTGGGCGGCATGCTGTGCTTGTCGCACATGGCCACGTCCAGCCCTGCCCGGATGGCGGGCAGCTTGTTGATGAAGACCGTGGCCGACCCCGTCGCGGTGAGCGTCCCGCAGTCGGAGCTGAAACTTCGCCCCAGCGCCTCCCCGAACGACTGGTAAAAATCGCCCACCAGGCTGAACATGTGGCTGACCACCATGGTGCCCGCGAACACCGCCAAGCCGATCAGCACGCCCGCCACGGTACCGAGCCCCGGACAGGCGATGGTGCCCACGGCCGCGCCGATCGCCACCGCCGCCCCGAACTCGATCGCCACCGCCGTGGCCGCCCCCGCCGCATGGCCCTCTCGGGCATAGGTGTGGGCGATGGGATCGTGCAGGCGGGCGGCTTTGGGCATGGAACGCGGAAGGGTGGTACGCCGGTGGGCGGGTTTAAGAGGCCGTGCGGTCTGTCGCGATGGCGGCGTGGAGCCTTGGGGCGTGCCTTACTGCGGCCGCACGCGCACGCTTTGCAGGATGGACGCCCACTGCGCTTCGTGGTGCGGTTTCCAGGGCGCCGCATGGGTGCCGGTGAGCACCAGCGCCTTGCGCTCGGGCAGCTCGATCAGCACGATGCGCTGGTAAAGCGTGTGACCTTGCTTGCTGTACGAGACCGAGGCACCCACGGCGTTGGGGGCAGCGGTTTCGTTGGCCGGCGGCTCACCGGCAGGGCCGTGCAGCGGCAGGCGCGCCCGGCTCATGTCGAGCTGCTTGTAGCTCTTGCCCACGGTGGACAGCGCACGCAGTTGCTCCTGCAGCAGCGCCTCGATCCCGCTGCCTTCGTCGAAGTAGTCTCGGGTGACGACCACGTTGAACGGCAGCGCCGGGTCCCCGAAGATGAGCACGTTCACGCTGCGGTCGATGAAGCCGTCGGAGGGCAGCTCGAACGCCGCCTCCTGGATGTGGTATTGCATGGATGAATTCCTAGGCTGCTGCCGGCGATGCCGGTGGGTCAGCAGTTCATGTTGATGGGCTTGCCGAATTCGTCGAGGCTTTCCGTGAAGCGCAGCAGGCCCTTGCGGACGCCGACGATCTCGATGTCGCCGTCCTTGGTGAGCTTGATGTACGCCTTGCCCTTGCCGCACACCAGGGTGATGCTGTCGGCCGCCTCCAGGCGGATGTGCTGCCCGGCATCGACCAGCACCGAATCCTGCGTGGCCTTGATGTTGACGTTCTCGTGGCCCAGCACGCTCGCATCGAGCGTCTTGGACGCCATGGTGATGTTCTGGTTGGCCGTGAGGTTCATGTGGCCGGCCTGCGCCTCGGAGGCCACGTCGCCTTGGGTCACCGTGTTGCGCTGCCCGCCCTGGGAGACGTGGGTGAGCATGCCGCCCTTGGCCAGCTGGGTGAGCTGCGCGCCGCTCGATACCGTGATGTGCTGCGTGGCGTGCATCGAAGCGCTCTGCCCGGAGCTGATCACGATGGGCTTGGGGCTGATCATCGAATGCCCCTCGGGACTGACGATGGACACGATGGGTTTGGTGATGTCCTTGGACAGCTCGCGCAGCGCCTGCGACTGCGGCATGGCGGGGTCGGTGTTGGTCGGCATGCTGACCTCGGGCCCGCCCCCTCCACCGCCGTCCCCGCCGGCATCGGCAAAGGCGGCGACGGCCGCGGCGGCCTTCGCCAGGGACGACGCCCCGGCCTGGCCGCCGACCATGGAGGCCACTCCGGCGCCCAGGGCCATCATGTGCGAGGTCTTGAGGCCGTTGATGGCGCCGATGGCCGAGTCCATGGCCTTCACGGCGCTTCCGGCCTCTTTCATCAGCGCCGCGGTTCCGGCCAGCCCGCTGCCCAACTGATCGAACCCATCCGGGTTGTTGCTCGCCACCTTGGAGGTGAAGTCCTGCGGGTACGTGGTGATCAGCAGCCCTTTGTCCGCCCGGATCGACCCCCACAGGTCCGTGCGCAGCTCGAACCCGTACCCGCGCTGCGAGCCGCTGCCCTGGTGCATCAGGTACCCCATGTTCAGGTACGTGTTGCCGTAGGTGTTGGACAGCTCCAGGTGCTCGATGCCCTTCTTGTCCTCAAAGCGCAGCATGCTCGCCCCGCCCCCGCCCTTGCTCCAGTTCGTGAGCGTGCCCGACTGCGTCTTGTTGTCCGGCAGCTTCCACGGCGGCATCTGGATGCCGTTGTAGACCCGCCCGGTGATGATGGGGTAGTCCGGATCACCATTGAGGAAGTCCACGATGACTTCCTGCCCGATGCGCGGGATGTGGATGCTGCCGTAGTTCAGGCCCGCCCAGGGGTGCGACACCCGCACCCAGCAGCTGGAGTTCTCGTCCATGGCTCCGATGCGGTCCCAGTGGAACTGCACCTTCACCCGGCCGTACTGGTCGGTCCAGATCTCCTCGCCCGGCGGGCCCACCACCACCGCGGTCTGCGGACCGGTGGTCTTGGGCTTCGGGGTGGTGCGCGCGGGCGTGTAGGGCAGGCTGGTGGGCTGGGCCTGCAGGGTGAACTTCTGGAACGAGCCCTCTTCCTGCGGCGTGCCCTTGGTGCCCGGCGCCACGGCGCTGACCTGGGGGTTTTCCTTGAAGTGGTACTCCAGCCCGGTCAGCAGGTATTGCTGGTTCTGGTCCTCGCGCGGGTGGTTCTCCAGGGTGAAGGTGTAGCCGGGCGCCAGCGCCCGGTGGCGCGACTCGCCCCGCACGGTGCTGTGCCCGGTCAGACTCGATTGCAGCCGCGAGCGCGCGTAGTTCTCGCCGTCGCCGAACTCGGTGTACCCGCCCGGCCATTCGTAGATCTCGTGGCTGTCGTGCGCGTGCCCCGGCGGAGTCTGGCGCATGTTGGACAGGTCGGCCTTGGGTTTCTTGAAGTCGTAGTCGTCGTTGTAGTGCCGCCCGGGCTTGATCTCCTGCGCCAGCTGCCAGGCGTGGATGTTCTCCTTGTCGGCGACGGCGGCCTTCTCGGGCGGGTAGAACGGGATGACGGCGGCGCCCGCGAGCGGGCTGTGCGAGGCGACGATGTCGTCGGCCAGGGTGAGCACGTGCTGGCCGGCGCTGTGCTCGTGGAAGTAGTAGATGCCCTCGTGCTCCATCAGGCGCGAGACGAAGGCGCAGTCGGTCTCGTTGTACTGCACGCAGTAGTCCCAGGTGCGGTAGCTCTGGGTGAGCTTGCGCTGCAGCGGGTAGCCGTATTTGCCGAGCACCTCTTCGATGATGTCGGGCACGGTCTTGTTCTGAAAGATCTTGAAGTCGCTTTGCCGCGTAGCCAGCCACAGCCAGGGGCTCAGGCGGGCCTTGTAGGTGTAGAAGCGGTGGTCCTGGCCCTGCAGCCCGAAGCGGGTGACGATGCCATCCAGGTAGCGCGTGCCGCCCCCTTCGGTCTCCACCACGATGGTGGCGCTCTTGCCCAGCAGGGCCTTGGGGTCGATGGATTTGCTTTCGCTCAGCAGGTCCACGTCCAAGGAGAACAGCTCGGAGAGCGCTTCTTTGCCCTGCAGCTGGCGAAACTGCAACTGCTCGCCCAGGGGCGTCTGGATGGTGACTCGGCGTGTCATGGGTGCAGCGGCCGCGAAGGGCCGTTGGGTCGGATTGGAATGGGCCGAATGATAGTGCGCGGCTGAGCGCATCCCACCCCCCGGAAATCCCCCCGCCAGCGGGAAAATGCCTCTAGATGTAACCAATTGCGGCTGTTTCGGCCGCAACGCACACGAAATCACACAGACCGCCGCCCCATCTCCAGGCCCATGGGGCACCGCCCGGCGGCCACCGGGCCTCCCCCGCAGTCACCCCCGCACGCCCCCGGCCAGGGCCGCCGCCTGCTGCTGGAACACGCGCCAGAACGCCGCGTCCTGCGTGGTGGTGAAGTTGATGCGCATGAGCGTGCACGGCTGGCGGCTGGCGTGGAACAGCGCGCCCGGCGCGAGCAGGTAGCCCTCGTCCAGCATGCGCTGGGCCAGCACGTCGGTGTCCACGCCCGTCTCGACCCAGCCGAACATGCCGGCCGGCTCGGCCGCGAAGGTGCAGCCGGCCTCCAGCGCCAGCTGCACGCTGCGCGCCCGGGCCTGGGCCAGCCGCTGGCGCATGCGGTCGCTGTGCCGGCGCAGCATGCCCTGCTCGATGCACAGGGCCATGGCTTTTTCCAGCAGCGAGGGCGTGGTCAGCGTGGACAGCAGCTTGGTGTCCAGCAGCGGCTCCACCAGATCGGGCGGCGCGGCCAGGTAGCCGATGCGCCAGTTGGGCGCGAGGATCTTGGCGAAGCCGCTCACGTAGATGGTGCGCGCCAGGCCGTCCAGCACCGTGAGGCGCGTGGCGTGTTCCGGCGCGATGTGGCTGTAGGTGTCGTCTTCGACGATGTGAAAGCCGTGCCGCCCGGCCAGCTGCAGCACCTGGTGCGCGCTGCCTGGCGTGAGGCAGTAGCCGGTGGGGTTGTGGAACACGCTCACGCTCACGAAGAGCTTGGGGGCGTGCACCTCGCAGTAGCGCTCCATCACCGCGAGGTCGGGGCCCTGGGCGCCGCGCGGCACCGGCAGGATGCGCATGCCCAGTGCATCGAGCCGCGCGAACTCCACCGACCAGCCGGGTTCTTCCACCATCACGGTGTCGCCCGCCTTCAGCAGGGTGCGGCTCACGATGTCCAGCGCGTGCGTGGCGCCCATGGTGGTGATGACTTGGCTGGCCTGTGCGGGCACGCCGAAGCCCTGCAGGCGCCGGGCCAGCACCTCGCGCAGGGTGGGCTCGCCCATGGGGTCGCCGTACTGCAGCGAGCTGTCCTGCAGCGCCCGGCCGCTGGAGACCTTGCGCACCGCCGCGCCCATGAAGGTGTTTTCCAGCCAGTCGCGGGGGAACACGCCGGCCCCCGGCTGCGGGTGGCTGGAGGCCTGGTGGAACATGCCCCGGATCAGTGCCGTGGCGTTGACGCACGAGCCCGAGGGCAGCGGGGACAGCACGGGGGATGACTTGCGGTCGTTTGCTATTTTTTCTATAGCACCATGCCCTAGTGGAATATGTCCTTCAGGCATTTTTTGTGCGATATCGCGCACATAGAAGCCCCGCTGGCTGCGGGCCTCCACCAGGCCCTGCGCGAGGAGCTGGTCGTAGGCGGCCACCACCGTGTACGCGCTCACGCCCTGCAGCCGAGCGCATTCGCGCACCGAAGGCAGCCGCGCACCGGCAGGCAGTAGCCGGGCCCGGATGCGTTCGGCGAAGCGCTCGGCCAGTTGCTCGGTCAGGGATCGGCGGGCGGTGCGGGTCAGCATGGCGGGGGGCTCCTTCACTGTGCTGATGCAAACACCAATACAGATCATGAAATTGTCGAAATAACTGTATTGCAACTGTAATGGAATCTGCTCCTACATTGGAAGCCACAACCCCTGCAACACCCCATGCCCTTCGTCGAATTCACCGCCCTGCTGGCGCTGGCCACCGCCATGAGCTTCAGCCCCGGCCCCAACACCACGCTGGCCACGGCGATCGCCGCCAACCGCGGCCTGCGCCACGCGATGCGCTTCGTCTGGGCGGTGCCCCTGGGCTGGAGCGCCCTGCTGCTGGTGTGCGCGGGCGGTGTCGGCGCGCTGGTGATGGCGGTGCCGGCGGTGCGCCTGGGCATCAAGGTGCTGGGCATCGGCTACCTGCTGTGGCTGGCCTTCAAGCTGAGCCGCAGCGCCCAACTGGGCCAGGCGCAGGCCGGGCGCATGGACGTGGGCTTCTGGCAGGGCGCGGCGATGCAGTTCGTCAACATCAAGGCCTGGCTGCTGGCGCTGACCATCGTGGCCGGCTGGATCGCCGGGCGCGACGATGCCCTGGCGCGGCTGGGCGTGGTGCTGCCGGTGATGGTGGTGTTCGCCTTCTCCAGCAACCTGGTGTATGCCGCCACGGGCGCGCTGCTGCGCCACTGGCTCGCCCAGGGCACGCGGCTGCTGTGGTTCAACCGCGCCATGGCGCTGGTGCTCGCGCTCACCGCCGCCTGGATGGTGAACGCATGACCGCCCGCCCCCACCGCCGCACCCTTTGTTTCACCGGACCCCGCCCATGACGCACCCCGCCACCTCGCCGAGCGCCCCCGGCGCCCCCACGGCCCCGGCCACCGGCTGGCAGTCGCCCGAAACGCGCGGCCTGCTGTGGGGCCTGCTGGGCGTCACCATCTTTGCCTTCACCCTGCCCATGACGCGGCTGGCCGTGGGCACGCCCGAGGCGCCGCAGATGTCCGGCGTCTTCATGGCCATGGGCCGGGCGGCGATCGCGGGGGTGCTGTCGGCGCTGCTGCTGTGGGCGCGCCGCGCGCCCTGGCCGCGGCCCGAGGACTGGCGGCCACTGGTTTTTACCGCGCTGGGCGTGGTGTTCGGGTTTCCGCTGCTCACCTCGCTGGCCATGCGCCACGTGGGCGCGGTGCATGCCAGCGTGATCATCGGCATGCTGCCGCTGGCCACGGCCGGCGTGGGCGCGCTGCTGCACCGCCAGCGCCCGTCGCCGCGCTTTTGGCTGTGCGCGCTGCTGGGCACGGCGATGGTGGTGGCGTTCGCGGTGCTGCGCTCGGGCAGCGCAGGCCTGTCGCTGCACCCGGCCGACCTGCTGCTGTTCGCGGCCGTGCTGTGCGCCGCCGTGGGCTACGGCTACGGCGCGCGGCTGTCGCAGCGCATGCCTTCGGGCTCGGTGATCTGCTGGGCGCTGGTCATCTCGCTGCCCGCCACGCTGCCGCTGGGGGCCTGGTCGTGGCCCACGGCGCCCATGCCGGCATCGGCCTGGGGCGCGCTGGCCTATGTGTCAGTGTTTTCGATGTGGCTGGGGTTTTTCGCGTGGTACCGGGGCCTGGCGCTCGGCGGCACCGTGCGCGTGAGCCAGGTGCAGCTGGTGCAGCCGTTCCTGGGCATGCTGTTTTCGGTGCCGCTGCTGGGCGAATCACTCGATGCGGTCAGCCTGGGCTTCGGCATCGCAGTGATGGCCACGGTGGTGGTCGGCCGACGCGCCCCGGTGCGACAAGGCCCCGCCAGGAACCCCCAACCCGCCGCGATGCGCGGTTAAGCTCTTTCCCCGGCGGGCCCACCCGCATGCCCGCCACCCGCCGCACAACGGCTTCCTCAACGACGACCCCGGCGCCCCGGAGAACAAGCGCCCCCTGGAGATGCACTCAATGACGAACTGGACCCTGGCCGCACGCGCCGCGAAGATGAACCCCTCGGTGATCCGCGAGATCCTGAAAGTGACCGAGAAGCCCGGCATCATCAGCCTGGCGGGCGGACTGCCCTCCCCCAAGACCTTCCCCATCGACGACTTCGCCAAGGCCTGCAGCGCCGTGCTGTCGCAGGACGGCCAGTCGGCCCTGCAATACGCCGCGAGCGAGGGCTACCAGCCGCTGCGCCAGGCGGTCGCCGACTTCCTGCCGTGGGACGTGAGCGTCGATCAGGTGCTGATCACCACCGGATCGCAGCAGGGCCTGGACCTCGTGGCCAAGGTGCTGATCGACGCCGGCAGCCGCATTCTGGTGGAAACGCCCACCTACCTCGGCGCGATCCAGGCCTTCGCGCCCATGGAGCCCGAAGTGGTCAGCGTGGCCAGCGACGACGAAGGCGTGCAGATCGATGACCTGGCCACCAAGGCCGGCAGCGGTGCCGACAAGGCGCGCTTCTTGTACGTGCTGCCCAATTTCCAGAACCCCACCGGCCGCACCATGAGCGAGGCGCGCCGCGCTGCGCTGGTGGCCAAGGCCGCCGAGCTGAACCTGCCGCTGATCGAGGACAACCCCTACGGCGACCTGTGGTTCGACCAGCCCCCGCCCGCACCGCTGACCGCGCGCAACCCGGAAGGCTGCATCTACCTGGGCTCGTTCTCCAAGGTGCTCGCCCCCGGCCTGCGCCTGGGCTTCATCGTGGCGCCCAAGGCCGTGTTCCCCAAGCTGCTGCAGGCCAAGCAGGCGGCCGACCTGCACAGCCCGGGGTTCAACCAGCGCATGGTGCACGAGGTCATGAAGGACGGCTTCCTGGGCCGCCACGTGCCCACCATCCGTGCGCTGTACAAGCAGCAGCGCGACGCCATGCTGGAGGCGCTCACGCGCGAGATGGCCGGCCTGGACGTGCACTGGAACAAGCCCGACGGCGGCATGTTCCTATGGGTGCGCCTGCCCGAAGGCATGAGCGCCATCGACCTGCTGCCCGAGGCCGTGGACCGCAACGTGGCCTTCGTGCCGGGCGCGGCCTTCTATGCCGACAACGCCGACCCGCGCACGCTGCGACTGTCGTTCGTGACGGCCAGCGCCGCGCAGATCAACACCGGCGTGGGCGCGCTGGCCGCGGCCATCCGGGCGCGCGTCGCCCAGAAGGCCTGACGCATGCTGCGGCTCTGGGGACGGCTGTCGTCCATCAACGTGCGCAAGGTCGTGTGGACCGTGCAGGAGCTGGGCCTGGAGCTGCAGCGCACCGACGCGGGCGGGCAGTTCGGCATCGTGTGCGAGCCGCAGTTCCTGCGGCTCAACCCGAACGGCATGGTGCCGCTCATCGAGGACGACGGCTTCACGCTGTGGGAGTCGAACGCCATCGTGCGCTACCTGTGCGCCAAGCACGCCAGCGGCACCCTCTACCCCGAGGACCTGCGCACGCGCTTCGTGGCCGAGCAGTGGATGGACTGGCAGCAGACCACGCTCAACCCCGCGGGGCGCGACGCGTTCCTGCAGTGGGTGCGCACGCCCGAGGCGCAGCGCGACCCGGCCGCCATCGCGCGGTCGGTGGCGGCCACCGAGCCGCTCCTGGACCGGCTGGAGGCGCACCTGGCGCAGCAGCCGTGCCTGGCCGGCGAGCGCTTCACCATGGCCGACATCGTGGTGGGCTGCGAGATCCACCGCTGGTGGGGCCTGCCGCAGGAGCGCGTTGCGCGCACCCACCTCGACGCCTGGTACCAGGGCCTGCTGTCGCGCCCCGGCGCACGCGGCGTGATCGACCAGCCGCTCGCCTGACCCCATCGCCCGCCATGCGCCAGCGCCCCTTCAAGCAGATCGACGTGTTCAGCCACCGCCCCGGCGACGGCAACCCGCTGGCCGTGGTGCTGGACGCGCAGGGCCTGGACGACGCCGACATGCGCCGCTTCGCCGCGTGGACCAACCTGTCGGAAACCAGCTTCCTGCTGCCGCCCACCGAGGCGGGCCGCACAGCGGGGGGCGACTACCGCGTGCGGATCTTCACGCCGCGCGGGGCCGAGCTGCCGTTCGCCGGGCACCCCACGCTCGGCACCTGCCACGCCTGGCTGGAGGCCGGCCACGTGCCGCGCGATGCCGGCCTGGTGGTGCAGGAGTCGGCCGGCGGGCTGGTGCGCATCCAGCGCAGCGGCGACCGGCTGGCGTTCGCCGCGCCGCCGCTGCGCCGCAGCGATGCCAGCCCCGCGCTGGTGCCGCTGATCGCCGGGGCCCTGGGCATCCGGCCGCAGCAGATCGAGGCTGCCCAGCTGCTGGACAACGGCCCGCGCTGGCTGGGCCTGGTGCTCGACAGCGCCGAGACGGTGCACCGCCTGCGGCCCGACCACGCCCGGCTCAAGGACCTGGGCCAGGATGTCGGCGTGATCCACGTCGGCGCCGACGCCCACGATGCCACGCAGCCCGGCGTGGTGGTGCGCGCCTTCGCCGCGCCCATGGGCAACCCCGAAGACCCGGTCACGGGCAGCCTGAACGCGAGCTTCGCGCAGTGGCTCATCGCCGAAGGCCGCGCGCCGCACAGCTACCTCGTGGCCCAGGGCGAGAGCCTGGGCCGGGCCGGCCGCGTGCACATCCGCCAGGACGCGCAGGGCCAGGTCTGGGTCGGCGGCCGCAGCCTCACCTGCATCGAGGGAACCGCCCGCCTATGAGTTGCGCCCCGCCCGCCACCGCACCGCCGCGCCAGATCCCCACCGGCTGACGCGCCGCCCCCTTTTTTGAATGGTCGATGGGTCCCGGCGCCAGCCGCGCCGCGCCGCCGCATGGGCGCGCGGCCCGAAACACCGGCCTGCCGACCCGCTTCCACCCCGTTTTCAATCACCCCCGGCCAACCGGCCGGCCTTTCCTTCCCCGCAAAGAGGCCCACACCATGCGCCAACGCCCTTTCAAGCAAGTCGATGTGTTCACCCAGCAGCCCTACCTGGGCAACCCGCTGGCTGTGGTGCTCGACGGCTCGGACCTGTCCACCGAGCAGATGCAGCACTTCACCAACTGGACCAACCTGTCCGAGGCCACCTTCCTGCTGCCGCCCACCGAGGCCGGCCGGGCCGCCGGCGCCGACTACCGCGTGCGCATCTTCTGCCCGGGCCGCGAGCTGCCGTTCGCGGGGCACCCCACGCTGGGCAGCTGCCACGCCTGGCTGGAGGCGGGCGGCCAGCCGCGCACCGAGGGCGAGGTGGTGCAGGAATGCGCGCTGGGCCTGATCACGCTGCGCCGCGACGGCGACCGGCTGGCCTTCGCCGCGCCGCCGCTGCTCAAGAGCGGGCCGCTGGCCGAAGAGGACGTGGCCCTGATCGCGCGCGGCCTGCGCATCGAGCGCAGCGACATCGTGGCGCATGCCTGGTGCGACAACGGCCCGAACTGGCGCGGCGTGATGCTCGCCAGCGCCGAACAGGTCCTGGCCCTGCAGCCCGACAGCGCCGTCCTCGGCCAGCTGGACATCGGCGTGGTGGGGCCGCGCGGCAAGGTGGGCGTGGTCGGCGCGCATGCCGACGAGGGCATCGCCTTCGAGGTGCGGGCGTTCTTTCCGGGCAACAACGGCCTGGCCGAAGACCCGGTGACGGGCAGTCTCAACGCCGCCCTGGCGCAGTGGCTCATCGGCGCGCACCTGGCACCGCCCAGCTACGTCGCCAGCCAGGGCACGGCAATGGGCCGCGCCGGGCGCGTGCACGTGCACCAGGACGGCGAGCGCATCTGGATCGGCGGCGGTTCGGTCACCTGCGTGAACGGCGAGGTGCGGCTGTGAACCTGCCCGACGCCTGCATCGACCATCTCGTGGTGATGGCCGACCGCCTGGACAGCGGCGTGGACTGGTGCCGCCGCACGCTGGGCGTGGTGCCGGCCATGGGGGGCGAACACCCGCTCATGGGCACGCACAACCGCCTGCTCAACCTCAGCGGCCCGGCGCACCCGCGCACCTACCTGGAAATCATCGCCATGAACCCCGCCGCCCCCGGGCCGGCGGCGGGCACGCGGCGCTGGTTCGACATGGACGACCCCGCGCTGCAGGCGCGTGTGGCGCGCGACGGTCCGCAGCTCATCCACTGGGTGGCCTCGGTGCGCGACGTGGCCGCCGCCCATGCGGCGCTGGCCGCGCGCGGGCTGGACCGGGGCGAGGTCGCCACCGCCAGCCGCCCCACGCCGCTGGGGCTGCTGCAGTGGCAGATCACCCTGCGGCCGGACGGCCAGCGCCTGCTGGGCGGCTGCCTGCCCACGCTGATCCAGTGGGGCGAGCGCCATCCCTGCTACAGCCTGCCCGCCGCCAGCGGCGTGCAGCTGCAGTCGCTGCGGCTGGAGCACCCCGAGGCGCCCGCGCTGGCCAGCGCCTGCGCCGCCCTCGGCCTGGGCACGCAGGTGACTGTGTCGCCCGGGGCCGCGCCGTGCCTGCAGGCCGTGCTGGCCACGCCCCGCGGCCCCGTCACCCTCGCATCGAAGGAGCCCGCCTAATGCTCCTCCTCACCTTCCAGGAAATCCTGCTGTTCGAGTTCGCCGCGCTGGTGCTCGTGCTCACGCCCGGGCCCAACAGGGTCTATTGCGTGTCCCGCAGCCTCACGCAGGGGCCGCGCGCAGGCCTGCTCGCGCTTCGCATCCTGTCCGAAAAGAAAGCCACCGCATGAACGCCCCCACCACCGCCATCGACGCCTTCGCTCCCGCATCGGCACCCGCCACGGACAGCGCCGGTTTGCACGCCATGGCCGCACTCCCCACGCTCGCCGACATCGAGGCAGCCGCACAGGTGGTCTACGCGGACTTCGCCCCCACGCCCCAGTACCGCTGGGCGCTGCTGAGCGAGCGGCTGGGCACCGAATGCTGGCTCAAGCACGAGAACCACACGCCCGTGGGCGCGTTCAAGATCCGCGGCGGGCTCACATACTTCGACCAGCTCGCCCGGCGCGGCGCGCTGCCGCGCGAGGTGGTCAGCGCCACGCGCGGCAACCACGGGCAGAGTATGGGCTGGGCCGCGCGCCGCCACGGCGTGGCCTGCACCATCGTCGTGCCGCGTGGCAACTCGGTGGAAAAGAACGCCGCCATGCGCGCCCTGGGCGTCACCTTGATCGAGCATGGCGACGACTTCCAGGAAGCGCGCGAACACGCCATCCAACTGGCGGCCGACCGCGGCGCGCACATGGTCCCCAGCTTCCATGCCGACCTGCTGCGCGGCGTCGCCACGTACTGGTGGGAATTCCTGCGCGCGGTGCCGCAGCTGGCGGTGGCCTATGTGCCCATCGGCCAGGGGTCGGGGGCGTGCTCGGCCATCGCGGCCAAGCGCGCGCTGGGCCACGGCGTGCGCATCGTCGGCGTGGTCAGCGCCCATGCCACCACGTATGCCGACTCCATCGCCGCCGGCCACGTGGTCGAGGCGCCCGTCACCACGCAGCTGGCGGACGGCATGGCCTGCCGCGTGGCCGATCCGGCCGCGCTCGCCATCCTGGCGCCGCACCTGGACCACGTGGTGAAGGTGACCGACGCCGAAGTGGCCGCCGCCATGCGCGCCCTGTTCACCGACACGCACAACGTCGCCGAAGGCGCGGGCGCCGCCGCGTTCGCCGCCGCGATGCAGGAACGCGGCTCGCTCGCCGGCCTGCCCGTCGGGCTGGCGCTCACGGGCGGCAACGTGGATGCAGCGATGTTCGCTGGCGTGCTGTGACGCAGCCGATCCCCCAGTCACCGGACGACACGAAGGGAGGAGGTATGAATCAGGGGGGATGTCGATAGGAAAGAACCTCCAGCACAATAAAGATGCCGGCGTATCGTTACTAAAAAATTAGCGTTTGGTTTTGAATTGCCCTGCGCCATACGGCTGGAAGCGAATGAAAAAGTCTGCCGTCACCAAAGCGCTCAAGACGGTGTCGCAATTTTTCTTTTTCAACGGCAGGGAAGAGGTTTGCAGAAATTGCAGCATGTTCGATTGCCGGCCTGTTGACAGGGCGCCTGCATCTGGTCGCAAAGAAAAGCCTGGAGAATCTGCGCGCGCGGCTACAACGTTGCAAATAAGCTGCACGAATCACTTCAAGTCGTGGTAACTTTCGGGACTTTTCCGAAAGTTAACTTTGAGCAAAATAATCCATCGACGCGCGCTATCTTTGGTGCTGGCGGCAATGGCGGCTCCCACGGTGCAGGCACAGATCACGGTGCAAGGGTGGACGGTTGGGAGTTGGGGATCGGATGGCAGAAGTTGCTACCCCTCCATCCAGGAAGCCTGCACCATTGGCGGGAATGGCCAATTGAGTCCATCACCGACGGCTGGTACGGGATATACCTGCCGGGAAATGGGCACGGAAGGCCCCTACTGGGCGGCCATCAATAAGTGCTACTACCAGCAATTTCCCACCTTGGTCGCTTTGTCGGGAGCATCGGAAACGCGCCCCGCCGCCAAGGGCGGTTCTTCCGAAATCACCTTGATTGCCAAGGTCACCAACAGCACCGCCGCCAAGTCCGGTGTGGCGCTCGGCTTTTCGGTCGATGTCACCCCCAATTCCGGCGGGCATGAACACCACGACGTGGCCCGGCCCAAAGGCTTGTTGAGCGCAACGCAGGGCGTCACGGATGCCAATGGCGAAGTCAAAATCGTCTTCAAAGCCCCCGAAGTGGCGGGGATTCATACGATCCAAGTCGCTTGCGCCGTTTGCTCCAACAGCCCGGTTTCCAAAGAGATACAGGTCAGGGTGCCAGACCTGCTGCCCATTTCTCCGAATCCACCCCAGAATGCAGATGGGACTTTCGTTTATGCATTGACCAGTGTGGATAAAACCCACCAAGGCAATGGGCGGTATCACCACAATCAGTACTATTTGACACAACAATCGTTGCAAAATCTGCTCGGTTTGATTGGCTCTTTTGCTGCCGAAGGTTGGGGCACTGTGGCATTGAACGATGCGAGCCTATTTTGGGGTGGCCGCTATGACATCACGTCCAACTGGCGCGGACCACATGCGGGGCATCGAGAAGGTCGTGAAATAGACATTTCTTTCACCCGCGCAAGAAATCCTGTTTCTATCGACAAGCAAAATAATCTCTACAAAAAATTTTGTGAAGCCAATGCAGCTGAAGTTCCTTTTTCAATACTTCATCACTACGCGTCGGCACCGCACTTCCATATATTTCTAGAGAAGCAGAAGGCCTGCTTCAAATCGGAGCACTGAACCATGAAATTTGCCCTTTTCGTTCGACCTATGCTAGCAGTTCCCTTGCTGTGCTTGGGTTTGGCCCATGCCCAAGACAGCGCCGTCTTCGACGCACAGAAAAACGCATGGAAGCTCTACTACCAAGACCCAGAAACTTCGCAGTGGGTGAATAAGACCTACATTCAACAGAATGCGATCAAACCAGGCATCAAGTCTGCCATACAAGCTAGCGGATCAGAGTATATATACCGTTATCGACTAAGCAACAGCCGCGAAGCAAAACAGGCAATCGATCTCTTCCGGATTTGGGGGATCCCACTGGTATATGCAATACCAAATTTACCAGCGGTGACGGCAAACGCAAAAACAGAAAATGACAGATGGACACAGCAATACTGGAATCAATTAATTTCCAAAAGAAATTTTGAAACCAAAATAATCAAGGCGCCCACAGGCTGGAGCGGTAACTTGCGCGTTGACGAGAATGTGGGTCAGACCAGTTTCGTCTGGACTCCTGGCTTGAAAGATACTGATCCGGATGGTATTTCTCCAGGAAAAACACAAGATGGCTTTGTCGTGACCCGTGTAGAACTGCCCGGCATGGCACGTGCAAAGCTGACGGGGGCCACCCCGGAGCCTTGGGGACTGGATAACCTGCCTGATACACCCTACTGGAGTCAGAAGATCGACGAAATTCAAGATTTGGATTACGTCCTGGTCCCCGTTCTGGCGCCAGTGATTCCAGTGCCGACGCCATATAGTGGGGCGGAACTGGCTCGCAGGCTAAAAACACACGTTCAGTCCTGGGTGAAATACGAGCACATCAATGCCGATGTGCTAACCAGACTCAACCGCCAGTTCGACGTTTTGATTCCCGCATTGGAAATGAACAACAAGCCAACAGCGCGTGCAGCTGTAGCGGCGATGCGTAAGGAATGCACCGATCCTCATCGCGATCTGGCGGATGCCAAGGCCGGCGAAGACGATGACGCACAAGCCTCGGTCGCGGTACCACGTACACCTGCACAACGCAGCACCACGCCCACTCCCGCATTTGATCGCCTAGCGGCCAGAGCGCTGATGTTCGACCTGCGTTACGTGATGGACCAGATGGATTCAGGGCGTTGAATAAGGGCATAGTCTCTGGAATATGCAATGAAAGTAATTAAATTTTTTCGGACACCGTTATTAGCCCAATTAATCTTTGTTGGCTTAGCGCACGCCCAAGACAATGCAATATTTGACCCACACAAAAACGTGTGGCGACTCTCCTTTCAAGACGCCGCATCCTCCAAATGGATCTATAAAACCTACGAAGCACGCACATCCATTCGACCGACTATTCGATCAAGCATTACAAGAAATGGCAAACAGCTATCTTACAAATACATCATCCGCAATCAGCGAGGCGCAAAACAAAATATCAGCATCATTAACGGGAACCTCTCAAAACCCATCCGGTCCCTTGTTGATCGAGAACGCGTGCTCCATCCTTTGCCATGATCACTCCCCGTAGCGCCCTGAAGTTCGACCTGTTCGCTGAGGCCTCGCGCCAACACAAGA
>NZ_BQXK01000034.1:0-28279 GCF_030158995.1 Acidovorax sp. SUPP2825 | reverse complement strand
GGCCATTCAGGCCGCCAGTTCGTGCCACAGGCACCGGAGCTGAGATAAATCAGGGGTTGGCCCATCGCGTTCCAACTGGCTCAAGGCATCAGCACGTTCGTGCGTGTTTTGTGCAGAGCTTCCTTAGGTAAGCGCTCTCGCAATACAAGGGTTTACCCTTATTATTCAAACAATGAATAAAACACTCAGCAGCAATTCCACAAAAAATAATTACCAATAGAAAAAGATGATGAGCAATCACCATTCGTTTGGTCACCCCGAACCTGAACATAGTCCATCAGCGCTCCCAAGAAGTAGGCAGATTCCCTTCTGCGCGCAATCAATGCTTCAAAACCCAAAGTATTTTTTACATGCAGTATCGATAAATATTTGAGATCCTTGATTTACATACCTACAAAGACTTTTTTATCAACAACTAGAGGAAAACTTTTCATAATCCCTCAACAGAAGTAAATTACTGAAGAAGCTGATTTATTCACCTCTTGGCAATTTGATAGAAATAGGAAACTTGCCCAGCCAGATCGACAAAAGCACTTCGGCCAACAATGAGGCAACGTCGCCTCGCCATCTCGGCTTCGGCCGACAGATCGCCCAGATGCGTCTGGCATGCCCGCCAAAGCGTGACCTCCTAGCGTCGGGAATCAGAACGAGCGCTGTCGCCGCAACACCTGACCGGCATGCGCATTGACGGTATGGCCATGTGCACAGGCCAATTGGCCATTGATGAACACTGCATCGATGCCTGCGCTGGGAGCGGTGGGCTGTTCGAACGTGGCACGGTCCGCGATGCACGTCTCATCGAACACCACGATGTCCGCCGCATGGTCCTGGGCGATCAACCCCCGGTCGCGCAGCCCGAAGCGGCGCGCGCTCAACCCGGTCATCTTGTGCACCGCCGTTTCGAGGGAGAACAGGCGCTGGTCGCGCGCGTAATGCCCTAGAACCCGGGGGAATGTTCCCCACAGACGAGGATGCGGCACCGCATCGTGGGCCAGTCCGTCCGAGCCGACCATCGTCAAAGGGTGTCCGAGGATGCGGCGCACATCGTCTTCATGCATGGCAAAGTACACCGCGCCGGCGGGAGACAAAGGCTCCACCAAGGATTCGGGAGAACAGCCCCGTTCACGCGCCAGTGCAAACAGCGATTTCCCAGCCGCCGATGGGTCGCCAACAGACCAAGTCACCAAGACCTCTCGGGACTGCCCGACGCGGCTGGCCAGCAGCATGGTGGACGAAGCGTTGTAGGGATAGCAGTCCATGCAAACGGGCTGCGACAGCGCGGCAGTGTCCACCATGGCCAAGGTGTTCACCGAGCGCCCATGGTTGCGTTGGCCAATCAACTTGTGATGCGACAGCACAGTGCTCACCCCCAGCGCCTGGCCAATGTGCAAGGCTTCGCGCAATGCATCATCAATGGCATCGGCCTCGTCGCGAATATGCATCGTGATCAGGCCCTGCGCCGCCGAAAGCGGGGCGCCCACCGCAATCACCTCTTCTGCCGTGGCGGCCCGGGCGGGAGGGTAGTAGAGCCCGGTGGACAGGCCGAAAGCGCCCGAATCCAATGCGTCAGCCAGATCCCTGGCCATGCGCTCAGCTTCGGGCGCGGTGGCCGGTCGGCGCAGGTCCGGCACGTGGCGCACCCGCAAAGTGGAGTGCCCCACCAGGCATGCCGCGTTCAGCGCCGGCCCCGCGGCCTCCAGTGCATCGAGGTAGTCACCGAACCGGTCATACCGCCAGTCGTCCGCGCCAAGCAGGTCCAGTGGTGCTGGCGGTGTCTCATTGCTCAGAAGCGGCGCCAGGCTGATCCCGCAATTTCCGGTGACCACTGTGGTCACGCCTTGCGTGAGCTTGGGATGGGGACCGGCCGGTGATGTGAGCAACAACCGATCATCATGGGTATGGACGTCGATGAAGCCTGGGCACACGATGCGCCCGACAGCGTCGTGGCGTTGGCGGGCAGGCTGCGCTGAGAGGTCGCCCACGGCGAGAATGCGCCCGCCTGCAATGCCGACGTCGGCCTGCCGACGAGCCGCTCCGCTGCCGTCCACGACGGTGCCTCCGAAAATGAGGAGATCCAACATGGCCTGCCTCACCCCACCTGGGCACCAGAGCGCTTGACGACGTCTGCCCACATCGGTGATTCCTTTCGCGCCCGCTCGATCAGGCGCTCTGGAGGACCAGGCGTCAGTTCGAAGCCGAGGGCCGCGTATTTCTCTTGCACGGGGGGCAGGCGAAGAGCGTCATTGAGGGCCTTGTTGAGCTGGGCGGCAATCGCGCTGGGCGTGCCAGGCGGGGCGACGATGCCACCCCAGCCCACGGTCTCGTAACCCTGCACGCCGGCCTCTGCCACGGTGGGCACCTGCGGCAGTTGCGGACTGCGCGCGGCGCCTGTCACGGCCAGCACGCGCACCCGGCCCGACTGGATGTGCGGAAGAATGGAGCTGAGGTTGTCGAACATCAGGTCCACCACGCCGCCCATCAGGTCAGTGATGGCCTGCGGGCTGCCCTTGTAGGGGATGTGCGTCATCGACACCTGGGTCGATGCCTTGAACAACTCGCCGCTCAGGTGCCCCGTGGTACCGCTGCCGCCCGAAGCCACCGTCAACTCCCCGGGCTTGGCGCGCGCAAGCGCGATGAGGTCCTTCACGCTCTGCACGGGCAGGTCTTTGCGCACCACCAGCGCGTTCTGCACGAAGCCGATCAAACCGATGGAAACCAGAGCGTCAGGGTCGTAAGGAAGCTTGGAATACAGGGCCTTGTTGATGGCCAGGGTGCCCACGTTGGCATAGCCCAGCGTATAGCCGTCTGCAGGGGCACGAAACACGTCGGCCATGCCGATGTTGCCGCTGGCACCGGGCTTGTTGTCCACCACGAAGGGCTGGCCCAGTGCTTTGGGCAACTCGTTCGTCAGGATGCGGCAGACGGCATCCGGAGAACCGCCTGCGGCCGATGGCACGACCAGGCGAATGGGACGATCGGGATACCCTGGCGCCGCCCGGGTCGAATCCGGCAACAGTGCGACGGAGGGGGTGAGAGAGACCGTCTGCAGCCAGCGGCGGCGCGACAGGGATGCGGGGCGGAGCGGAGCGTTCATCGGTGCATTCCTTCAGTTCGTTGGATTCAACCGCATGAATGCTAGAAATCGATCTGGCTTGGCACAAACCATGTTTGCTGGGGATACCATGTCTTTTTCTCATGCACTATTGCGGTGATCTTCGAACCCTTCCCGGTGCATCTTGCTGCCGGCATGTTCATTGCTCATGGTTTCCCTTCATGTACCGTGCTCCATCCACCATGTCCCTGCTGTGCCTGGAGGCCAGCGCGCGCCTCGGCTCGTTCACTGCCGCAGCCCAGGAATTGCACCTCACCCAGGGCGCGGTGAGCCGGCAGATACAGGCCTTGGAATCACGGCTTGACGTGCGTCTGTTCGTTCGGCGGCGCGAATCGCTGATCACCACCGATGCCGGACGTTACTACCTCGAGGAGATCGCGCCATTGCTTCAGCGCCTGGAGCGGGCCACGGTCAATGTGATGGCGTTCAAAGGGCGCGGCGGCGGGTTGGCTTTGTCGGTGGGCGCTTCGATCGGTGCGTATTGGCTCATCCCCCGTCTGCCTGCATTCACCCGGGCGCATGGAGAAATTGCGCTGAGCTTGAGCACACGCGTGGGCCCCGCCGACTTCAAGACTGGCACCATCGATGCTTCCCTGGAATTCGGCGATGGCCAGCGCGCCGGCCTGTGCTGCGACTTCGTGGCGGCACTGGACCTCGCACCCTATGCCGCCCCCGCCTGGGTGGCGCGCCACGGCGCGCAGATCGGGGCAGCAACGCCCGGTTCGGGGCTGCTGCATCACCACACACTGCCGGATGCGTGGGAGCAGTGGTTTCTGGCAGAGCAAATCGACGCTGACCCCGGCCGCGCCGGCCCCCGATTCGAGATCATGTCCATGGCACTGAATGCCGCCGTGGCGGGCCTGGGCGTGGTCTTGCTGCCGGACTACATGGCCGACGACATGGTGCAGGCCACGCGGCTTGTGCGCCTGTCTTCGCGCACATGGCGCAGCCCCAAGGGCTACTATCTGGTTTATCCGGAAGAGTCGGTGCAATCACCGACCCTGCAGACCTTTAGGAGCTGGCTGCTGGATTCAGCGCAGCAGCGTTGATGGGAAGCCCCCAGCCAGCGCGCTCACTCTGCTGCCGCGAATGGGCTCGGCAAGCCCAACCCCTCTGTCACCCCTTCGGACAAGGATCAGGGCATTCCGCAGAAGACGACATGGCCTCGCCCGGACTTCCTACAAGGCGCGACTGACAACCCAAGGAAGCTCTGGACTTCATCAAACGGAGTCTTCAGATGCGAAAAATGATTCTCATGGCTGTCGCTGGCTATCTCTGGAAAAAATACCAGTCTCGCAAGACGACAGGTAGCACAAACACCCCATCACGCGGTTAAGCAGGGCGGTCCATCCTGCCGTAGCTCATGGGTTCCTGCTGGGCTTAGGCTTCAGTTGTGATCGCTCCCAACACCGCTTTCAGATAGGCGGCGGTGCGAGACTCTGCGCAGCGTGCCACCTCCGCCGGAGTCCCGCTCGCCACGATGCGCCCGCCCTGGGCCCCTGCCCCCGGACCGATGTCGATCACCCAATCGCTGGAGGCGACGAAATGCATGTCGTGCTCAACCACTACCACCGTGTTGCCTGACTGCACGAGAACATCCAACTGGGACAGCAGGCGGTCCACATCGGCCGGATGCAAACCGGTGGTCGGCTCGTCCAGCACATACAGCGTGTGCCCGCGTTGCGTGCGCTGCAATTCGGTGGCGAGCTTGATGCGCTGTGCTTCGCCACCCGACAGTTCCGTGGCGGGCTGACCAAGGCGCAGGTAGCCGAGACCGATGTCGCGCAGGACTTGCAAAGACCGGAACACACTGGGTTCGTCCACGAAGGTTTCGCATGCTGCGTCCACG
Organism: Acidovorax sp. SUPP2825; assembly: GCF_030158995.1. Taxonomy (NCBI): domain Bacteria; kingdom Pseudomonadati; phylum Pseudomonadota; class Betaproteobacteria; order Burkholderiales; family Comamonadaceae; genus Acidovorax; species Acidovorax sp. SUPP2825. Next base: position 23,318 of record NZ_BQXK01000034.1, on the reverse strand, counting down.
GTAAGTGCCAGCACGTCGGCAATCGACAGTCCGTTCCAGGTAATGGCCAATGTCTGGGGATTATAGCGTGTTCCGTGGCAAGTAAGGCAAGGTGCATAGACACTGGGCAGAAAGAGCAACTCCACGCTGACGAAACCTTCACCCTCGCAGGTGGGGCACCGCCCTTTCGCAACATTGAACGAAAAACGACCTGCGTCGTACCGCTTCTTTCGTGCAGCAGGTGTGGCCGCAAACAACTTTCGAACGGCATCGAAAAGGCCCGTGTATGTGGCCAAATTGGAGCGGGGGGTGCGTCCAATGGGTTTCTGGTCCACCCGCACCAGCCTGCGCACCTGATCGGTTGCACCACCCAGTCGGCCCACGATGGGAATGGCCCCACCCAGCTCAAGAGTAGCGCCCGGATCATCATCGCCGGCAGCCGCATCGGGCGGCCCCTCCGGCATGCCACCGTCCTCCGGCGCCGGCATGGGCTGCCCCAGATGGGCGCTGACCAGTTCCAGAAGCGCTTGGCTGACCAGACTTGACTTGCCTGACCCTGAAACACCGGTTACGGCAGTCAGGCAGCCGATGGGGAAAGCCGCATCCACCCCACGCAAATTGTGGCGATGCACACCCTCCAATGTCAGCCAGGCTTGCGGTGTTCGCTGGACGCGGCGATCACGTGCAACGTCTGCGAACAGATACCGGCGTGTCTGGGATTGCAGCACGCCGGCCAATCCTTGCGGCGGGCCACTGTAAAGCACTTGGCCACCTTGTTCTCCGGCGGCCGGCCCCACATCCACCAGCCAGTCGGCACGGCGCATGGTGGCGATGTCGTGTTCCACCACGAAGATGGAGTTGCCGGCGGCTTTCAGACGCTCCAGCGCCGTGAGCAACGATTCGCTGTCGGCGGGATGCAGGCCGGCAGAAGGCTCGTCCAGCACGTAAACGACCCCGAAGAGTTGCGATGCGAGCTGGGTCGCCAAGCGCAACCGCTGCAACTCGCCAGGCGACAGGGTGGGGGTGGCGCGGTCGAGCGATAGATAGCCCAGTCCGAGGTCCGTCAACGCCCGAACACGGGCCAGTAGCTCCTGCGCAATGCGCTGAGCGGCCAATTGCTTTTCCGCCGACAGGGTGGGCGTACGGCGGATGTCGGGCGCGCTCGCGTGGCCCGACGCTCCTGCCGCTTCGCGCTGTGCGGCCGCACGCATGCGAGCCGCTTTCGACAAGCTGGCGCTCGCACTTTCCGAGGGCCCAATGGACGGCAAACCCTTGGCCACCGGGCCAAGTACATCGGCCAATGCGGACAGGGACAGGTGTGTGAGGTCGCCGATGTCCAGCCCGCAAAAAGTGACGGACAAGGCCTCCGGCTTGAGACGTTTTCCATGGCACACGGGACAGGGCGTGCCCACCATGAACTGGGCCACCTTGCGCTTCATCATGGCGCTCTGGCTGGTGGCGAAAGTCTGCATCACGTAGCGGCGAGCGCCGGTGAAGGTGCCCATGTAGCTGGGCTGCTGCTTGGCGCGTCGCGCCCGGCGTACCTCTTCCATCGTGAAGCCTGCGTACACAGGGACTGTCGGCTGCTCGTCGGTGAAGAGAATCCAGTCTCGCGTCTTGCGCGGCAGATCTCGCCAAGGCACATCAATGTCGTGCCCCAGCGTGGTCAGGATATCGCGCAGGTTCTGCCCTTGCCAGGCGCTGGGCCAAGCCGCCACGGCCCGCTCGCGCAGGGTGAGTGAATCGTCGGGCACCATCGAGGCCTCGGTTACCTCGTAGATGCGGCCCAAGCCGTGGCAGTGCGGACAAGCGCCCTGTGGGGTGTTGGGCGAAAAGTCTTCCGCGTACAGCATGGGCTGCCGGAGTGGGTAGGTTCCAGCGCGGGAGTACAGCATGCGCACCAGGCTGGAAATAGTGGTCACGCTGCCCACGGATGATCGTGCGGTGGGCGTGCCCCGTTGCTGCTGCAGGGCCACAGCGGGCGGCAAACCCTCGATGGCATCGACCTGAGGCACGCCCACCTGATCGATCAAACGACGCGCATAGGGCGCCACCGACTCAAAATACCGGCGCTGCGCCTCCGCATAGATGGTGCCAAAAGCCAGCGAAGACTTACCGGAGCCCGAGACGCCCGTGAACACCACGATGGCATTGCGGGGAATCTCGACATCCACATTCTTCAGGTTGTGCTCCCGTGCGCCGCGCACAAGAACGAATCCATCGTGGTTATTCGCCCGCTTCGATTGGTTTGGCATAGGATGGGTTGTCGTTACCGTTGATTTGCCAGCGAGGTGCTGCACAAAAGGAGAAATGGTCAGCGCTCGCCACGATCGGCAAAATCCACGCATCGTTCACTTTGGCATCTGAACTGCCCATGTCCGACCATACCCTTGATACGTCCTCGCTCGCCTTGATTGACACCTGCTCGGAAGCTGCGCTGACGCTGCTGGAGAGCAATCTCACCCAGCATGGCATTTTGGCGGCAAGCCGCACCGCAGCTGCGGAGGCGCGACGCTACACGCGCATCTTCGGGCGGGATGCGGCCATTTGCGTGATGGCCATGTGCGGCAGCGGGGTGCCGGCCCTCGAACAAGGCGCGGTGGCCAGCCTGGATGCGCTGGCGGCGAAGCAGGCTCCCAACGGGCAGATCCCAAAGTATGTGGACCCGGAAGGCCATGATGCGGACTTCTGGTACCTGGGCTGCATCGACGCCACGTTGTGGTGGTTGATCGCGGTGGACCACGTGCGACGGCACGGCGAGGTTGGGACCGACCACTGGGCCAGCGAAGTCGACCGCGCGCTCGGATGGCTGCTGGCGCAAGAGCACCAGCACTTTCGACTGTTGCAGCAGAACGAGGCAAGCGACTGGGCGGACATCATGCCGCGCTCGGGATATGTGCTCTATACCAATGCACTGTGGTTCGACGTCAAGCGCCGTTTCGCGCTGTGCCATGCGGACGAGACGCAGCACCATTTCAACCATCTCTTCAATCCGTTCCAGCGCGATCTTCACCAGTACCACCGCGCCCGCCTGCTCCAGCACTACGCGCGCCGTGGCCGGCGTGACCGTGGGCTCTACCTGAGCTTCGTGAATCTGGCGGTCGTGGGGGACGAGGGCGATGTGTTCGGCAATTTGCTGGCCATCCAATGCGGCCTGGCCGACGAGGCCATGTCGCACAGCATCACGAACGCGATCGGGGCCGCGCGGGCCAGCGATCCTTATCCGGTGCGGGTGGTGCTGCATCCCCTGTCGGAACAGCACGATCTCTGGCGAGCCTACATGGGACGGCATCGACAGAACCTTGCACACCAATACCACAACGGAGGTATCTGGCCCTTCGTCGGTGCTTTCTGGGTCATGGCACTGACGAAGGTGGGCCTGCAAGCAGAAGGCTGGGCCGAACTGGTCAAGCTGGCGCGCACGAACGAACTCGACAATTGGCGCTTCACCGAGTGGTTCCACGGCCGCACGCTGGCGCCGCTCGGTATGGCCGGGCAGAGTTGGAATGCAGCCACCTTCCTGATGGCCCGGCGTGCGCTGCAGGGTCAAGAGACGGCTTGGTGACAGGGGCTTGCTGAAGGTTGGCCGGGCAGGCATCTTGGTGCCGAGTCCCGCGCGCCACCCATGGCCAGCAGCGGCGCGGAGCTTCCAAGATATATTCCGCAGCAGCACTGCGCCCGAGGCAGTTGCACCGGCCGTCTCGGCCAGCCTGACAGCGCCAGGGGACGCGCGACCATGAGCGCCGCAGTGAACTCTCCATCCCCTCCCTCCCAAGCCAGCGCCCTATCAAGCGATGCAAAGGCCGACACCGACAACACGTCGGTCGGCTACAGCGATGCCGTGCTGGGCATCGCATCCTGGCCAGGCACCACCATGGCCTGGCGTTTTTTGCCTGCCAGTGCCGAGACCACGGGCGCCACATTGGCGGTGAACATCGCCATGCATCCCGAAGGCCTGCTGCCCGCACCCACAGCGGCGGGTGATGCGGCGGCAGCCACAGCCAGCGAAGTCGCAACCCGCTTCGAAGCCATCATGTGGCAGTTGGCACAGCTGGACATGCAACTGACCCTCGCCACCTCGCTGAACCAGCCGGCTGGCGGCACGCCGATCCAAATGCCGGTGGAAATCCCGCCGCTGCGCGCCCATGCCGCAGCGTGCCACGCATTCAGCCAAGCGGCTGCAACGCTGGGCGTGGCCATGGCCGACCCCGTCGCAGCAGCCACGCCGGCCGATGTCTCTGCGCACTACGGTGTGGATTGGCAGGCGATGGGCTTGACCGCTCGAGACCGCACGATTGGCACCCTGGTGCACCTACCACCTGAGGGCCTGTGGATGCCCAGCTATGCCGCTTTCGTGGCCGGTGGCACCGTGGCAGCGCTGGTGGCCGAGGACCTGGACCCTGCTGCCGTGATGACCGCCCCGAACAACATCTCACTGCCGCTGAACCCCGGCATCGAGTTGGCGATTCCGACCACCGACCGGACACAACCCAACGGCGGCCTGCCGCTGTCGGCACTCGCCGCCACGCTGCACCTGACTCCGGCCAGCCTGGTGGCGGCCAACTGCGCCCGCCCCGCTCTGCTGGCGCCGGGTTTTGTCTTCGAAGCCGAAGGCGTGGCGGTGCAAGTTCCGGCCGAAGGCGATCCAGGCGCCGATGCCTGCTTGAACGACATCGCGCACCTCTTTTCAGACAAAGGTGTACCGATTGAAGCGGCCATGATCGCCCTGGCCAACGCAGACAAGCCAGGCATGTTCCGCCCCAGTATCACGCTGGCAGTGGACCGCAGGCTGATCGAAGCCGGCTGGACGCTGGCGGACAACCCCACCGGCATTGCCATGGGCGCGCTGGCCAGACTCAATGTCAGTACGGTGGATCTGCTCCCTGCAGGTTCAGCGCCTTTGCTCAAAACCACGCTGACCACAGGCCTGGATGCAGAGCCGCTCGGCGCCTTGGCCCACGCCCATGCCATCGGACCGGGCGATCTGCTGCGCCACAACGCGGGACTGGCGGCGCGCGACTTTCCTGTGCCCGGCTTGGCGGCATGGCCTGGCACATCCCTTTCGCTGCGCATTCCCTACCGCGTTCGCACTGGTCAAACACTGTCCGCCATTGCTGCGCTGTTTGTGTCCGCCGCCGCGCCCGCCACAGAGCAAACAGACGAACAGGCATTGTGCGAAACCAACCGTTCCATGCCCGCCACGCTGGCGCCAGGCCAGGTCATCACCGTCGCAGGCCAACCACTGACCACCCAGGCCGGCGACAGCTTCGACGCGCTGATCGCGCGCGCCAACCCAGCCGTCACCCTGGACGAATTTGCCACGGCCATCGCCACCGACCCCGAAGCACTGGCCGCTGGCGCGCTGCTACTTTGTCCACCTGCTTTTTTGGCAAGCCCTACCACGCCAAAGGATCTGGCTACCGCTTATGGCCTGACTGCGACAGCACTGCTCAGCGCCAATGCGGCCACGCCGAAGCTGATCGTGCCAGGCCTCGTGCTCAAGCCATCGCAAGTCGCCGATGGGCCTACCATTGAGACCGCGCAAGGCGACAGCATCCATGCCATCATCCGCCGCTTCGCATTGGCCGGGATGGACGTCACCATCGAGGACTTGGTCCGCGCGAATCAGAGCACCGCTTTTCTGGCAGCCCGCGCGCAATTGCTTCTGCCGCCGGTCGATACGGTACTGAACGCCGCCTTCGGCACTGGCGGCTGGCAATTGCCGGCAGCGATTTTTCCTTTGCGTACCTGGGTCACGCTGAAGCGCGACGCTGACCAGGTACTACCGGCGTTGCGTGGCACCACAGAAGCGCCCGGCGCGGCAGTGCAGGACAGCAGCGTGGTGGCGGCGGTGGGCAACGGCATTGGCGATGGCCAAGAAAGCAACGCTGTCGCGCTGGACCAGTTGGCTGTTGCCATCGAGAGCACTGTGATCGGCCTGAAGATGACCACGGAGCATGGCACTGCCCCCGCCGATGTATGGGGTGTCTCTTTCGTCGACCCTGGCGGCATCGCCGAAGTAAAGGTGTCGCCACAGGCCAGCGTGCCTGGCGTCGAAGGGCTCCAGCCTCTGAGCTTCGCGCTGCGCCCTCTGTCAAACACGTTGGAGCACGCGACTGGTGTCGAGATCCGATCCATTGACGAGACCACCGGCGGCTGGGGTGCCTCCACTGTCAACGATTACCAGGGCATTGACCTGGAGGCCTGGGTGCGCATCTGGTTGGCGGGATTGGACCAGCTTTGCACTGACCGCTATGCCGTGCCCGCTGCACAAGTGGCGCCCGAAGCGCTCGCTCGGCTGATGACCGCCAAGAAGGTTCTGGCCCGCGCCGTGGCAAACGGGCTTTCCCCCGTCCTGGTGATCCAGGAGACAAGCATTGGTGCCCTCGATTCGGAGGCATGGCAAGCGGCTCGCGAAGCACTGCAACAGCGCCTGCAGGACCAGTTGCTGAGTGGCTACGACACCGCTGCCATCCTGCAGTTCAATGCCGCTGTGACATCCCCAGCCACCGCGTCCATGGCACGGCTCTGGGGGACTGGGCACGTGGGCAATCCACAGGCTGCAGGCGCACACGACTCCGTCTCCGACGATCCAGGCGCGTGGAAAATCTGCCAGTTGGGAAATGCCGCGACCGCCCTGGCCAACACCCGCAAAGGCACTGTCTCCTTCCCGCTGGATGTTGACCAGCCCGCCTTCCACCGAGCGGTGGCACTGCAACCAGACTATGCCATCCATGACATGGAGATCGCCGGCGAGCTTTCGGACAACGACAGTGGCACGCCAAAGCGACTGAGCTTCTTGCGCGACTTCGAACGGTTCCCACCCGCGGCCTTCAGCGCGCCGCTGGGCACGACGGTCATACCGGTGCCGCTGCGCGCCTGCCCCAACCCGCCGCTCGCGGTCTCGCATCAGGCCGAAGGGCCGACCGACCCAGCCACGCTGGCAGAGGCTCTGCACTGGTCTTATGTGTTCATCCATGCCCATGACAACGCAGCACAAGACCAAGCCCTCATCGAGATTGAATTCAACGGTCAGCCGCCCGTTGCCACCGACCTCGGGAACCGGGGTGACAACGCGCTGTTCCAGGCCCTGGCGCAGTACACGGCCGTGCAGGAACCCCTTTGGGCCATCCTTGGGCAACTGCAAGTGCCCAGCGTTTCGCCGAAGGACCCGGTGCTCGTGACAGCACTCCATACCTACGCCGACCTGGCCGAACGTGTGGGCGCACTCTGGTCGGATTGGTGGCCCAGCCATGATTCGCAGGACTCGCCCCCTGCCACGCACCGCATGGACGGACATCGGGCGCCACACCTTTCCGGCAGCGCCGAAAGTGCCGCGCATGGCGTCTCCATGCCAGGCTCGACCGATGCGAGTGTGCCGCATGAGCGCTATCAATACCTGGCAACGCTGCACGCCACCACAGCCGCTGGCGACGGGACCAATCAACCTGCCTACTGCAAACTGACGCTGCAGCGGCTGCAAGCCGATGGACCCGCAGCATGGCCAGAGATCACCATCCTCTGCGCAGACGGCGCGAACGTCCCGCTGATCGGAGTAGAGCCGGTGGGCCAGAGTCGTGACTACAACTTTCCTGCGGGTGAAGGCGTGCCCAATGTGCCGGCTTTTACCCCTGTGTCGTGCCAATGGACGCTTTCCGGTCTGCACGTGGCTCGCTATCAACGGGCCAACGCGACCGTGGCCGTCATACGCAATGCGCAATTGCTGGGCACCGACGGTGCCCTGACCTGCCCGGCCTTTGTCTACCGAACCCCGCAGAGGGGGTTTTCAGAACCGCTGATCCCACTCATCCGCATCGATACCCCGCTGCCCATCGGCATCTGGACCAACGACGTGGCCACCAACCCACTGACGTCACTGTTCAACGCGTTGTTCGACAGCAATGAAACGGGTCGCGAGATCATGGTCCGCACCACCTATGGCTACCGTGTCGCAAGCTCCCCGCCGGCCATTGAAACCCTGACTCCGGTGATGTTCCTCTCACTCTCTGAATTCAATGCGACCAGCACGGTGCAGAGCATCATCGGCGCGTTCGAAGCCTGGAGAACCAATACGGGCACCCCAACCTATGGGGGGTTTCTGAGCTTCGAGATCAGCTTGTACGCCCATGCTGGTCTGGTGCACCGTCAGCCCTTGGTGGTACTGCAGCAAATTGTTTCAGCGCTTGCATGAAGGACGGACGGCGAGGCAAAGTCATCCACGTCAGGCGCACACGCGAATTTTTGATCGAAGCGAACGGCACAGTCGACTTGATCCACAGACAGGAATCAAACCTTGCAACGTCTTCCATGCACCAGATGCGGCGACTCCATTCACCCCGATACGGCAGCAAGCAACGATGGCCTGTGCATGCCTTGTGTGCGAGGTAATACCCGCTCCATTGAAGAGCGTCGCGAGGAACATCGGCAGCGCCGCGAGGCCGAGCGTGCCGATCGAGAATCCCCGGAACACCTGTATTGGATTGCCCTCGTCGACCGGGTGTACAAAGGCGAGGGCTTTGAATCGCTCTCGCATGGCGACCAGCTTTATTACTTGCTCAGCGTCCTTTCTGGCGAGGTCCACAACGGAGGCTTCGATCAGTTCTTCTCCAACTCCAGCGGTAACCACTACCGCGAAACCGTCGATGCGCTCAAGGAGATCGGGGATACCGTGGCCCTAGACCTTCTATTACAGGCAAAGGCTGCGGTATTCGGTGACGCACCAGTACCCGCCAACCGAGTGGCTCGCTTCGACCTCATGCGCACGGCATCGGAAGACCACCCTGAATATGAAATTGCGAACCAGGCGCTCGATGGCCTGGACCGGCGCTTTTGGCGCCATGCGGAGCAGTTCGGTGCACAGCTCGAGAATTTGGCCGAGTCCCATCAGCTGTACAAAATGACCTGACCTCTCAGGCCCAAGGTCACGATCGCCGTGGCCGCCATGGATGTCCCATGGCCGCGATGCAGACACCCATCGGTGATCGGGGAATGGTTTTTGACTTCGCGGCCAGGAAAGCGCTACGTCACCTGGCCCGGAATGCTTTGCCGTGCGGACAGCCGGGCAGGCGATAGCCCTTCCACCACCAAGCCCTCACGCACCAATTCCTCAGGCAGTGGCTCGCCGCGCAGCAATTGCCGAGCAAGCAGCGACGCGCCAGCAGCACTCTGAATGCCATACCCGCCCTGCCCTGCCAGCCAGAAAAAGCCCGGCACGTGGTTGTCCCACCCGATGACCATGTCGCCATCCGGCACAAATGAGCGCAGCCCCGCCCAGGTATGGGATGGGCGGCGGATCTGGAAAGTCGTCATTTCCTCGATGTGATAGATGCCGGTGGCCACATCCAGCTCTTCGGGCACCACGTCGTGCGGATGGGTGGGGTCGGCATTGGCAGGGGAACCCAGCAACTGGCCTGCATCGGGCTTGAAGTAAAAACTTTCGTCGATGCCCACCACGGCCGGCCAGTGCGTGGCATCCAGGCCCTCGGGCACGGCGAAGGTGAAGGCGGTGCGCCTGCGCGGCTCCAATCCGATGGGCGGCACGCCGGCGAGGCCTGCCACCACATCGGCCCAGGCGCCCGCCGCGTTGACGATGTTTCCGGCCTGCAGCTGCCGGCCATCTGCCAGTGTGACCCGCCAACCGCCGCCCTGGCGCTGCAGAGCCGTTACCTCGGCATGGGTCAGCACCTGACCACCACGCTGCCGCAGCCCACGCAGATAGCCCTGGTGAAGCGCATGCACGTCGATGTCGGCAGCGTCGGGCTCGTGCATGCCTGCCGCCACGGCATCGGGCTTCAGGCATGGCAGTTGGGCCAGAAGTGCTGCCTTTTCCATCCATTCCACATTGGGCGATGCGGCCCGGGCTTCGTCATAAGTCTGCTGGAGCAGGTCCAGTTGGTCAGGCCCCGCCACATAGACCACGCCACGGGGCGAGAGGATGGGGTCCGCTCCGAACTCGGGCGGCGGCGCGTCATAGAAGGCGCGGCTTGCTCGTGTGAGCGCCTGGATATTGGGCGTTCCATAGGTGGCCATGTAAAGCGCCGCGGAACGCCCTGTGGTGTGATAACCGGGCTGCGACTCACGCTCCAGCAGCAGCACGCCGGGGCGTTCTTTCTCGCCCTCCCGATTGACCAATTGCCAGGCCAGCGAGGCACCTGCAATGCCTGCGCCGATGATGATGTAGTCCACTGATTGCATGATTTCACGCTCCCCCATCACACCGCAGACACCTTCGCCGCCGAGGCCGCTCGGTCATCGCGCGGCAGGCTGCGGACATCGCGCGGATCGGGTGCGCCGGTCACGATCGAGGTCAGTGCGGGCTCCGCACGGGTTGCCACCAACTTGGCCAAGTCCGGCCTTGGGCGGTGAAGCCCGGCGATGCCCTTGAAGGCCTGCTCCATCGCATGGCCCACGCCCAGCGTGTGGCGGTCTGCCCGAAAGCGCCCCACGATCTGCAGGCCGAAGGGCATGCCCGCGTCGTCCAGCCCGCACGGCAGGCTCAGCGAGGGGTGTGTGGTGAGCGTGGTCACATAGGTCAGTGCCAGCCAGCGGTAGTAATTGGCCTGTGGCTCGCCGTTGATGTGGCTGGCAAACAGCTGCGTCCATGCGAAGGGAGACACGGGCGTGGTAGGGGACAGGATCACGTCGTATTGCTCGAACAGCGCCTGAAACCGCGCCAGAATGCGCGTTTGCTCGGCCTGTGCCCAGGCGCTGTCCAGCAGCGTCATGGCGGCACCCATTTCGTAGTTGGCACGGGTGTTGGGCCCCAGGCTGTTCGGGTCGCGCTGGTAGGCTTCGCGCATGCCGGCCACGAAGGCCTCGGCGCGCAGTACGTCGAAGCAGCGGTGCACGTCGCCCAGTTCCATGTCGATCGCGTCGCAGGTGCCGAACAAGTGCTTCATGGCTTGCACCTTGGTGCGAAACACGGCGCGGATGCCGTTGTCCACCGCGCAGGCACCAAAGTCCTCCGTGATCGCCACGCGCAGGCGGCCCAGGTCCACCGTTTCGGGGAACTGAAAGCTCGTGGGGTCCAGCGGGTAGCTCAGCGGATCGCCGGCCGACATTCCCGCCGTCGCGGCCAGTTGCAGGCAAGCTTCTTCCACCGTGCGGCCCATTGGGCCCACAACGGAGATAGGCGTCCAGCCCAGCAGCTTGCGTGAACTCGGCACCACACCGGGTGAAGGCCGAAAACCCACCACGCCGCAGATGGAGGCGGGAATGCGCAGCGACCCGCCCGTGTCCGAGCCTGTGCACACGGGCAGCATGTCGCAGGCAAGCGCCGCAGCCGAGCCGCCCGATGAGCCCCCGGCATTCAGCGCAGGATTGAACGGGTTACCCGTGGCCCCCCACACGGTGTTGCGCGAGTTGGCGCCGGCACCCATTTCGGGAACGTTGGTTTTACCCGCCACGATGGCGCCTGCGGCTCGCAGGCGCGCCACCAGCACGTTGTCTTGCACAGGAATATGGTCGCGGTAGATTTCCGAGCCATAGGTGGTCAGTAGCCCAGCTGTGGCTTCCAGATCCTTTACGCCCAGCGGCAGGCCATGCAGCAGGCCTAACGGCTCGCCGCGCAGCACGGCCTCCTCGGCCACCCTGGCCTCAGCGCGGGCGCGGTCGTAGCAGGTGGCCGTGATGGCGTTGACAGACGGGTTCAACGCCTCGATGCGTTCGATGCAGGCGTCCAGCAGTTCCACCGGCGATACCTCTCGGCTGCCGATGCGGTGACGCAGTTCGTTGGCGGTCAACTCGACCAGCGTGCTGGGGGCGGTCATGGGGTATTCGTCTCCTTGTCGATTTGGCAGTGCGTATCCGGCAGTGCGTGTCCATTCGTTATCCATGATGTCTGCAAAACACCGTCAGCCTCCGAACCTGCGGCAGTCCAAAGCAGTGGCCGCAGCGCAAAGTCTTTCTGCCGCGCTGGCACCGTCCTACCCGATGGCACGGGGGAGTACAGCGCGGAGTGGCTCTCAATCGGCCGTGATGCCTGCTCGCTGGGCAATGGCGCGCATCAGGGGCAGTTCCCTGTCGATCAACTCGGCCACCGTTTTGGACGAAGCATAGGCAGGTTCGAATCCCACGGCGATCATCTTGTCGCGGGTTTCCGGGTCCGACACCACCTGGGCCAGGGTCAACTCCAGCCGCGACTTGACGGCGGGCGGCAGCCCGCGCGGCGCCACCATGGCCAGCCAGGTGTCCATCTCCAGGCCGGGGTATCCGCTTTCCACCAGCGTGGGGACCTTGGGCAGCAGGGCCGAACGCTTGCCCGCCGTGACGGCAATGGCCTTGATCTTGCCGTCCTTGAGCTGCGGCAGCGCCGCCGACACGGTGTCTACCGTGAACGGAATCTGTCCACCCATCAGGTCCGTCATGGCTGGCGCACTGCCTTTGTAGGGCACGTGCTGGATCTTCAAACCCGCAGCGTGAAAGAACATCTCGCCTGCAAACTGCGACGTGGTGCCCGCGCCAAAGGAACCATAGGAATATTTGTCGGGTGCGGCCTTCACCAAAGCCACGAACTGCTTCACGTCAGCCGCCGGCACGTCCTTGTTGGCCAAGAGGATCAGACTGGTGCGCCCGGCAATGCCGATGGGCTCGAAGCTTTTGACCGGGTCGTAGGGCAGCTTAGGGCGCACCGCAGGGTTCACGGTAAAGGTCGTGCCTGAACTCATGAGCAACGTGTAGCCGTCGGGCGTTGCCTTGGCCGCATAAGCAGCCCCAATGGTGGTGCCCGCCCCGGCGCGGTTGTCGATGACCACGCTTTGCCCGAGCAGATCGCCCATCTTCTTGCCAATCAGCCGGCCCAGCACGTCGGTGGCGCCGCCGGGCGGAAACGGAATCACCAGCGTGATGGGCTTGGTGGGGAATGGCGCCTCCTGTGCCATGGCAGGGGCCCACGAAGCCACGCCCAGGGCACAGATCACAGCGGACAAAAGCAGCTTCTTGCGGTTCATGACATTCGCTCCAAGGGTCAAACAAGGGTATAGAAACAAAAAAGAGACGCCGAGAAAGGCCGCAGCCGCACCCCGCGTCAGTCACGCGCGGCAAGCAAAGCCCGCCCGCGCTCCACGAAGCCCTGGTACTGCGCATCGGGCACCAAGAGCCCACCAGTGGTCCACACGAGGTGGGTGGCCTGGGGCAGCACTTCGCCCACGCCGGTGCTGCGCAGCCAAGCCTGCCCCGCGTCGGTGCCAGTCAGCATGCCGGGGCCGCTGAAGCCTGCCGCTGCAGAGGGCTCGATGCGCTCGCCCAGCGCATCCAGCACCTGCACCAAATGGACGAACAAGGTGTCGTCCGCCACCGTGAACACCCCGGACAGCAGCGGCGCCATCAATTCAGCCGCCAGCAACGAAGCGCGCGGCACGGCCAGCCCATCGGCCTCTGTCTGGTTTGTCAGGCCCCAGTCATATACCGAAGGGTGCGCTGAACCGCTTGCCAAGCCGGCTTGCCCACCCAGCATCTGCACCAGGAAACATGGCGACTGAACCGGCTCCGCGAAGAAGCAATGCACATGGGGTCCCAGCAACTGCCGCAGGCCAAAGGTGATGCCCGCAGGTGCTCCGCCCACCCCGCAAGGCAGGTAAACGATGAGGGGGTGACCGGCATCCACCACGATGCCCTGCTCTGCCAGCTGCTTTTGCAGATGCAAGGCCCCGGTGCTGTACCCCAGCAACAGCGAGAACGACTGCTCGTCATCCACGAAGTGGCACGTGGGATCTGCTCCGGCCTGGGAGCGACCGGCGGCCACTGCGCGCTCATAGTCGCCCGCATGCTCCACCACCAGCACGCCACGCTGGCGCAGACGCTCCTTTTTCCATTCCTTGGCGTCGGCCGACATGTGTACCGCCGCCTTGAATCCCAGAGCCGAGGCCACCACGCCGATGCTCAACCCCAGATTGCCGGTAGACCCCACTGCCACTTGGTAGCGTCCCAGCACTTCGCGTGCCGCAGTGCCGGCCAACGCAAGGTAGGCATGTTCGTCACTGCCCTGCGACACCAACCCATGCTTCAGCGCCAGCTGTTCGGCGAACTCCAGCACCTCATGCATCCCACCCCGCGCCTTGATGGAGCCCGCCACGGGCAGGCGGTGATCGGCCTTGATGAACAGGTTGCCCTGCCCTGGCTGCAGGCCGCGCACAGGCTTCAACGCGGCAGCCGGCAGCAGGGGCGACTCCACGACGCCCTCCGCGTCTGCCAATTCCGTAAACACCTGTGCCAGCAATGCCTCGAAACGTTTCAGGCGAGCGGCAGCGGCTTTCGTATCATCCAGACTAATGCTGCGCCCCAGTGCCTCCAACGTGGCCGATGGATGTGCCAAGCGCTCAGGATTGATCCACAGGCACGGTTGGGCCTGCCGGAGGCGGACTGCCAAGGCGGCAAATCCAGCCTGCGGGTAATGGTCGATTGAATGGGACATATCGGGTTTTGGCAGCAATGGGACGCGGTCTTCGGGCCTCTTTCCAAAGGGCCCCTGCAACGCATTCTTCGCCCGTCACCCCGTTGTCACAACACATTTATAGTGGCGAACGCATTAGCAAAAGTAATGGACATCCACCTCTCCGCCTCCTTGCTCGCCTGGCTGCGCTGTTTTGATGCAGCCGCCCGCCATGGAAGCTTCACCAAGGCCGCTGCCGAACTTTGCATCACCCAAGGCGCCGTCAGCCAGCAGGTCAAGCACCTCGAAGATTGGTTGCACCGTCCGCTGTTCCTTCGCACACCGCGCGCGCTGGTGCCCACGCCCGAGGGCCAGTGGCTGGCTGTGGTACTGCGCGAGAGCTTCACCGCGATCGAAAACACCCTGGCGCAGATGCGCCGGCCGCAGGAGACCGCTACCGCCACCCTCAGTTGCTCACCGTCGTTCGCCATGAGCTGGCTCACGCCCCGGCTGGGCGAATTTTTCCGCCAGTATCCGAGCATGGGCCTGCGGGTGTTTGGCGAGTTCCACAGACTGGACCGCACCCGCATGGTGCGGGACGGTATCGAGGCCGCAGTGCGTTTCGATTTGGGCGGCTACCGTGATCTGAACGCAACGGTGTTTCTCGATGAGTGGCTCCTGCCCGTGGCGAGCCCCGATTTTTTGGCGCGGCATCCGCCCATCACATCCCCCCAGGACCTGCAGCGTGACTGGCTTTTGCACGACGGCAGCGCATGGGATGGCGCCGACACGTACGAGGAATGGCAGCACTGGTTTACCCAAGGGGGGGGCACGCCCCCGCCGTGGGCGGGCGGCCAGCAATTCAACCTGTCGCAACTCGCTCAGGGCGCCGCCCTGGCCGGCCAGGGCATCGCCATGGGCCGGGCCGCACTGGTATTGCAGGACATCAAGGCAGGGCGTTTGGTGCCGGTTCTCCAGCGCAGCGTGCTGTCGCGCGCGTCTTACTCGTTTGTGACCACCGCGCATCCCAGCCCGGCCATGGAGCAGGTCCGGGAGTGGCTTGTAGAGGAGGGACGGGGATTTTGTGAGGAGCGGCGACAGGCGCTGCCTGCGCCGGCGCCCTGAAGCAAGCCCTTCACAGCTCCCGCACTTGCAGCGAAAGGTGTGCCGGCACACATCGTGCCGACGACAACGCAATTCTCCGAACCAGCATCGCTGACCGTTTCGGTGATGTTGCTGCGATTGGGATCTGGCATCGAAGTGTCGACGAGCACTGTTCGGAATCAAAAGCGCGTTGCGCCTGCGTATCCGAGATCACGATGGATCACTCTGCACTTTTCAGCACAAGCAGCGGGGGGCGGAAAAGTCGATGACGCTTTTGATGATTTTTCGCATTTCGGTGATGAGCGGCCTCACATCGTCGCGCCGCCACTGCACGGTATAGGTCAGGGGTGTCAACGCATTGCCTGCAGACAGAATCCTCAGCATCCCGCGAGCTTGCAGCGCTTCGGCCCACCCGTGGGGCATGTACGTGAAGCCTAGGCCTTCGGCCACCATTCCCACCACCGCACCCCAACTGTTGCAGCTGAGCCGCCGCTCGACGCTCATCGATTGGCCGCTCAGCCATTCGTCCAGAATGCGGGTAGCACCTGAGCCCTCAGGCAGGGCAATCAGCATCTGCTCGCGTACCAGCCGCTGCGGCAAGTCGGTACCGGCTTTCACGAGAAATGCCTCGCTTGCAGCCCAGACGAATCGCACCTGCGCTACGCGTTCGAAAGCCAAGGTACTGCGCGATGAGGGGCCTGCGATCACCACGCAGTCGAGTTCGCCATCCACGATGCGCTGCTCCAGCACTTGGCCAATGTCGGTATGCGGCTCCAACTGCAGCGCAGGATGCAGTTCGGCCACCTTCTGCACCAGCTTCGGCAGCCAGGTCAGTCCACTTAGTTCGCCGAAGCCAATCCGGCAACGCCCTTGCAAACCAGTACTTTGACCGATGGCCTGCTGCAACTGGGCCGCGTCATGCAGTAACGCACGAACACGCGGCAACAGCAGTTCGCCATGGGGCGTCAACTCGGCTGACCGCCCGCTCCGGTCGAACAGCAGGGTCCCCAGCGAAACCTCCAATTCAGCAATACGCTTGGACAGGGAAGAGATGGACAGGTGCACCCGTTCAGCCGCGACCGTGAAATTGAGACAAGTGGCGGCCCAGTAGAAGGCCTCGAGTTGCTTGAGAGTCATGAATTGAGTTTACGAAAAGCGAAATCAAAAGTTCGAATTTTTTCTCTTTTCTTTCAATATCAACCGGCGCACCATTGTTGCGCCATGCCTTCGTCTCCCCCACGCATACCCAAAGCCTGCCGACAGGTGCTGTCCCTGGACGACTTCGAGAAGTTGGCCCGCCGCCACCTGCCTCGGCCTATCTATGCCTACATCAGCGGCGCCGTAGAGGACAACCAGTCGCTGGCGGAGAACCGCCGGGCCTTCAGTGATTTGGCCTTCCGACCGCGCGTGCTGGTCGGCGTCGCGCAACGCGACCTCGGATTCGAACTCTTCGGCCGCCGCTACGCCACGCCGGTGGGACTCGCACCCATGGGTATTTCCGCGCTCTCGGCCTACCGTGGCGATGTCGTGCTGGCCCAGGCAGCACAGCAAGCCAATGTGCCAGCCATCATGAGCGGCTCTTCGTTGATTCGGCTCGAAGAGGTGATGGCGGTCGCTCCGCAAACCTGGTTCCAGGCCTACCTGCCAGGCGAGCTTGCGCAGATACATGGCCTGCTCGATCGCGTGCAAGGCGCAGGCGTACAGACCCTGGTGGTCACGGTGGACACACCCGTCGCAGCGAACCGGGAGAACAATGTGCGTGCAGGCTTTTCAACGCCGCTCAAGCCCAGCCTTTCGCTGGCTTGGCAAGGCCTGAGCCATCCGCGCTGGTTGCTGGGTACGTTTCTGAAGACGCTGCTGCTACATGGCATGCCCCACTTCGAGAACAACTACGCCATGCGCGGCGCACCCATCCTTTCTTCCGATGTGCTGCGCGATTTCTCAGACCGCGCTCACCTGGCTTGGCCGCATCTGGCAGCTATACGCAAGCGCTGGCCGAATCAACTCGTGGTCAAGGGCATCCTGACGCCGGAGGACGCTGTGCATGCACGCGACCATGGCGTCGACGGAATCATCGTCTCCAACCATGGAGGGCGTCAGCTCGACGGTGCGGTGGCACCGCTGCGCGTGTTGCCCGCCATCGCACGCGCCGTTCCCGAAATGCCGGTGATGCTCGACAGCGGCGTTCGCCGCGGTACCGACGTCGTCAAAGCGCTGGCCCTCGGGGCGCGCTGCGTATTCGTGGGCCGGCCCTTCAACTATGCCGCCTCGGTCGCAGGACAAGGCGGCGTGGCCCATGCCATCGCCCTGCTGCACGAAGAAATTTCTCGCGATATGGCCATGCTGGGGCTCACGCGCATTGCCGACATCACATCCTGCTGCATCCGTCCAGTTGCCAGTCCGACCGACTATTTCCCCATCACTTCGAACCAACCATGAGCAAAATCCAGGGCTTCCACATCCATTCGCGCCCCTCGACCGTCGTGAGTGACGCACTCTTGGCGCGGTACCGTGGATTTCAGGTCGCCAACATCAGCGACGCCATGAGCCGCACCACCGGAACCTCGTCGCTGAAACCGTTCCACAAACGCGAGGGTGGACTCGCAGGCCGTGCGCTGACGGTGCGCACCAGGCCTGGTGACAACCTCATGGTGCACCACGCCATCGACACCTGCGCACCGGGTGACGTCATCGTGGTGGACGCCGGCGGAGTGGGTCCGAACGCCATCATTGGAGAAATCATGCTCGCGCTGCTGATCGCGCGCGGCGCGGCAGGCATCGTCATCGACGGGCTGATTCGTGACAGCGACACCATCGGTCAACATAGTCTGGCGGTGTATGCACGCGGCGTTGCACACCGTGGCCCATACAAGGATGGTCCAGGCGAGTTGCATGTGCCAGTCACCATTGACGGGATGGTGGTGCATCCCGGGGACATTGTGGTTGGCGATGGCGATGGCCTGCTGGCGGTGCCGCCCGAAGAGGCCGAAGACATTGCGGCACGTGTTGAAGCCATTGAACGCATCGAAGCCGATGCGCTGCAGGCCATCGCTGAAGGCCGCGCCGACCGGAGCTGGGTTGAACGCACGCTGCGCGAGAAGGGGGTTCTGTGAGCCAGGTCGTCCGCTTCGACTATTGGCTGGACCCGGCCTTCAATCGCATCATCTCCGCAGCCCCTGGCGTGACATTGCAGACCTGCGCACGGGAAGGCGCTGACAGTGCAGCATGGGAGGCGCTGGCCCAAGCGCAAGTGCTGCAGATTACTGCGGCCAAGGATGAGTTGCCGCGACGCTGGTTCGTCAGCGCTGAGTTGCTGGCACGCTGCCCCAGGCTGCTGGCGGTTTCGTCGAGTGGTTCAGGCTGCGACACCATCGACATCGAAGCGTGTACGCGCGCTGGCGTGGTGGTCATGAACCAGGCCGGCGGCAACGCCGATTCGGTGGCCGAATTGGCACTCGGCCTGATGCTGGCGGTGCTGCGCCGCATTCCGGAATCGGATGCGTTGCTGCGCTCGGACCAACGCAGCTTCAGTCGCGAAGACCTGATGGGCCACGAACTGCGCGGACGCACACTGGGCATTGTGGGTGTCGGCGAAACCGGCCGACGCACCGCAGCGCTGGGTCGGGCCTTCGGCATGCAAGTGCTGGGCGTTGATCCCGCCCTGGACGACGCCGAGCTGAGTGCACGAGGTGCGCAATCCGTGCCACTGGATGAATTGCTGCGTCGTTCCGACATTGTCTCGCTGCACTGCCCGCGCAATGCCAGCACCCTCGGGCTGATGAACGCAGCCGCATTCGCAGCGATGAAGCCGGGCAGCATCTTCGTCAGCACCGCACGCGGCGGCATTCACGATGAGAACGCCCTGCATGCCGCAATCGCCAACGGCCATCTCGCGGGTGCAGGTCTCGATGTTTGGGACCAGGAGCCTCCACCCGCCAACCATGCCCTGTTGCGCCTCCCGAATGTCGTGGCCACGTTCCACACGGCCGGTGTCACACATGAAGCCCGGCGCAACAACGCCACGCTGGCCGCCACACAGATCTTGCAGTTGCTCTCGGATGGCGAGCGACCTGAGCGACTGGTCAACCCTGACGTCTGGCCACGGGCCAGGGAGCGCATTGCCGCCGCGCTCGGCCACTGATTTCCATAAGCCCGAAACGGGCAAACATCACGGAGACAAGCATGAACAAACAATGGACCCGTCGCACGCTGTGCGCCGGCCTGGCAGCGACTGCATTTGCGCTGCCCTCAGCAGCGCAGCCCGCCGCGCCGTACCCGTCCAAACCCATCGAGCTGATTGTGGCCTACGGTCCTGGTGGAGGTACCGACCTTGTCGCCCGGCTGCTGGCACGGCACCTGGAAAAGCAACTCGAAGGCAGTGTCGTGGTGCTCAACCGTCCTGGCGCAGGAGGCGGCATCGGCTTCGGTGAGCTGGCACGCGCGAAGCCTGATGGCTACACCATCGGCTTTATCAACACGCCCAACGTGTTGACCATCCCGATTGAACGCAAGAGCAGCTTCCACTGGAGCCAGTACGACCTGCTCGGCAATCTGGTGGACGACCCGGGCGGCTTCGCCATACACAACACAAACAACATCACCACGCTGGCGGGCCTAGCGTCCTATTCCAAGGCGCGCCCTGGCGCCGTGACCGTTGGCACGACAGGCACCGGATCGGATGACCACCTGGCGATGCTGCTGTTCGAACGCGCTACCGGAACCAAGCTGACGCATGTGCCTTACAAAGGCGCTGGCGAGGTGCGTGCCGCGGCCACGGGCCAGCAGATTGTGATTGGCGCCATCAACGTCGGGGAGGTACTGGCATATCAGAAGGGTGGCACCCCGATCCGACTGCTGGGTCAAATGTCAGCTGAGCGTTCATCCCTGGCGCCACAAGTGCCGACCTTCAAAGAGCAAGGTATTGCCATTGAGTTGGCCTCGCTGCGTGGCCTGGCGGCTCCCAAGGGCTTACCGGAGGCGATCCGCAAGAAACTGGTCGATGCGATTGCCACCATCGCCGCGGACCCTGCGTTCAAGCAGCAGGCCGAAGCCATGTACGCACCTTTGCGATACCTGGCGCCAGCGGCTTATGCGGCCGAACTCGAAGCCACTGAAGCCAACTTCCGCAAACTCTGGGCAGAAATGCCCTGGCAGGACAGACCGTGAAGCGCGGCCAGTATGCCTGCCGAGGCACACGCGCCGCTCCTTCCGTTCCGGAACACCCTTGAAGACCTCGCCACTCAATAGGTTCCCCGCTGGCCTGCAGGCTCCTCGATGAACGCACACCATGAACATACTGAATCGCCGTACCTTCTTCTCCACACTTGCCTTGGCTGTTGTGCTGCTACCTCACATCCACGCCATGGCCCAGGGCGCTCTACCAGTCGGCCCCATCACCATGATCGTGGGCTGGCCTGCCGGAGGCCCCTCCGACAACGTGGCACGGCTCACGGCCGTCCGCATGTCCGAGGCACTGGGCCAATCCATCGTCATCGACAACAAGGGGGGCGCTGGGGGCAACATCGGCAGCGATGCGACTGCACGCGCGAAGCCGGATGGCAGCACCATCATGCTGGCGACGGTGGCATCGCACGGTCTGAATTCTGCGCTGTACCCAAAGCTCAACCATGACCCGATGAAAGACTTCTCACCCATCGGCATGATTACGACATCTCCCAGCGTGCTGCTGGTACCGACCGATTCGCCGTTTCTCTCGGTTGCGGACTTGCTCAAGGCCGCTCAAGCCCGACCAGGCAAGCTCAATTACGGATCAGGCGGCGTCGGGTCCAGTCAGCATCTGGCTGGCGCCAACTTCAAGAAGATCACTGGCGCCGACGTGACCCACATCCCTTACAAGGGAACGGCCCCGGCGATGACCGACCTGATGGCTGGCCGCGTGGATTTCGTTTTGACGACGGGCGCAATGTCATTCATCCGCTCAGGCAAGCTGCGCCCGCTCGCGGTGGCCGCTCGACAGCGCCTGCCAGCGCTACCCGACGTACCGACGTTCGAGGAATCCGGGGTGAAGGGTTTCCATACCGACTCCTGGTACGGACTGGTCGCGCCGGCAGGTACACCGCGTGCAGCGTTGGACAAGCTCAATGCTGCGCTCGCTACCGCCCTGCGCAATCCCGAGGTGCAAAAGCAGTTCCTGGACCAGGGTTCGCTACCCGTCAAGCCGATGGGCGTCGATGAATTCTGGAGCTTCGTGCAGCAGCAGATGCCATTGGCTGCCGAGCAGGTGCGGGTGTCCGGTGCGAAAGCCGAGTAACTGGTACCAAGGACCACCTTCACTCTCGTACTTTGGCGCCCATGCGTTTGCTGGAGCAGATCACTCGTCAGATGCTCACCCGGTCATGGCGCAGATCCAGTGGCTGATCAACGGAGTGCGAAGTTTCATGAAGAGCGGCGGCAGGTGCCGCCAGCGCCGACGGGGTGGAAACCCCGCCCTCGCCCCCGCGTCAATCCAGCGTGACCCTCGCCTCCTGAATCACTTTGGCCCATTTGACCGTTTCCGACGCGATGAAGGCATCGCATTCCTGAGGAGTGGAGCCTTCAGCGAAGGTCCCCATGGTCTGCTCCAGCCGCTGCGTCACTTCAGGGCTCCGGATGATGCGCGCCACTTCTTCGGACATGCGCTGCACGATTTCGCGGGGCACGCCGGAAGGCGCGAGCATCGCGGCCCAGGTACTGCCCACCAGGCCAGGGTAGCCCTGCTCGGCAAAGGTCGGGACATCGGGCAAGGCAGGAAGGCGCTTTTCGCTGGCCACCCCGATCAGTCGGATCTTTCCGGCCCTGGCTGGCTGGATCAGGTTGGGCGGTGGATCCAGGAACAGCGGTACCTGCCCACCCATGAGGTCTGCCAGCGCAGGTGAAGCACCTTTGTACGGGATGTGCACCATCTCGGTCTTGGTGATCAGGCGCATCAGCTCGGAGGTGAGGTGGGCTGCAGATCCGTTGCCAGACGACGCGAAGCTCAGCTTGCCTGGGTTGGAACGCGCATAGGCCACCAGTTCGGCCGTCGTCTTGAAGGGCGCATTCATCGCTACGGCGGCCACCAGGGGCGACACCCCCATCAGTGACACGCCCACCAAATCCTTCTTCGGGTCATACGGCAGCTTGGGATACAGCGTGGTATTGGCGGCATAGGCGGCGATGAACACGCCGAAGGTGTAGCCGTCCGGCGCGGCCTTGGCCACGGCGTCCACGCCGATGATGCTATTGGCGCCCGGCTTGTTGTCCACGATCACCGGCTGGCCCAAGCGCTGTTGCAAGCCCACCTGCAGCAAGCGCGCCATCTGGTCGGTGAAACCGCCCGCAGTGTAAGGAACCACGATCCGAATCGGCTTGCTCGGCCAGGGGACGCTGGCCAAGGCCGGCGCGCTGACAGCCGCTCCGGCAAAACCCGCCGTGGCGGCGAGCAACAGTTGGCGGCGGCGAAGGAATGTGTGCATGTGTGTCTCCTATCTCCAGGAATCAGGGGAAATGACCGGCACACGGGCATGGCGTGTGGCTCTGGTCCATGGGTCAGAGCCGGTCCACCAGTTCCGGCATGGCCGTGAACAGGTCGGCCTCCAGGCCGTAGTCGGCCACGCTGAAGATCGGCGCCTCCGGGTCCTTGTTGATCGCCACGATCACCTTGGAGTCCTTCATGCCCGCCAAATGCTGGATCGCGCCCGAGATGCCCGCCGCGATGTACAGCTGCGGCGCCACGATCTTGCCCGTCTGCCCCACCTGCAAGTCGTTGGGCGCGTAGCCCGCATCCACCGCCGCGCGGCTCGCGCCGATCGCCGCACCCAGCTTGTCCGCCAGGGGCGTCATCACTTCGTTGAACTTCTCGCTGCTGCCCAGCGCCCGCCCGCCCGAG
>NZ_BQXK01000033.1:0-29525 GCF_030158995.1 Acidovorax sp. SUPP2825 | reverse complement strand
CTCCCGGGACTATGAGCGGTTGCCGGAAGTGCTCGGCGGGCTACATTTTCTGGTGTTTGCAGTGCTCATGTTGCCCGCCGCTGCACGGGTGCTAGCTGCGGCGGGAAGTTCATAACACGCTCTAGATTGAGCTAACTTTCAACGCGCTCTGAGGGCCAGATGAAGTCGGCCTGAAAGGTGAAACTTTCAAAAGCGTGGCGTAACTAGTGGACTCACGGATTTTTCGAGAGTTACACGATAAACACGACTAGCTGCAGGCTCGTCGACGATATCGAAAGATCCTCCGTGGACGGCGGCAACACGCTTCACCACTTGATGTCCAAGGCCGAGCCCAAGAATGGTGGCGGGCTGAGCCTGGTTGGCTCCTGTCTGCGGACCATTGTCCCGTACCTCAAGCCTCACAGGCTGTGCAGCAGCAACGATCTCGACCCATGTTCCCTTGGGCGTGTGGGCAAGGGCATTTTCAAGAAGATTGCGCAAAGCTAACTCCACCAGAATGGGATGGCCTCGCATAGGAACTGAGACCACTCCGCCAAGAGACAGCTCATGCCCAGTGGAGTACGCGGTTTGGCCATACTCTGAAGTGACGCGACGTGCAAGCGATGCCAGATCGAAATCCTGTGCCGCTTCTGCCAACTGCGCACGGCTGGCGCGGGCCAGGGAAAGCAGGTCAGAGATGACTGAGGCCGAGCGCGCGGCATCGGTATCAACCTGTACAAGTGCAGCTTCCCTCTCCTCCTCGCTCAGCCGTCCGCGCAGCAGGTTGGCATGCAAGCGAAGTGACGCCAAAGGCGTTCGAAGCTCATGAGCAAATTCATTGGCAAGCTCGCGCTCACGCAGGAGAGCAAGGTTGTAGCGCTCGGTCAGAGTATTTATGGCGTTGACCATCACCTGGAACTCAAGGTGTGGTGGTGCGACGAGAGGCACGTTATTGTGGATGTCCAGGGCGTGAACACGTCCGCTCAATTCGTACAAAGGCCTCAAGCCCCGGCGTATCGCAACGACGAGCACAAGCGCGATGACTGGTAGTAACCAGAGACCTGGCGTGGCGACGTGTTCGGCGATGTCTTGAGCGAGAGAGTCACGTTCCGCAAGGCTCAGCAGGACCATGATTTTGCGTCCATGGTTGGCGTTATCCCACCTGGAAAAGACGCGCCATTCCCGGGCCGGATCGCCAAGGAGCAGGGTGCTGAAGCCTTCCGTATAGTCAAAGGTGGGCAACGGGGCCTGACCGGTACGCGCGAGTAGCTTCCCGCTCGCCTCCCAGATCACGACGCTCAGCGACTGCTGGTAGTCATGTGTGCTGAGCTCGGGCCTATCCGCTACATCGGAGCTATGGGGCTTGGGCGCAAAGGAATTGCTGGGATAGGCCAATAGCAGAGCCGCAACTCCCGCCAGGTGGCCATCGGTCAGCTCATCTGCTTCATGCAGGCCCGTTCGATACCCTGCGGCGACGAACGCGACCCACACCGCCAGCAGCATTCCGAGGACCCAGCCCAGCAATTGGCGCTGTAGAGAGGGGCGCATGATCATTCAATGGCCTCGTCCGGAACAAAGTAGCCCACGCCGCGCATGGTGCGTATGCATTCCTCGCCCAACTTCTTGCGGATGTTGTGGACATGGACTTCAATGGCATTGCTCTTAAGAGCATTGTCCCAGCTGTACAGACTGCCTTCTAGTTGCTGCTTGGAGAGGACGTGAGGCCTTGCCTCCAGAAGCGCCATCCAGATTCCGAACTCGCGGGCAGAGAGGTACACCTCCCGGCCGGCCTGGCGCACGCGCCGGGTGGCAGGGTCGATCTCGGCATCTCGCCAGTACAGCAGCGCCTGATGTCTCCCCATAGCCCTGCGACGCAATGCGCGCACCCTGGCTGCCAGTTCATCTGTCGAAAACGGCTTGGTGAGGAAGTCGTCGGCACCGAGATCGAGCCCTTCGATACGTGAAGAGAGCGCATCGCGCGCCGACATGATTAACACGGGAGTGGTAAGCAACGGCAGTCCCTTGGCGGGTGAGCTGCGCAATCGCCGTATGACTTCAGATCCATCGCCGTCGGGTAGGCCCAGGTCCAGAAGGACTACAGCAAATGGCTCCGTGCGCAGCGCCGCCCATGCCTGCGAGACACTGGTCGCGACATCAAACGTCCACCCCAGGTTCTTCAATGCAAGGCGTAGGCCACTGCATATCGCCTCGTCATCTTCCACGATAAGTATTCGCATTTCTCCATTTGCGTTTCCTGGGCTTAAGAACCTATTAAGGGCGTTTCGATAGCTTCAGTAAATGCAAAACTTTTCTGGCAAGTTTCTTTGGATTGCGCTACTTTCGTTCATGGCGGTTCTGGTTTGGGATGCATCTGGACTCGACATGGCGATGGCCATGCTGATGGGAAATACGCAAGGTTTTCCATTTCGCAACAGCTGGCTGCTGACCAGCGTTTTGCACGATGGCGCCAAGCATGCAGCCTGGGGTCTTGTCGTTTTGCTCTCCGCTTCAGCGCTGTGGCCTTGGGGGCCATTCGCCAAACTGCCGTTCGAGCGGCGGCTGCAGTTGGCGGCGGTCACCCTGCTTGCCACAGGGGTCGTCTCTCTGGTCAAGGCCACCAGCCACACCAGTTGTCCGTGGGACCTGGCCGAGTTCGGAGGCGTTGCCAGGCATGTTTCCCACTGGAGCGGCTGGGCCGACATTGATGGAGGCCCTGGCAGGTGCTTTCCCGCCGGGCATGCGTCTGCCGGGTTCGCATTCGTTGCCGGCTACTTCGCGCTGCGCAGGGACCTGCCCCGGCTTGCCCGTATATGGCTGCTGATTGCCCTGGCAAGCGGTCTTGCACTCGGACTGGTGCAGCAGTTCCGCGGCGCCCATTTCATGAGCCATACGCTGTGGACGGGATGGATCTGTTGGATGACTGGATGGCTGACCGACCCCCTGTTCTCGCGGTTTCGTGGCCGCTTCGACGGGACTCCAGCATGATCCGCCGGCCGGTTTCACCGCTGTGGCTTGCGGCGGGAGCGAGCCTGTGGATGGCTGCCACCGGCAATGGCCCGCTCTGGAGCCGTCTTTCGGGTCTTGGGTTGTTGCAGAGGCCGCAGGACGTGGCATTTGCCGGTGCCATGTTCCTGATAATCTGGGCTTGCCTCGCCGCCTTCCTCTGCCTGCTGGCATGGCGGTTGACGCTCAAGCCCGCCATCACCATGCTGTTCGTCAGCGCGGCGGTGGCCGGCCATTTCATGGCCAGCTACGGTGTTGTCATGGACCCGAGCATGCTGCTCAATGCCATGCAGACCGACGTAGCCGAAGCCGGGGCGCTGATGAACTGGCGACTGCTCGTGCGTTTGCTGGCATTGGCCGTGCTTCCGGCTTGGCTCGTCTGGCGGCAGCCCGTAATTTATGGGCCAACCATGCGACAACTGTGGCGCAATCCGTTGGCGGCACTGGCTGCCTTGGCGTTTCTGGTAGCGACGGTGTTCGCGAGTTTCCAGCCGCTGGCTGCGACCATGCGCAACCACAAGGATGTCCGTTACCTGCTCAACCCCGTCGCCAGCGTGTACTCGGTGGTGCGGGTGGCTCTGAAGTCTTTCGAGCGAGATGAGTCAACGTTGCTACCCATCGCGCAGGACGCTCATCTGGGCCGTCCTGCAACGGTTGCAACGGAGCGTCCACGCCTGTTGGTGCTGGTGCTGGGCGAGACTGCAAGAAGTGCCAATTTCGGCCTGAATGGCTACGAGCGCCAAACCACGCCTCGCTTGGCCAGCCACGGCGTCGTCAGCTTCACCAATGCCTGGTCGTGCGGCACGAGCACGGCAGAGTCGGTGCCCTGCATGTTTTCGCATCTGACACGCGATGAATTCGGCGGTCGCAAAAGCAATTACGAAAACCTGCTCGACGTACTGCAGCGCGCTGGATTGGCCGTACTGTGGATCGACAACCAGTCGGGCTGCAAGGGGGTATGCGATCGCATACCCAGCGTCTCCACCGTCTCCGCTGAAAACGCCCAACTGTGCGCCTCGGGCCAGTGCCTGGACCACGTGATGCTGGACGGGCTGGATGAGCGCATTCAAGCGCTCGACCCAGAACGCCGCGAGCGCGGCGTGGTGGTCGTGATGCACCAGATGGGTAGCCACGGCCCGGCCTACTACAAGCGTTCGCCGCCCGAATCCAAGCTGTTCCTGGCGGAGTGCACGACCAATGCTCTGCAGGAGTGCAGCCGCGAAAGTGTGGTCAATGCCTACGACAACTCCATCGTTTACACAGATCGATTCCTTGGCTCGGTGATCGACTGGCTACAGGCGAGGCAGTCTCTGGCGGATGCCGCCATGGTGTACGTGTCCGACCATGGCGAGTCGCTAGGGGAGAACAATGTGTACCTGCATGGCCTGCCGTATGCCTTTGCGCCAGACCACCAAAAGCATGTCCCGTGGATCACGTGGATTTCCGATGGGTTCAAGGCTGTCTCGGCACTGTCAACGGAGTGCCTGCACAAGGGCCGCGACCTGCCTTTTTCGCACGACCATTACTTCCATTCCGTGCTCGGTCTCATGGCAGTGCAGACCGGTGCATACCAGCCGGGCATGGATGCCTATGCCCGCTGCCGAAGCAACGGCGGTTGATCGCGGCGGGAAGCCGGCAGGTGGCGGCGTACTCACTGCCGCTCGCACGCTTAGCCGCGTTCATCGCAAACCGGGCCGGGCGGGAGGGCATGCCCTGTGCGGGCTTGCCGCGAAATCCCCTTGTCTGAACGAAATTTAAGCGCGTCTTAATCGCCGGCTTTCATGCTGACGGGGTCTGCACAAGCTATGGAGGCCGTGCACAAGATACCACCGACTCACCAGAAAGACGTGCATGCAAAGTCCGGTCGCCACCACACGCCACCACGCGGCTTCTCGCTTCGGAGAGTTCCCTCAGGGGCCCGCCTTTCAGCGTGTTGCGCTAGTTCTCGCAGCCATCCTGTCAGTGATCGCATTTTGCTGGCTGGCCCAAGAGGCGGCTATAGAAGGCGAATACATTGCCATGGAGGCGCAGTGGATGGCGACGGTCTTCACCTGGCGCAGCCCTCTGATGGATCAGATCATGCTGGGATACACCAGGACGCATGACCTCTTCATGGTCGCATTCATTCTGGGCTTCATGGGTTTGCACGCGTACCAACGGCACTGGCCGCAGGTCAAGTGGATCGTCGCGGTGGTGCCCGGCGGCATGCTGGCCAATCTGGGGCTGAAGGCATTCTTCCACCGCGCGCGTCCAGAGTTCGACTCCATGATCCACGCACACGGCTACAGCTTCCCCAGCGGCCATGCTATTGCCGCTGCACTGGTGGCTGGCTGGCTGATCTATGCCACCTGCTTGTCTACCCGCAGCCTGGTATGGCGAAGCGCCAGCGTGGCGCTCGGTTTGTCGATCGCGGTCAGTGTGGCCTTCAGCCGCGTCTACCTGGGTGTGCACTACCCGATGGATGTCATTGCCGGGGCCCTTGCCGGAGCGGCCTGGATCTTGATCTGCCTGGCCTTGAAGAGCCTTCTGGATTCCGATGCCACAGAGTGACTTGGGCCTATGCCCTTCCGTGCACAAGGCATTGGAGCGCGCAGGCTGGGCAGGCGCGCTGCAGTGTTCTTGGCTTACCGTGCCACACCGCCACCAGCGATGTTCACACGCGTGTCCCAGGAAACATGACGGTGATCCGCTCGCCCAGTCATATCTGCAGGCCTGCTACGCTGAGAAGGGCGGCTGCGGGCTGCACGGCTGCCGCCGCCGGGCCCTTTTCCCATCACGTCGGCGTTGCCGGGGGAAGGGTCAACGTGATACGGCAGCCGGGCTGGGCATCGCCGATGGTCAAGGCCATGCCATGCAGGCGTGCGATGGCGGCCACCAGGCTCAGGCCGAGCCCATGGCCAGGTGTATGCCGGCTCTTTTCCGAGCGATAGAAACGGCGCAGCACGGCGCCCCGCTCCTCTTCAGGAATGCCGGGGCCTGCATCGGTGACCATGGCCTGTATCTGCCCCGCCTCCTGCGCCACCTGCACTGTGACGTCGGTCCCGGGCGGCGCGAACTTGATGGCGTTGTCGATGAGATTGGCGAAGGCGTCGAACAGCAGGTCCGGGTCCCCGCGCAGGATCACCGGCATTGCGCAACCGACAAAGCGCAGCGCCACGCCGAGTTCCTGCGCGGCCGGCTCGAACAGCTCCACCGCATCGCCCGCGATCACTGTGAGGTCCAGCGTCTCGAAGTTCTCCCGCCGTGCGCTGTTCTCGATCTCCGAGATGCGCAGCAGCCCCTTGAACATACGCAGCAGCAGCCGCGCATCGTCGGCCGTATCGTCCACCAGCGCCGACAGCTCTTCCCGTGACAGCGTACCGGCCTGCGCCCGGTCAAGCCCGGCGAGCATGCGCGTGAGTGGTGTGCGCAGGTCATGGGCCACGTCGTCCGTGACGCCTTTGACCTCTCCCATTAGCCGCTCGATCTCGTCGAGCATGGCATTCACCAGGGCGGCGATGCGGTCCAGATCGTCGCGGGAATTGCGCACGGGCAGGCGCGCGCCCAGATGGCCCTCCACGATGCTCTGCAGCGAATGGGCCATGTCGTCCAGGCGCCGCCGGGCCCGGGCTCCCAGTGCAAACGCACCCGCCAGCCCCACGCCCAGCACGATGAAGATGCCGCCAACCATGGCGGTGCGGATGCGCTCGTCGAACTCATCGAGGTCATGCACGTCACGGCCGATCACCAGCACCAGACCGGAGCCCAGCACGCTGGCCAACGCACGCACGGGCACCTTGTTGCCATGGGCGTCGTATTGTTCGGCATCGAAGGGAGCGTCGTAGCGCGGCACCGGTCCGACCAGCTCGAAGGCACCGGCCACGCGCTCGCCGCCGCCGCCGATCAGAACGGCGGGTTCGCGAAGCGATGGGTCGCGCCGCAGCCGCCCCGAAACTTCACGCAGCAAGGCCTCCGGCGGCAGCTGCGACCAGCGCTGCACATTGGCATGCAGGCTACGATCCACCTCGTGTGCCAGGTAGAACGAGGTCTGCCAGTAGACATAGCCCAGCAAGGCCGCGCTGGACAGGGCGAACACCGCGAGAAAATAGGCCGCCGTGCGGAAATGGCTGGTCCGCAGGGTGTCAGACAGGGGCATGAATGGCATAGCCGGCCCCCCGTACGGTCTGGATCATAGGCACCTCGCCCGGTGCATCGACCTTGCGCCGCAGCCGGCCGATATGCACTTCGATCACGTTAGTACGCTCCTCGTAGCGGTAATTCCACACCGCCTCGAACAGCATGGTTCGCGTCACAATCTGGCCTGCATGCTTCATCAGATACACCAGCAGGTCATGTTCGCGCGGCACGAGATCGATGCTGCGCGCGCCCCGGCGCACTGTGCGCGTGAGCAGGTCCACCTGCAGGTCGCCGACACACAGCTGCGTCTCGCGGCCGGTGGCCGGCGCCGCGCGGGTGCGGCGCACCAGCGCCTCCACCCGGGCCACCAGTTCCATCGCCTCGAACGGCTTGGCCAGGTAGTCGTCCCCGCCGGCGCGCAGTCCGCGCACCCGTTCGTCCAGGGCCGACAAGGCGCTGAGTATCAGCACCGGCGCATGCCCGCCGGCAAGCCGCAGTGCGGCCAGCAACGCCAGCCCGTCGAGCGCGGGCAGCATGCGGTCCAGCACGATCACATCGAAGTCCCCTGCAAGGGCGCGCACCAGCCCCATGCGGCCATCTCCCACATGCTCCGTGGCATGGCCCGCATCGTGCAGCGCCATGGCGATGGCAGAGGCAGTGCCGGGGTCGTCCTCGATGACCAGCACCCGACTCATCACCTGCCCCGCGGTCCGAGGCCACCATGCGCGTGCTGATCATCGAGGATGACCGGCGCACGGCCGCCTACCTGGTGCGTGCGCTGCGCGAAAGCGGCCGCGTGGCAGACCATGCGGCCGACGGGGCCACGGGCCTGGCCATGGCGCGCGAAGGCATCTACGATGCCATCGTGCTGGACCGCATGCTGCCGTGCATGGACGGCCTTGCAGTGGTGCGTGCGCTGCGCGGCCTTGGCCTGTACCTGCCGGTGCTGATGCTCAGCGCCCTGGGATCGGTCCAGCACCGGGTCGAGGGGCTGCAGGCCGGCTGCGACGACTACCTGACCAAGCCCTACGCATTCGTCGAGGTGCTGGCGCGCCTGGACCGCCTGCTGGCGCGCACCGAGCCCCTTGCTGAGGGCCTGCGGCTGGCTATGGCCGACCTGGAACTGGATGTGGCCAGCCGCGTGGTGGCCCGCGCGGGGCAGCGCGTCGACCTGAGCACGAGCGAGTTCCTGTTGCTCGAAAGGCTGATGCGGCATGCGGGACAGGTGATCAGCCGCCAGATGCTGCTGGAAAGCGCCTGGGACTATGACTTCGAGCCCCCGGATCATTTGATCGACAGGCACATGCATCGCCTGCGCAAAAAGGTGGACGGTGGGCATGCAGAGATGTTGATCCATTCGGTTCGGGGGGCGGGGTATCGCATGGGACCACCTGCCGACGGCAGGGCCCCGGGCTGACACCTGAGCCAGCCAGATGCGTCTGTGCATTGGACCATCGCCCGCCCGCCAGGCCAAACCACTCCAACATAAACAATAAGTCATTTTCGGGGAAGGGTGGCGTTAGCCGCTCCCCTCTATCTTCTCCCATCGGCCACCGGCATCCCGCTGGCGGCCCCGGACAACGAGAGGATGGACCTTGAATCTGCACGACACACGGTACCGGCTGCGCAGGACGGCGCTGGCCGCCCTGGCGGGCTCCCTGCTGCTGGCAGCCTGCGCCACGGTGCCGGCCGACCCTGCCCCCGCCGTCGCGCTGCCGGCGCACTGGTCCGGCACGCAAGAGGCGGCGCAGGCATCGTCACCTCCGGACTGGTGGAGCTTCTTTGGCAGCACCCAGCTCGATGCGCTGGTCGCCCGGGGGCTGGACCAGGGCCTGTCCGTGCAGATCGCCCTCGCCCGGCTGGAACAGGCGCGGGGAATGGCGCAGATCAGTGGCGCCGCCCGCTACCCCACCGTCACGGCGGGCCTGAATGCCAGCGGAGGCAGCAGCTTGAGCAGCCCCAAGCAGTCGCTGTCGATCACCGGCACGATGGACCTGGACATCTGGGGCCTGCATGCGGCCAAAGCCGACTCCGCGGGATCTGTCGCCCAGGCCAGCGAGCTCGACGTGGAGACCGCACGCCAGTTGCTGGCTGCCAACATCGCGCTCAATTATCTGCAGTTGCTTGCGCTGGACGAGCGGATCGATCTTTCCCGCCGCATCGCTAGCGATGCGCAGCAACTGCTGTCGCTGGTGGAAAAGCAGGCCAGCCTGGGCGCGGCCTCGGCACTGGACGTGGCGCAGCAGCGCAACACGCTGCAGACCTTTCTGGCGGCCATGCCGCAGTTGGTGCTCCAGCGTGACACCTTGCGCGGACAACTGGCCGTGCTCGTCAACGCCACGCCGCAGGAATTCACGGTCCGAGCCGAACCCTTCCTGGACATCGCCGTTCCGCAGATCCAGGCCATTGCGCCGGCACGGGCCGTAGCCGGCCGCCCCGAGGTGCTGGCGGCCGAGGCACGCCTGAAGGCCGCCCGCTTCGACGTGGCCGCGGCGCGGGCCGCCTTCCTGCCGTCGGTGTCGATCACCGCCCAGGCCGGCGCACTGCTCAACCCCACTCAGGCGCTGTGGAGCTTGGCCGGGGCCTTGCTGCAACCACTCTTCAACGGAGGCAGCCTCGACGGCCAGCTGCGCGTGGACCGCGCCCACGCCGAGGAACTCCTGGCCAGTTACCGGCAGTCCATCCTCCAGGTGCTCCAGGAAGCACAGGGGCAATTGATCGCCGTGCAGCGCCTGCAGGAAACCGAGACGCTGGACAAGGCCGCCGTCGAGTCCGCCCAGGCGGCCCTGCGCCTGTCGCGCATCCGTTACGACCGGGGCGCCTACGACCTGCTGGCCGTGATCGTCAACGAGCGCACCCTCTACCAAGCGCAGGACACGCTGCTGCAGGCACGCCTGCAGCGCCTGCAAGCCACCGTGGGCCTGTACCGCGCCTTCGGCGGCCAGTCCGCGCAGCCCGCCCCGGCCCAGATTTCCTCGAAATGAGAACACCATGACCACCGACACCCAAGCACCCCGTGCACATCCGCTGTGCCGCATTGCCATTGCGGCGGCCACGGTCGCGGCAATGGCCGCCGTCTTCGCCTATGCCACCGCCTCGACCCCGCAGGCAGCTCCCGCAAAAGCCGCGGGAGAAGCTGTTCCGGTCTCCCTGGCGAGCGTGGTGCAGCAGGATTTCCCCATCTGGACCGACGCCATTGGAACGGTGACATCGCTCAACGCGGTGAACGTCCGATCGCGCGTGGACGGCCAGCTCGAGCGCGTGGCCTTCACGGAGGGGCAGATGGTGCGCAAGGGCGACCTGCTGGCGCAGGTCGATCCCCGGCCACTGCAGGCGCAGGTCAACCAGACCCGTGCCGTCCTGGCGCAGGAAGACGCGCGCCTGAGCAGCAACAAGATCGATCTGCAGCGGGCGATCGAACTCGCCGCAGCCGGTGCGGGCTCCACCCAGGCGGTGGACACCTTGCGCGCCACCGTGGCAACCCAGGCGGCCGTGGTGCAGGCGGCACAGGCGGCACTGGACAGTGCCCAGCTGCAACTGGGCTTCACGCGCATCACCTCGCCCAGCGACGGCCGCGTCGGCCAGCGCCTGCAGCCGGCGGGATCGACCGTGCATGCCAACGATGCCGTGGGCATCGCCACGGTGACGCAGATGAACCCGATCTGGGTGGCCTTCTCCGTGCCGCAGGACCAGTTGCCGGCCGTGACCCAGCAATCCCAGGCGCGTGCCCTGAAGGTCCAGGCGCTGCTGCGCGACCGCTCCCGGGTGCTGGCAGACGGCGAACTGGAATTCGTCGACAGCCAGGTGTCTCCGGCGGCCGGCCAGGTGCAGCTCAAGGCCCGCTTTGCCAATGCCGACCGTGCGCTGTGGCCGGGGCAACTGGTCTCCGTGCGCATGCTGCTGAGCACCCAGGCCGAGGCCACCGTGGTTCCGCCGGAAGCGGTGCAGCAGGGGCCCAAAGGCGCCTTCGTGTATGTCGTGGACGGCCAGCACATGGCCCAGGCCCGGCAGATCGACGCGGGGCCCATTTCCCAGGGCCTGCAGTGGGTGCGCAAGGGCCTGCAGCCGGGCGATACGGTGGTCACGCAAGGCCAGTACCGCATCGCGCCCGGTATCCAGGTCATGGCCACCACGGCCGATTCCTCCGCCCCCGCCAAAGGCCAATGATGAGCAGCATCTCCGAACCTTTCATCCGCAGGCCCGTCGCCACGGCCCTGCTCGCCCTGAGCGTGCTGCTGGTGGGCGTGCTCGCCTACTTCAACCTGCAGATCTCCTCGCTGCCGCAGGTGGAGTTCCCCTCCATCTCGATCTCTGCCAGCCTGCCTGGCGCCAGCGCGGAAACCATGGCCACGTCGGTGGCCACCCCGCTGGAGCGGGCCTTGTCGCAGGTGCCGCAGGTCACCTCGATGACCTCGTCGAGCTCGCTGGGCAAGACGCAGATCTCGCTGCAGTTCGACCTCAGCCGCAGCATCGACGGTGCGGCGCAGGACGTGGAGTCCGCCATCGCGCGGGCCAATCGGACCCTGCCCAAGACCATGACCTCGCCGCCCAGCTACAACAAGGTCAATCCGGCGCAGGCCACCGTGATGTCGCTGGCGCTGACCTCGTCCACGCGCACGCTGACCGAGCTCAACCGCTATGCCGACAATTTCCTGGCGCAGAAGCTGTCCATGGTCCCCGGCGTCGGCCTGGTCGACTACCACGGCCAGCAGCGGCCGGCGGTGCGCATACGCCTCGATCCGGACGCCCTGGCCGCGCGCGGGCTGACGCTGGCCGACGTGCGCTCCATCGTCGGGCTGAGCACCGTCAGTGCGCCCAAGGGCAGCATCAACGGGCCGGACAAGACGGTGTCGCTGAACACTACCGACCAGTTGCAGCGCGCCGAGCAGTTCGACCAGCTGGTGGTGGCCTACAAGGCCGGCGCACCGATCCGCCTGGGCGATCTGGGCACCGTGGTGCACGCAGCCGAGGACGTGCGCCAGGCCGCCGGCATCAAGGGCCAGCCCACGGTCATCGTGGACATCCACCCGCAGCCGGGCTTCAACATCGTGGACACGGCGCAGACCATCCGCCAGCAACTGCCGCAGCTCACGGCGACCATGCCGCGCGACGTTGCGCTCCAGGTGGTGGGCGAGCGCACGCAGACCATCACCGCCGCCGTGGCGGACGTCAAGTTCACCCTGCTGCTGTCCATCGCGCTGGTGGTGATGGTGATCCTCACCTTCCTGCGCAACCTGACCAGCACGCTCATCGCCAGCATCACCATCCCCCTCGCGCTGTTGGG
This sequence comes from Acidovorax sp. SUPP2825, assembly GCF_030158995.1. Lineage (NCBI taxonomy): Bacteria > Pseudomonadati > Pseudomonadota > Betaproteobacteria > Burkholderiales > Comamonadaceae > Acidovorax > Acidovorax sp. SUPP2825. The sequence continues at coordinate 17,143 of NZ_BQXK01000033.1, read as the reverse complement.
CACCTTCGCGCTGATGTACCTGCTGGGCTACACGCTGGACAACCTGTCCATCATGGGCCTGAGCATCGCCGTGGGCTTTGTCGTGGATGACGCCATCGTGGTGCTGGAAAACATCGCGCGCCACCGTGAGCAGGGCAAAAGCGCCCTGCAGGCCGCGCTGGACGGAACCCGCGAGGTCGGTTTCACCATCGTCTCCATGACGCTGTCGCTGATCGCCGTGTTCATCCCGCTGCTGCTCATGGGTGGCATGGTCGGACGCCTGTTTCGGGAGTTCGCGATCACGCTGAGCACGGCCATCCTGGTCTCGGGCGTGGTCTCGCTCACGCTGGCACCCATGCTGTGCGCCCGCCTGCCCGGCAATGGCCATCCGTCCAACGGGCGCCTGAGCGTCTGGGCCGGCCGCGCCTTCGAATGGATCGAGCGCGGCTACGAGCGCGGACTGGATGTGGCGCTTCGCCACCAGCGCTCCGTGCTGGCCCTGGCGGTGGCGACCATGGTCGCCACCGCGGCCCTGTACGCCTGGGTGCCCAAAGGCTTCTTCCCGATGCAGGACACGGGCCTGCTGAGCGCCACGGTCGAAGGCGCACCGGACATCTCGTTCGACGCCATGCGCCAGCGCATCTCGCAGGTCAGCGAGGCGCTGCAGACGGACCCCGACGTGCAGACCGTCTACTGGTGGATCGGCCCCAACCCGACCATCAGTCAGGGCAAGATGATGGTGTCGCTCAAACCTTTTGACCAGCGCAGCGCCACGGCGGCGCAGATCATGGCCCGGCTCAAGACGCGCGCGCTGGTGGTGCCAGCCGTCAAGACGTCGATGCAGATGATCCAGGACATCCAAATCGGCGGCCGCGCCGCCAAGGCGCAGTACCAGTACACCTTGCAGGCCGGCGACGTGAACGAGCTCGACCACTGGAGCAGCCTGCTGCAGGCGCGGCTCAAATCGCTGCCGCAACTGGTGGACCTGGGGTCGGACCGCCAGCCCTCGGCGGCCGAAACCACGCTCAAGATCGATCGCGACACCGCCTCCCAGCTGGGGGTGTCGATCCAGGCCATCGACGATGCGCTGTACGACGCCTTCGGCCAGCGCCAGGTCGCCACCCTGTTCACCCAGCTCGACCAGTACAGCGTGATCCTGGAGCTCGATCCCGCCTGGCAGCTGTCTGCGGAAACCCTCAAGCACCTGTACGTGCGCTCCTCCAGCGGCCCCGACCTGGTTCCCCTGAGCATGCTCGGCTCCCTGCAGCAGGGCGTGGCCCCCGTGACGATCAACCACCAGGGCCTGTTCCCGTCGATCACCCTGTCCTTCAACCTCGCGCCCGGCGCTGCGCTGGGAGACGCCGTGGCGGCTGTCCACGCAGCCTCCACCGCCATCGGCATGCCGGACACGGTGACGGGCACCTTCCAGGGCACGGCCCAGGCGTTCCAGGATTCGCTGCGCACCCAGCCCTGGCTGATCCTGGCCGCGATCCTCACTGTCTACCTCGTGCTGGGGGTGCTGTACGAGAGCCCCATCCACCCACTGACCATCATCTCCACGCTGCCGTCGGCCGCATTGGGAGCCTTGCTGGCCCTCAAGCTGTGCGGCCTGGACCTGGGCATACTGGGCATGATCGGCATCATCCTGCTGATCGGGATCGTCAAGAAGAACGCCATCATGATCGTGGACTTCGCACTCGAGGCCCAGCGCAACCAGGGCCTGACGCCGCTGGAGGCTATCCGCCGTGCCTCCGTGCTGCGCCTGCGCCCGATCCTGATGACCACGCTGGCGGCATTGCTGGGCGCCGTGCCCCTGGCCTTCGGCCACGGGGCCGGATCGGAGATGCGCCAGCCGCTCGGTATCGCCATCGTCGGCGGGTTGGCGGTGTCCCAGGTCCTGACGCTGTACACGACCCCGGTCATCTACCTCTGGTTCCAGCGCCTGTCCGACGCCTGGACCCGCCGGCGGTCCCGGCGCCATCCGGACCAGCCGGATGGCCAGCCCCGCCTGCCCGCCGCCGTGTCCTGACCCGCCCCGCCCCTGCCTGCCATGCCCCCAAGCCTGCCCATGACCAGCGACACCTTCCTGCCCATCTCCGCGCCCCTTCTCTCCGGCGCTGCGCCCGTGCCGCCAACGGCGCGCCTGCGCGCCATGGCCTTGCAATCGCCCCACGGCGGCCCCTACAGCCTGGACCTGAACGCGGGCGAATGCGTGGCCATCACCGGCCCATCGGGCAGCGGCAAGAGCGTGCTGCTGCGCCTGATCGCCGACCTCGACCCCCATGAGGGCGACGTGGCGCTGTATGGCCGATCGCGCTCCACCTGGCCCGCGCCCGAGTGGCGCCAGCAGGTGGTGTACCAGGCGGCCGAGCCGGCCTGGTGGGCGGCGACGGCGGGCGAGCACATGGGCGCGGCGACCACGCAGGCCCTCGCCCTGCTGCTGGCGCAACTGGGACTCGAGCCCGCCATGCTCACGGCGGACATCACCCGCCTGTCCACGGGCGAGCGCCAGCGCATGGCCCTGGTGCGCTCGCTTTCGCGCCAGCCGCGGGTACTGCTGCTGGACGAACCCACCGCGTCCCTGGATGTCGCCAGCACCCTGGCCGTGGAACGGCTGATCACCGGCCGGATGCGCAGTGACGGCCTGGCCGTGGCCCTGGTCACCCACTCCCATGAGCAGGCGCAGCGCATGGGCGATCGCTGGCTGCAGGTGCGCGACCACCAGGTGCACCCGCTATGAACGTCATCCATCTCCAGGCCACGGACCTGGCCATTGCCGCACTGCTGGTGGTGGCCAGCGCCGCCACCTCGTTCGCCCTGCGCCTGCAGGTCCACAGGCAGCTGCTGTGGGCGGCTGCACGCATGGTGGTGCAACTGCTGCTCGTGGGGCTGCTGCTGCGCTGGGTGTTCCGCTCCGGCTCCGCGCCAGCCACCGTGCTGATCGTGCTGCTGATGATCGCTGCGGCGGCACGCGAGGTGGCCGTGCGTCCGTCAGAGCGCCTGCGCGGCCTGGCCAACTACCGCATCGGCGCGATGGTGGTGGGCGCTTCCAGCGCCGCCACGGTGTGCCTGGCGCTGCTCACCGCGATCCAGCCATCGCCCTGGTACGACCCGCGTTACGCCATTCCGCTGATGGGCATCGTGCTCGGCACGGTGCTGAACTCGGCCAGCCTGGCGCTGGACACGTTCTACGGCGGGCTCAGGGCCAGCCGTGCTGCTGTGGAGGCGCGCCTGTGCCTGGGCGCCAGCCTGCGCGAGGCGTTCATGCCCCTGGCGCTCACCTCCATACGCCGCGGCCTGATTCCGCTCATCAACCAGATGTCGGCCGCAGGAATCATCACCCTGCCAGGGATCATGACAGGCCAGTTGCTGGCAGGCATGGACCCGCTGGAGTCAGTGAAGTACCAGATCCTGCTTTTGTTCCTGCTGACCGGCGCGGGTTGCCTGGCGTCTGCAGGCGCCGTCTGGCTGGCAAGCCTGTGCGTGAGCGATGACCGCCAGCGCCTGCGGATCGATCGCCTGCGTGACAGGTAATCCCTGTGTCTGGGGCCACGTCGTGGCCCGCAGCGGAAATGTCTCTGACACATTCACTTAAGCCCTCTTTAATGCAGCCCGCCAACACTGCTGCCATTGTCAGAAAGTGAAACTCATGCACCATTCTCTCGTGTTGGATTACAGGGCTATGTCGGTGCCTGTCGGCGTACTGGATGCAGCAGAATCCCTTGAACCATCCGTTGCTGACAAGCCCATTCTGGGTACCGACGAGGCCCCCCGCTCCAAGCTGCCCAGCCTCTCATGCGTTGTCCCTTGCCACAACGAGGGGTGCAACCTGGAATTGCTGCTCCCGACACTCGTCGGCATTCTCGATATGCACACCCGTGCCTGGGAGATCATCCTGGTCGATGACGGAAGCACCGATGACACGCTGGCCACGGCGCAACGCTGGACCGGGGTACCGGGAGTGCGGTGCGTTCAGCTGTCACGCAATTTCGGCAAGGAAGCGGCGCTGACGGCGGGGCTGCAGGAGGCTGACGGCGAGGTCGTGGTGATGCTGGATGCGGACCTGCAGCACCCCCCGCTGCTGATCGCAGAGTTCATCCGCCATTGGCAGGCCGGCGCGGACGTGGTTTATGCGCAGCGCCACAACCGCGACGACGAGCACCTGACCAAACGCATTGGCGTGCGCTGGTTCTATGCTTTGATGAATGTGGGTGGCGGCTTCGAGATTCCCCCAGGTGCTGGCGACTTCCGGCTCATGGACCGGGCCGCAGTGGCCGCCTTGCTGGCGATGCCGGAACGCACCCGCTTCATGAAAGGTCTCTACGCCTGGGTGGGTTTCCAGGCCGTCGCCGTGCCCTATGTGCCGGCCGCGCGCGTGCATGGCAGCAGCCGGTTCAATCTGCTCAAGCTCATCGGACTCTCCCTGGACGGCCTCACCGCCTTCACCAAGTGGCCGTTGCGTGCCGTCAGCATCGCCGGAACCGTCCTGGCCGTTCTGGCCTTCCTTTATGGCGTGTACCTGAGCATCGACTACCTGCTCAATGGCCACGCGGTGAGTGGCTGGACCACCATCGTCGTGAGCCTGATGCTTTTTGCCGGAATACAGATGGTTTCCCTTGGGCTGGTGGGCGAGTACGTCGGCCGTGTCTTCGAAGAGGTGAAGGCGCGCCCGCTGTTCGTGGTGCGCAGCCGTTTGGGCCGTGGTTTGAAGGCCAGCAGCAAATGAGCGACAGTATTGCCGAGAGCCGTCCCCATCCCCGCGAACTGCTGACGGCAGGCCTTGTCCTGTTCGCCCTGCTCGCGTTGACCGCATGGGCTCGGCCGCTCATGCTGCCCGACGAAGGGCGCTATGCAGGGGTGGCATGGGAGATGCTGCGCTCCGGCGATTGGGCGACGCCCACGCTGGATGGCATGCCTTTCTTCCACAAGCCGCCGCTGTTCTACTGGATCACGGCAGCGGCGATGTCGGTCTTTGGCGTGGGAGAGTGGTCGGCGCGCGCAGCCCCATTGGCGGGAGCGTGGCTCGCCGGCTTCGGCATGTTCGCCTTCGTCTGGCGCTGGGCCGGCAGGCGCCAGGCGCGGCTCGTCGCCATGGTGCTCCTGGCGCAGCCGCTGTTCTACATCGGCGGCCAGTTTGCCAACCTGGACATGTTGGTGGCCGGATGCATCACGGCCACGATCCTTCTGGCGGCTCATTCGGTGTTGTGCCGAGAGGCCGGACTGCATGGGCGCTTGGCGCTGGTTGCTGCCTATGCTTTTGCGGCCCTGGGCGTGCTGTCCAAAGGACTGATCGGCATGGTTCTCCCGGGAATGGTCATCGTGGTCTGGATGGTGCTCAGGGGGCGCATGCGAGGCTTGCTGGGCATGCTGTCGCTTCCGGGCCTGGCGGCTTTCCTGGCCATCGCCGCGCCCTGGTTCGTGGCGATGCAGATGCGATTCCCTGAGTTTTTCGACTACTTCTTCCTGGAGCAGCATTTTCGGCGGTTTACCGGCACCCAATTCAACAACGCCCAGCCATGGTGGTTTTACCCAGCGCTCTTGCTGCTGTTTCACAGCCTTTGGCTCCCCTGGATCGTCCGCACACTCATGCCCTCGCGCCTGGCCACTTTGCGGGCCGATTCAATACCGCTTTTGATGGGGGTGTGGGCGTTTTTGATCGTGGGCTTCTTCTCCCTTCCCCATTCCAAGCTCGTGGGCTACATCCTGCCGGCTCTGGCACCACTGGCGTACTTGCTGTGCGAGGCCTTCGCCAATGCGGGGCAGTCCCCCAGAAAAACAATGGTGCACTGGTGGTATGGCGCTTCGATCGTGGCCGCGCTTATGTCTTGGGGGGCCATCGCCTATCTATCGTTGAACCCGGACAATTCCAATCGCGCCCTCGCGCAGGTACTGCGCAGCGAGCATGCGGCTGGGGAGCCGGTGTTCATGCTCGAGCGCTACCACTATGACGTGGCGCTGTATGCGCGCCTGCTGCAACCGCCCGTGGTCGTCGACGCCTGGAACGACCCTGGCATCCAGCGCACGGACAACTGGCGCAAGGAGCTGGCGGATGCATCACGCTTCGCGCCGGAGGCAGCGAAGAACATCCTGTTGCTGCCCGAACGCCTGCCCAGCGCCCTCTGTTTGGCGCCCGTCAGCTGGGTGATGGGGCCACCCGGCCGGGCCGATAGCCTGCCGTTCCTGGCCCATGCCAAGGTGGTCTACCGCGCGAAGGAGGTGGTGCTGTGGCGCGTCGAGCGCAGCCAGGCCCAGGCGGTCAATTCCCTGCGCTGCGAAGGAATGTCCAATGCCGGCTGAGCACGTAGGTGATCAAGGCCACGCCGATCAGAACAGCCGCAAGCTTCAGCGAATACCACCTCGCATTCCCTGCAAGCAGCAGTGCGTAGGCGGTCTGGTTGATGGCGAAGCCGAGACCCGAAACGAGCACGAAGCGAAGCGCGGATCGCAAGAGAGGAGCGCGGTGGCCGCGAAAGGTCAGCCGGTAGTGGCCAACAAAGGAGACGACCATGGCGACGATCCAGCCTGCCAGGTTGGACGCCAGGGGCTGCCATCCAAAAGACTCCACGAGGCCAACCACCACGCTCCAGTGCAAGGCTGCAGCGCAACTGCCCACCGCAACGAAGAGCAGGACGTGATGGACCCTATGGAGGCGGGCGAGCGCACGCTTGAGCAGGCTATCGGTGGGCATCGTCCTCATCGTGCGCCCGAGCATAGCCGCGTGTGCGTCTGCGTGGATGATTTTGGACTGACGGACGGCATCGGCGATGCCGCGCTGCAACTCATCGACATGCAGCGCGTGCAGGCCATCGGGTGCATGGTCGGCGCCCCCGCATGGAGCGTCTGGAGCGGCCAGGCCCGCCGGCTCGACGCAGGGGCCGTTGATGTGGGCCTGCACCTGGACCTGACCGAGTTCACGCTGCAGCCTACGACGCGCATGGATTTGCCGCAATGGATCGTGCGCAGCTACCTCGGCCAGCTCGACACGGGTGCGGTGCGCGCGGAGATCCGGGCGCAACTCGGTGCGTTCGAAGACGCCGTGGGGCGGCCGCCGGCGTACGTCGATGGCCACCAGCATGTGCACCAACTGCCCGGCGTGCGCCGGGAACTGGTCGACGAATTGCTCGCCCGCTATGGAGGGGGTTCAAGCCCGCGGCCGTGGCTACGGGCCACCATCGCGGCCGCGGGCTTGCACCCCGCATCCCACGGTGGCTGGCGCCGTTGGGCCAAGGCACACGTGATTGCATGCCTGGGCCATCGAGGCATGCGCTCACTGGCCCGCGCCCACGGTTTTTTGCAGAACGCAGGGCTTTTGGGCGTCTATGGCTTCGATGCAGATGCACCTGGCTATTTTTCACTGTTGGCCGCTGGGCTCGGGGCCAGTCGTGACGCCACCCTGCTCATGTGCCATCCCAGCCGCAGCCACGATGCGTTCGACGCGATCGGAGCTGCACGTCGGATTGAATTCGAAGTGCTGCATGGGCCGCAGATGGGGCGGCTCCTGGCGGAGTCCGGTGTTTGCCTGCAGCCCATGGGGCGGATACTGGCACGCGGCCGTGCGCCGGACTGACCGGCTTTCGCTGCCCATGCCGGAGTCGCCACGCACAGGGCGACCTATCCCTCGTTTGCACACTTTCATGGACGTCCCGAGCAGAATCGCACCCCACAGGCGCAGCCCTGCGGGGCCCACGGTAGCCATGCCGAGGTTTCGAGCCCGTTGCCTGCCGCCTTGACGGGATACGGCGCCCTTCTTGCATGCCGTAGGGTCAGATCAAGCCTCGTAGGCTGCCCCAAAACTGGTGCGTCTGAGGAAAAAGCTCAATCCTTGGGCCGCGGCAAGGTGAATGCCAGCGTCGCAGAGAAGCCGTCCTCGTCAGCCTCAGTGCGGTCAGTGCGTGCACGAGTATGGTTGGCCTTGATCACGTTCAAACCGCTGCTTCCCAGGCGCACTTGTACGCGTCCATGCGCGTCCGTCTTGAGTACCTTTCCATGGGTATCTCCAATATAGTCCGCCCGCACCATAGCGCCCACCAGTGGGCGTCCCTCAAACAACACCTGCACCGCGAGCCGCTCGCCCCGCTTGACGGACAGAGGATCCGCCAGCGGCACTATTTCCAGCGGCAGTCCGAATGGCTGCGCGGGCCCACCGGCTGTGGGCCTCAGTACGGTGGTGGTGTACATCATGTAGTAGCCCGACTTCTTGGCCGCTGGCACCTGGGAACGTGGCCCCGACACCCATTTGCCGTCAGTTCCCTGGCTCCAATACCCGTCTTCAAAAGCCAGGGCTACGGCGGCCACATCCGGGCTCGCGTCAACCAGTACGTTGCGAGCCTGGGGCTTGAGCGCAACGGTCATGGACGAGCCGTCGGCTGCCCGGCCTTGTACGCTTTTGACAGCCTGCACCTGGTACTCGTCGTCCACAGGCCCCTCGCCGAGCACCAGGGCCCACTGACCCGTCCGCTGCGCCACCCAGACACCGTGCGCCTGGGCAGCCAGGGGTCCAAGCACGCCCGCTGCGAGCAGCGCTACACGCAACAGGTAGCGCATTGCGCCAGCAGCTTTCATCATGTCGATTCTCCTCAGAAGTTGCTGGTCAGGGACAGACGCACGATGCGCGGCTGGGCCATTCCCACCGTGCCGTACACCACCGACTCCCAATAGCGCTTGTTGGTCGCGTTCTGCACGGCCAAGCGCACGACGGAGGATTTGCCCATGATGCGGGTGCTGTAGGCAGCACCCAGGTCCCACCGGCCGAAGCTGCCCACCATGACCGAGTTGGCACCATCCAGCGGCCGGTTGCCCATGTGGTAGTAGCCTGCATTCACCGAAAGGCCGGGCACGGCCGCGACGCGGTAGTCAAGGAAGGCGCTTGCCTGGAAACGTGCCACATTGGCAGGACGCTTACCGTCCACGTTGGCATCCCCTGTCCCGTGCTGGGCGGCATCGATCCAGGCGACGCCGAGGATGCCGCTCAGTTGGCGCGTGATACCGCCATTGGCGGCGAACTCCACACCGCGGTGGCGCTGGCGGCCCTGGGTCTTGAACAGGTTGTCGATGGCGCTTACGGCCTGCAATTGCTTATCGATATCAAAGACCGCGGCCGTCAGCATGAGGCCAGGCACCACGCCCGACTTCACACCCACCTCGTACTGGGTACTCGTGATCGGGTCCAGGCGCTGATAAGGGTTGCTGGACCAGCCTGGCGCATAGGCGCCCTGCTCGAAGCCCTTGGTGTAGGTGGCGTACACGGTGGTGTGCGATGCCGGCTTGAACAGCACGCTGGCCGTGGGCACCGTGGTGGTGGTGGCATAGTGCAGACGCACACCGCTGTCGGGATAGTCGCGTGGCTTGTCGTTCACGTAGTCGATGTAGCGCGCACCCAGCAGCACGGACCAGCGGTCCGACAGCGCCACCGTGTCGCTCACGAACATGCTGTGCTGGATCGAGTGTGCCGTGGGCAGGCCGGTATCCAGCGGCAGGCCTGGGTCGGGCACGCCGCGTGGGCGGTAGATGTTACCGATGGCGTCGGGCAGGCGTGTGTAAGGTCCTTCGGGATAGTCCATCTTGGAGTAGCTGTATCCCGAGACCACCTCGTGCCGCAGCCCTGCAGTCTCGAAGCGGCCGGTGGCGAAGAGCTGGCCCGATATCACGCGGTACTCCTCGCCCTCGTACGAAATGCCGCCGTCAAGTACGTCGCCGTTGGCCGCCACCGAATAGGCGTTGTTGAACAGCGCGTTGCGCTTGGTGGAGCCATAGCCGAACTGTCCGGTGAGTGTCCAGTCGGTGTTGAGTGCGTAGTCCAGTCGCGAGCCGACGTTCCAGCTGCGAGAGCGGTAGCGGCCCCAGGGCTGACCGATCAGCGTGCGCGGATCGATGCTGGCGGCAGGTACCAGTGATCCGTCAGGCCGCGGGCCCAGGCTGGCGCTGGCCGACTGTGCCTTCTCCTGGTAGTCGAAGTCCAATTGCAGCATGGTGTCGCGGCCAAGCTTGAAATCCATGGCACCGCTGATAAATTCGCGCTGCAGATCGCCAGGGTGGGTGAAGTTGCCGACCTTTTCCTTGGCGACATTGAAGCGGTAGCCCATGCTGCCGTCGCCGATGGGGCCACCGGCGTCCAGGCTGGTGTAGTAGCCCTTTTGCGTGCGCAATTCGCCGGTCACGCTGAGCAGGGGATCGCGCGTGGGCCGCTTAGTCACGTAGTTCACGAGGCCGCTGGGATCGCCCACACCATAGAGAAAGCCCGAGACGCCCTTGAGCACGTCGATGCGCTCCTTGTTCTCCAGCGGCACATCGGCATAGACGTTGGCCAGCAAGCCGTCGCGGCGCACGTTGTTGAAGGTGTTGGCGGAAAACCCGCGCACGGCCACGCCATCGAACGAGGCTGCATAGGTCACGGCGCTGACCGACGGGTCGTTCTTGAGCACGTCGAGCGCCGTGCGCGCGCGCTGGCTTTGCACAGTGTCGGTGCTGTAGGAGCCGATGGAGAAAGGAACGTCCTGTATCTCGCGCACGCCTAGCGCACCGGCGTTGACATCGGGGGTTTCATACAGTCGAGGCGCGCTGGCCGTAACGATGACCGGCGGCAACACGGTAGCGGCCTCCGCCACCGGTGTTGCCGATTGGGGCGCTGAAGTGCTGCCGCGCCGTGTCAACACATAGCCACCGCCCTGCTCCACCGCAACCAGCCCCGTGCCCTGCAAGAGCACAGCCAGAGCCTCGGGAACCGCGTGGTTGCCGCGCACCCCAAGGGTTTGCAGGCCGGCAGCCATGTCCGTTGGAAAAGACAGCAGGATGCCTGCCTCTCGGCCAAGACGGTTGAGCGCGGCCTCCAGCGGTCCGGCGGGAATGTCGTAGGCCCTGCGTGCAGCAGGGGCCGTGGTCGTTGTCTTGTCGGCCGCCAGGGCCAGGCCTGGCAGCAATGCGGTAGCCGCAAAGGCCTGCCCAATGGCACAGACCAGCACACTGCGTGCGTACCGACGAACGGATGGCCTGCTGGCCGGGTGATATGGTCCCATGTTGTCGCCCCAAGGAATGTTGGAAATGTGATTCGCTCACCTACCATGTCCCGCGAGAACGCGAAAGAGACCACCTGTTCCGAAAATTACTTCAGGCGCCTGTTGAGCGAGGGATCACGCGCACCCAGTAGCGCGTGAAGTAAAGAACCCGCACTGGCAGCGTGCTTTGCAGTACTTCCAGGATCCGGTCCGTGTCGACCAACGGATAACTGCCCGAGACACGCTGCTCCGCCACCGCTGGGTCGCAGTCAATGCGACCGGGGCGGTGACGGGCCAGTTCGGTCAGGAAATCAGCAAGGCGCATCCCCCCTGCCAACAGCATGCCGTCCATCCAGGCAATGTCGGACTCCTGCGCGGCAACAGGCCGCCTGATCGAATCACGGGTCAGCCGTGTCTGCTCGCCCGCGCGCAGCGTAAGGGCTTGGCCATCGGCATCGTGCGGCTGTATTGCCACCGCACCTTCGTAGACAGCCACCCGGCTGCTGCCATCCTGCAAATGTACGGAGAACTTTGTGCCTAGCGGTCGCAACTCGCCATGCGCCGTCTCCACCACAAAGGGCAGCCCGGCGAAAGCGCCTTCGTGACCGGTGGTGACTGCAACCTCGCCGCTGACCAGGCGCAGCCGCCGTTCGGTGGAGCCCATCTGCACACTCAGGGCCGTGCCAGTGTTAAGTGCCACCATGCTGCCATCGGCCAAGCGCACTGTCCGCCGCTCGCCCACGCCGGTGCGTTCATCAGCCAGCCACTGTTGCCAGGGTGTCGCTTCGCGGTGTACCAACCAGGTACCGCCTCCTGCGAACAGCAGCACGGCCAGGGCCTTCACGCCTGTGCGACGGCGAGGGGAACGCGGAGAGGCTAGCGCTGCGTGCGCAAGGACTGAGGCAGCCGAAACAGATTCCAACCGACCGTTGACGGCTTGGATATGACGCCAAGCTCGGTCATGATCAGGGTGCTGCTGCCGCCAATCATTCAGGCCTCTACGGGTCGCATTGGTGGCGCTCCCTGACTGTAAGTCCACCAGCCATTCCACAGCTTGGCGAGCGACTTGCGGCGAAATTCCTTCGGGCCGGAATGGCAGGCGCACGGCCGCATCGACTGCCGCATTCGGCAGCTCGATATCTCGTTCCTGGTGTGCGTCCAGACCCATCGCTGGAACAGATCGCTCAGTCTGTACCCAGCGCGAAGTAGCACTGGGTTGCCGCGCGTACGAGATGGCGCTTGACGGTAGTGACAGAGATACCCAGTTCGGCCGCGATCTCGGCATGGGCCATGCCATCGAGCTGGGAGTGCAGAAAGGCTCTCTTGGCAAGGGTTGGCAAACCGTCCAGCCGGCGGTCGATTTCCACCAGGGTTTCGAGCAAGATGGCACGCTCTTCAGGGGAAGGCACCAGCGCCTGAGGAGCTTGGGCCAGCGCATCAAGGTACGCACGCTCGATCTGCTCACGCCGCCAGTGGTTGGCCAGCACCCGCTGGGCCACGGTGGTCAGAAAGGCACGCGGCTCACGCAGTGCGGCCAGTGGCTCATCGCGCGCCAGCAGACGCACAAAGGTGTCCTGTGCGAGATCGGCCGCCCGGTGCGAGCAACTGAGCTTGCGGCACAGCCACGCGTACAGCCAACCATGGTGGCCGGCGTAGAGCGCGCGGACATCCTCCAATAGAACCGTCTGAGCGGCCGTCATGGCATTGTTCCTTTGAAGCAAAACGCCAGAAACCCCGGCGGTTAAATGCAAATGCGAAGTATTCTTATTATAGTCGGGCGCAGGAGAGGCCACCAACACCAGATGCCCCTGCCCGTCATTCAGCGCATGCCCAGAGCGCTCCACCGCCTCAGCCAAAACCCACCTACCATTGGGCATATAAATACGTTTTCCAACGCCTTTCGCGCAGAAGTCGTTCGCATGGCTCGCAAGGGGCTCAAGCCTGAGTTGCAGGGCATGCGCAAAGCAATCACCAACCACCGGTCTGAGATCGCCGCCTTGAGGGGGAAGTGACGAGCATCACTTCGCAACTGAAGTCGACTCAACGCCAGACCAAGGTTATTAACGAGGCTGTGCCGTCTGCTAAGTCCAAAGTTTCGAAACGCACCGCACAAGAGGATTTCGTATTTGCGCCAGAGATGCATCACCCAGATGCGCAGTTCGCTATGCGCCACTGAGCTTCAAATGGCTGCCTTGCTGGCTGTTTCACCGCTGACGCGAGGAACTGCGGCGCCTCATTCTCACTGCCAGCGGAGGGCCATCCCGAGACCGGATACGTGCGCACATTGCGCAAGCAACTATCAGTGAAGTGTTGAAACACCCGACTTGGCAGATGGGTCACAAGAACTCTTTGGCAGCGCCACATTTGCGAACAAGGGATTGGAGCTCATCGAGGCTTGCTACTTTTTCGACATGCCGCCGAGCAGGGCGATGTTTTCATTAATCCATCATCTCTGTTGCACTCAGCGGTAAGCTTCATTGACGGGAGCATGGTTGCGCAACTTGGCCACAACGACATGAAAAACGCTATTGGCTACGCATTGTCATACCCGGACAGGATGAATACCGGCATTGCTGACCTGGACGTGGGCTAGGTCGGCGCTCTCGAATTTCATAAGATCGATCTGGAGCGCTTTCCATGTCTGTGCTTGGCCAGGCAAGCGGTGGATGCGGGTACGGGAGCTACCATGATGTTCAATGCCGCCAATGAGGTTGCAGGGCGAATGTTCATGGCAGGCAGCATCAGGTTCTATGAAATCAGCGAGATCATTGCCGAAGGGCTGGACCGCGACACTGCCCGCTTTGATGTGGGATTGGATGATCTTATGGCAGCCGACCGTGACGCGAAATTTCTCGCGGCCGAGATCGCTGAGATCGTCATGGTCGCACGACCACGAACCCCTCTATGACCGCAGACACTGCGCTGGCCCTGGACCTGTTTCATCCGGCCGAGCCGAAATCCCTGCAGCAAAACTGGCCACACTGGCGTTGCGGATCGGCAAGTACGTAATACCGAGCTTGGTGCACAACCGTTTGAGGTTGGTGGCCGAGTCGTGGTCCACGCAATCCACCGGGAAAACCACCAAGTTCGCCCCAGAGACGGCAGACGCCAACAGGCCCTTGCGGTCCTCATGGCCGCCATCGTGTCGCTGGAAGTCGCCCCCGTGCCGCTCAACGAGGCTACGGATGGCGGGGGTGGAACTGGGCCGCCCACCCACGTACAGGATGCGGCGCCCACGCAATTGAGTGTCCAGCGCTGCCGCGGGTCGTCCATTGACAGAATCGGTATCGCCCAAGACCATCTCACGCAGTTGAGTTTCGGCCGCTTGCAACTCGCCGCCCAGTACACGCAAATGTTTGCGTAAATGCTCAAGTTCCTCGCGCAGATGGGTTGCCTCTGCTTGGACCAGCACAGTCGCCTGCTCCGCACGTTCGCGCCGCTCGGTCTGCACAGCAACCAAATCAGCCTGTGTACGCCGATGCTCGTCGTCCTGACCACCACCATTTGAGCGCTGCAGCGCAGCCTTGGCGGCCGACAGCTGACCATGTGCATCGATAAGCGTGCGCTGTACACCGCGCAGTTGCACACGCTGTTTGCGTTGGTCAATCTGTGGCTGGCGCGGCGCAAATTGCTGGCTGCCCTGGCATGAGTGCGACCCCAGTTCGCCAAATGGCAGCCAATCTGCAGCAGCGTGCACCCAAGGTGAGGAAAAAAGGGCCTCAACTGCCTTGTACATCAACGGGCTGAGTGCATCGGCACACTCATGCGTGTGTTGTGCAGACCTTCCCTAAGCAATAGGTGATACGGTCAGCGGACATATGTAAAGCATACGATGCAGTTGTAACGTGTGTCTTGCCAGTTGGTCCGACCACGGCCTCTACGCTCACTTTTGCTGCGGGGTTGGAAGGTTCATGCCGGTCACATTGCGCATTTGGCGAGCGTCCGCTTTGGGCGCACTGCCGCCGCATGAACCATCCTCATTGATCGCCGGCAACCAGCCTCTTGCAGTCTTTGGACATCTAACGCCTGCTCAGACCGCAAGACTTCTCGCAAAAACCCAAAAAAAGCCACAGCGACCGCGGGTCGCAATACGTCAGCATTCGGTACGCTTAACGACTGGCTGAAGCGGGTATAGAGCCTTCCGTGGGGAGCAAATGCGATAGCTATGACAACGCTTTGGCCAAGACCATCAACGGCCTCTACAAGGCCGAGTCAATCCATCGCCGTGCACCGTCTACAACAACGGAAGCCGTGGAGTTCGCCACGCTCGAATGGGTGTCATGGTTTAACCACCATCGCCTGCTCGAACCCATCGGGTATATCCCGCCAGAAAAAGCTGAGGCAAACTACTATCGGCAACTCGCCAGTCGGGTCACTGCTGCGGTGACCTGACTTAAACCAAACGACCTCCTTGAAACCCGGGGCGATTCACAATGACGAAGCGCGATTTGATTCAGGAGATCCAAGAAAAAAATGAGCGAGCCAAACGGCTCTATCTGCACGGGCACATTGAACTGTACTCAATAGAACGTAGCGCTCGCGACTTAACCGATGCGGATCGAACTTTGCTTGCGCTTCATGTGATGGGCATGGCAGCTTGTATCGAGGTTAGCGTTAGAGAGGCCATAAAGCGACTGATTGATTCTGGATCACCATACTTGGACCGAGCGCAGGCCTTCAAAGACCACATGCGCTTTGACTTCAACCTGACCAAGGCGCTCAGCACAAGACAAATCACTTTTGGTGACTTGGTAGCGCACTCTCTTCCGGTCAGCAACCTAGGCCATATTGCCTCTCACATCGAGGTACTTTGTTCTGATGGGTCGAAGAAATTTCAGTCGATACTTGCAGGCCTTCGTGAGTTCGTTGAGCCAGATGTATTCGGGGAATCAGATGAAGCTTCACAGGAAGCACCTCAGCTCGTTGCAGACGCAAAACGACTATGTGAAGACGTCTCCTCGATCTTCGAACTACGCCATCTGGTAGCTCATGAAGCTAGTTTTAGCAGCGTCACGTACGAAGTCTTTGTCTGCTTACTGGAGAGTTCCAGAGAATTTGTAAAGGCTCTGTATGAACTTGTCGAGCAAAACGTTCACCCGAAAAGATCTCGGAACGGATTCGGCCAATCAATTCAATACATGGAAGAAGCTCAAAAGGTAGCAATTTCGGTGTCTGAACTCGCTGGTCTCATCAGAGGAAGACTGGAAGAGCGAGCGGGAGATGATAGGCAAGCCCTTGAAAAATTTGACCTTGCAGCGGAGGCATTTGAGAGTTATTTTTCTGCGGAGGAATCACTTTGGCTTGCGGCGCACCAGACTATCAGTGGCAATGCGATGCGCAATATTGAGGCGAGAGTCACACTTGGCACGCACAGTCATCGCCTTGAAATGCTACGCGAACTTGATGATCTGACGAAGCCCTATATTCCTGCAAACGAAGTGCAAGGCGATGAATAGCTGGATAGCTCATTGAGAGCAACGTCGCCCTCAAGATTGGAACGTTGTCCTAAAGAGCGTCACTCAACTTGGCGCAGCACGGCGCTCGCGGTCGCGCTGGATCTTCTCCACCTTGCCAAGGCGGGCGTGCAGAGTGGTGGCCAGCCGGTTTCCTTCGATGCCAATCAGCTTCACCAGCGCGCCCGCTGACAGGTCGGCCAGGTTGCGATCCTCCTGTGGCGACAAGCTCAGGACCATGTCGCCAATCTCGCACTTCACGATGCCACCCGGCAGGATGGTGCGACTCATGGCGCGCGTTTCGTGGAACGTCTCGGCGGGGGCGTACTTGCCGCGTTCAAGGCGCAGCATCTTCTCGCAAAATCAAAAAAAAGAGCGCTCATCTTGAGCGCTCTTTTTTATATAGCAACAAGTCCAATTTAGGCCTAGTCCAAGTTCACATGTATAGGTCTTCTTTACCCGTTGAATTCGAGTTTACGACTTTACAGTTACAAATGACCGCCCCGCAAACCCGCATGAATGCTAGAGGCCTGTTTAAGACTTTATTTGCGAGTTTACGACTTTAATTACCCGGATTAGCAGACCTTCCCTAAGGAAGGTCTGCATAAATCGCCCCACGACATGCTTGGCATGGAGATGAAGCCCTGAGACGATACGTCACATGAAGCAGCACAGCCTGGGCTTGGGAATGACGGCGAAGCGAACGCGGCGGCGGGAATT
>NZ_BQXK01000032.1:0-30880 GCF_030158995.1 Acidovorax sp. SUPP2825 | reverse complement strand
CACGAAGGCTGGGATCAGGGGTTGTAGCTGCCGCCACAGTTCTTTACTAACGGGTCGTCGTGCCATGAGGGCAGCGAGCATAACTGCTCTGCGGAGGCCCCGGAGGAAGTGGTGTTAGCCACTCTTAATGCCGCCGGATTGGGCTTTCTTGGGCTGCGTGAAACTGACAATGGCTCGCCGAAATTGTGTGAAATGGTGGCTATGCCGGCTCGAGTTCGAAGATCGCCGCGCGAGCACCAGCCTGAGCGGTCAGGGCGCCGGACCTGCTTTGATCAAGCTTTGGCGATTTGCGCCGCAATCGCCTCGCCCACCTGCGTGGTGTTGGCCGTGCCGCCCAAATCCGGCGTCTTCGGCCCCGTCTTGATGACCTCCTCGATCGCCGCCACGATGGCATCGTGCGCCTGCCGTCCCGCGCCCTGGCCTTGCGTCAGAAAGTCCAGCATCAGCGCACCCGACCAGATCATGGCAATCGGGTTGGCGATGTTCTTGCCGTAGATGTCCGGCGCCGAGCCGTGCACGGGCTCGAACAGGCTGGGGAAGGTGCGCTCGGGGTTCAGGTTGGCCGAAGGCGCCAGGCCGATGGTGCCGGTGGTGGCGGGCCCCAGGTCGGAGAGGATGTCACCGAACAGGTTGGTGGCCGCCACCACGTCGAAGCGCCCGGGCTGCAGCACGAAGCGCGCGGTGAGGATGTCGATGTGCTGCTTATCGAGCGTGACCTCGGGGTAGGCCTTGGCGATGTCGTCGGCGCGGGCGTCCCACCAGGGCATGCTGATGGCGATGCCGTTGCTCTTGGTGGCAAGGGTCACGTGCTTTTTGGCGCGGCTTTGCGCCAGGTCGAAGGCGAACTTCAAGAGGCGGTTGGCGCTGTGGCGCGAGTAGACCGATTCCTGGATGACGATCTCGCGGTCGGTGCCCTCGTACATGATGCCGCCCAGCGACGTGTATTCGCCCTCGGTGTTCTCGCGCACGACGAAGTAGTCGATGTCGCCGGGCTTCCTGCCGGCCAGGGGGCACGGCACGCCTTCGAAGAGGCGCACGGGGCGCAGGTTGATGTACTGGTCGAACTCGCGGCGGAACTTGAGCAGCGAGCCCCACAGAGACACGTGGTCGGGCACGGTGGCGGGCCAGCCGACGGCGCCGAAGAAGATGGCGTCCACGCCGGCGAGCTGGGCCTTCCAGTCGTCGGGCATCATTTTTCCGTGGGCGGCGTAGTAGTCGCAGCTGGCCCAGTCGATGGTGCGGCATTCCAGCTCGAAGCCGAAGCGCTCGGCCGCGGTCTGGATGGCCCGCAGGCCTTCGGGCATGACTTCCTTGCCGATGCCGTCGCCGGGGATCACGGCGATCTGGTACTTGGTTTTTTGCATGGGGGTCCTTGTGGAAAAAAGCAGAGCGGCAGGTGCCGTATGGAGGCATTGTTCGGCAGTGCATCGCAAAATACAATCCGCCGCCTGTGGTCTCATTCTTCACACTTCGTGCATAAAATTCCTTCCAACGACGACCTGCGCGTGTTCACCGTGGTGGTGCGCAAATCGAGCTTCGGCGAGGCCGCGACCGAGCTGGGCACCTCGCCCGCCTATGTGAGCAAGCGCATCCGACTGCTGGAGGAGGATTTGGCCGTCAAGCTGCTGCACCGCACCACGCGCCGCGTGGTGGTGACGGAGGAGGGCGAGCGCGTCTTTCACTGGGCGCAGCGCATCCTGGACGATGTGGACCAGTTGCTGCAGGAGGTGGCCGTGACGCGGCGCGAGCCCCGCGGCCTGCTGCGGGTGAGCTGCAGTTTCGGCTTCGGGCGGCGCGTGGTGGCGCCGGCGTTGTCGCGGCTGGTGGAGCGCCATCCGGCCCTGCAGGTGCGGCTGGAGGTGTTCGACCGGCTGGTGGACGTGGCGGGCGAGGGCTTCGACCTGGACGTGCGCGTGGGCGACGAGATCGCGCCGCACCTCATCGCGCGGCGGCTGGCGGACAACCACCGGGTGCTGTGCGCGGCGCCCGCCTATCTGGCGCGCCATGGCACGCCGCGCACGCTGGCGGAGCTGTCCAGTCACGACTGCCTCGTCATCAAGGAGCGTGACCACCCGTTCGGCGTGTGGCGCCTGCGCAGCTGCGGCGTGGAAGAGTCGGTGAAAGTGCGCGGCCCGCTGTCGGCCAACCACGGGGAAATGGTGGTGCAGTGGGCCGTGGACGGCCGCGGCATCACGCTGCGCTCGCTGTGGGACGTGGGACCGCAGTTGCGCGCGGGGCATCTGGTGCCGGTGCTGCCCGAGTGGCGGCAGGAGGCGAATGTGTGGGCCGTCTACCCCACGCGGCTCCATCTGTCGGCCAAGGTGCGCGTATGCGTGGAGTTTCTGCAGGAGCACTTCCGCCAGGAGTGGGCGGCCGGCGGTGATGCTGAACGCAGCGGTGCGGTGGACGGTGCCGGGGATTGAGAGGGAAGGGCAGCCGGGTGCGGTGCGCCGTCACCCGGCTTTGCAAGGACGCGCATTGCACGCATCCCGAGGGCCCGATCAGCCGGCCAGCGCGGCCTTCACGGCGGCGGAGACCTGGCCCATGTCGGCCTTGCCGGCCAGCCGCGTCTTCACCACGCCCATGACCTTGCCCATGTCGCCGGGGCCTGCGGCACCCAGTTCGGCCACGATGGCTTTCACGGCGGCCAGGGTTTCCTCGGCGGACATGCGCTTGGGCAGGTAGGTCTGCAGCACGGCCATTTCAGACTTTTCCTTGTCGGCCAGGTCCTGGCGGCCCGCGCCTTCGAAGGCGGTGATGGAGTCCTTGCGCTGCTTGATGAGCTTGTCCAGGATCAAGACGACGGCAATGTCGTCCAGCGTGATGCGCTCGTCGACTTCCTTTTGCTTGATCGCCGCCTGCAGCAGGCGGATGGTGCCCAGGCGCTCGACGTCCTTGGCGCGCATGGCGGTCTTCATGTCTTCGGTGATCTGTTCTTTGAGGCTCATGGTGTTCTCCGTTCAAACCAGGGGTGGGTGGGGTGGCGCGCTGTGCCCCAAACGAAAAAACCCGCGCTTGGCGTCCCTAGCGCGGGTTTTGCGGCGGTGAGGCCGGCTCTGTCAGAGCTTAGTACAGCTTCTTGGGCAGCTGCATGCTGCGAACGCGCTTGTAGTGGCGCTTGACGGCAGCAGCCTTCTTGCGCTTGCGCTCGGCGGTGGGCTTCTCGTAGAACTCACGGGCGCGCAGGTCGGTCAGCAGGCCGAGCTTTTCGATGGTGCGCTTGAAGCGGCGCAGGGCGACGTCAAAGGGTTCGTTTTCTTTTACGCGGATGGTGGTCATTAGCTAATGGTTTCCAAAATGTGCCCACAGAGGGTATCCAGGAGATCGGGCCTGAATGCCGTGTGTAGCGGGTTCCCCGTCTGTAACTAGTATTGGCCGACGGGGTATTGCCAGCAAAGCCGAAGATTATAGCCCTGTAATCCGCTCTGTCGATGGGTGCGGTCCGATCGCATTGTCACCAGGCGTATGGCTTGGAATTTGCATGGGCTCCGGTGGCGCTGATTCGATTCATCCCCCCGTTCGTTCCCGCAACCGCCCCGCGCCGTTCTTTCCCCGCGCGGGGCCCCAAGCACGACACCATGGCAATCATGCACCGCGTATCGGGCTGGCTGGGCCGGCTCAGTGTGGGCCGCAAGCTCATGCTCATCTACCTGCTGGACCTGACGGCCGTGATCTACGTCTCAGGCATCCTGATCCACGAGAAATTCCTGGCCATCGATTTCGCGCGCAAGGAGATCGTGGGCACCGCCTATGCCTCGGTGGTGCGCGATGGGCTGATGGGGGCGTTCATGGAGGGCGACGGCATCGCAGGCATCCTGCTGATGGACCGCCTGGCCGCGGTGCGCAGCGCGCACGACGGCGCACTCAAGACCGGCGAGCCGGCCGCGCGCTTCGAGGCGCTGCTGCGCCAGTCGGCCACCGGCGACCCGGCGGGGCGTGGAGCGGTGGGCGCGATGGGTGCGGCCGGCGAGCCGGTGCGCGGTCCCTTGCTGCGGCAGGGGCGCGAACTGCTCACGACCGTGGGCAACCAGTCCAACCTGATCCTCGATCCCGACCTGGACAGCTACTACGTGATGTCGTTGATCCTGCTGCGCTTTCCGGAGCTGCTGCAGGTCACGCACGACACGGCGGCCTTCCTGAATGCGCCCGGCGCCCGCCAGGGCGACCACCGCGCGGCCGAACTGCTCACGCTGGCGGGCCGGCTCGATGCGGTGATGCTGGGCATCGATGCCGACTACGACCAGGCCTTCATCGCCGGCTCGCCCGCGCTGAGGGCGGCGCTGGACGCGCAGCGCGCGGCCTTGCGCCAGGCCGGCAACGACCTGCAGGCGCTGCTGCAGGGCATCGCCCAGGGCGAGGGGCGCACCGCCGCGGCCGAGCTGCCCGCGCGCCAGCGCGCGCTGCTGGGCGCGCTGCAGACGGCGTGGGTGCAGGGCACGGCGCAGCTGGACCGCCTGCTCTACGCCCGGGTGGACGACCTCTTTGCGCGCATGTGGCTGCACCTGGGCACGGCCGTGCTGCTGCTGGGCTGCATCCTGAGCCTGGTCACGCTGGTGGCGCGGCAGATCGCCAAGCCCCTGCAGCAGCTGGCCCGCGTGGCCGACGAGGTGCGCCGCAGCGGCGACCACACCCTGCGCGCGCACTGGACCAGCCGTGACGAGATCGGCCGGCTGGTGACGGCCTTCAACGGCATGCTGGCGCAGCTCGACCGCGAGCGCGTGCTGCAGCAGGAGCTGGCCGCCAGCGCGCGCGCCGCCGAAGCCCAGCGCGAACTGGTGGAGGCGCTGCCCATTCCGATGGTGGTCACCTCGGTGCCCGAGCACGAGGTGCTGCACGCCAACGCCCCGGCCGGCCTGTGGCTGAACGGCACCACGCTGGACCCCTGGCGCACGGGCATGGAGCCGGGCGTGCGCGCACGCTTTTTCCAGCGGCTGGCCGACCAGGGCGTGGTGGACGAGTTCGAGGTGCGCTGGAAGGGCAGCGCCGAGCCGCTGTGGGCCGTGCTGTCGGCGCGGCGCCTGCACTTCCAGGGGCGCGATGCCATGCTGACCGCCTTCACGCCCATCAACGTGCTCAAGGTGATGGAGCAGCGGCTGGAGCTGTGGGCCAAGGTGTTCGAGGCCTCGTCCGAGGGCATCATCATCATGGCCGCGGACCAGAAGATCCTGAGCGTGAACAAGGCGTTCTGCCGCAGCACGCACTACGACTTCTACGAGGTGATCGGCGAGAACCTCGGCTTCCTGCTGGAGGACCCGGGCGAGCCGCCGCTGGGCGCGCGCATCGCCCGCACGCTGCTGGACAAGGAGTCCTGGCAGGGCGAGGTGCGGTTCCGGCGCCGCTCGGGCGAGACCTATCCGGCCTGGCTGATGGTGTCGGCGGTGCGCGAGGGCGGCAAGGGCGGTGCCGTGGCCAACCACATCGGCATCGCCATCGACATCACCGACCGCAAGCGCAACGAGGAGCGCATCCAGTTCCTGGCCCACCACGACGTGCTCACCGAGCTGCCCAACCGCTCGCTGTGCGTGCAGCGGCTGCAGGCGGCCATCGCGCATGCCGCCATCACGGGCGAGCGCGTGGCGGTGCTGTTCATCGACCTGGACCGCTTCAAGTCCATCAACGACACGCTGGGCCACCACATCGGCGACGGGCTTTTGCGCTCGGTGGCGGCGCGGCTGCTGCAGGCCGTGCGAACGCACGACACCGTGAGCCGCCTGGGCGGCGACGAGTTCGTGATCGTGATGCGCGACGTGGAAGGCCCGGAGGACGTGCTGCAGGCCGTGGAGCGCCGGCTGATCCCGCTCATCCGCCAGAGCCACCCGGTGCAGGGGCACGAGCTGAATGTGTCGTGCAGCGTGGGCATCGCCGTGTACCCCGACGACGGCACGGGGCTGGACGAGCTGATGCGCCGCGCCGACGCCGCCATGTACGAGGCCAAGACCACCGGCCGCGACATGGCGCGCCTGTATTCGCTGGAGACCGACCGGCGCGTGCAGGCCCGCCAGGCCATGGAGCAGATGCTGCGCCGCGCGCTGGAGCGCCACGAACTGGAGCTGCACTACCAGCCGCGCGTGGACACGCGCTCGGGCCGCCTCACGGGCGTGGAGGCGCCGGTGCGCTGGAACCACCCGGTGCTCGGCCAGGTGCTGCCGGGCGAGTTCATCCCCATCGCGGAAGAGGCCGGCCTGATCCGCGCGATCGGCGGCTGGGTGCTGGAGCAGGCCTGCCTGCAGTGGGCGCGCTGGCAGTCCGCGCACGGTGGTGCGCGCCACGCCCAGGGCCCGGGCGCACAGGGCCCGCAGGAGGGCCAAGGCATCGTCCACGACGCCCGGCGGGCGAGGCCGCCCCTGGCGCTGGCGGGGCTGCCGGTGTCGGTCAACCTCTCCGCCGCGCAACTGGCCGACCCGGCGCTGGTGCCCGACATCCGCACCCTGCTGGCGCGCTGCGGCATGCCGCCCAAGTGGCTGGAACTGGAGTTGACCGAATCGCAACTGATGGAGAACGCCGAGGCCACGCAGCAGCAACTGGCCGCGCTCAAGGGGCTGGGCGTGCAGTTGTCCATCGACGATTTCGGCACCGGCTATTCGAGCCTGGCGTACCTCAAGCGCTTCGACATCGACAAGCTCAAGGTGGACAAGTCGTTCATCCGCGACATGCTGACCGATGGTGCGGACATGGCCATCACCCGCGCCGTCATCGCGCTGGGCCACACCCTGGGCCTCAAGGTGGTGGCCGAAGGCGTGGAGGACCTGGCCACGGCGCAGGCGCTGGGTTCGCTCGACTGCGACGAACTGCAGGGCTACCACTTCAGCCAGGCGCTGCCCGTGCCGGCCCTGGAGGCCTGGGTGCGGGGCTACGCGGGCGAGCGGCCTCGATTGGCGCTGCTGCCGTCGTGAACCGTGCGCGAATCGGCCGGTGCCTGAGCGCGCTCGTTCAGCCCGTAGTCGCGCAGCACGGCCGCCACGCGCAGGCGGTAGTCGGCGAAAACGCCCGCGCGGCCGGCGGCCTGCGCATGGCGGTGGCTCTCGCACTGGCGCCACTGCGCCACGGCGGCCTCGTCGCGCCAGAACGACAGCGACAGCAGCTTGCCCGGCTGGCTGAGGCTCTCGAACCGCTCGATGGAAACGAAGCCGTCCATGCGCTCCAGCTCGCAGCGCAGCGCGGCGGCGGTGTCCAGGTAAGGCTGGCGGCCTGCGGCACTGGGCACGACCTCGAAGATGACCGCGATCATGCGGTGGCCCCTGCGGCGGGCGGCTCTCCTGCGGATCCCAGCAGCGACAGCGGCGGGTGCGGCGGCAGGGCGGGGCGCTGGAACGTGCCCTCCACCACCTCGGCGAAGGTGCGCTGCTCGCGCAGGATGAAGCGCTGGCGCTGCGCCCGCTCGAAGTTGGCGCGGCCTTGCGGATCGGTCCTCAGCCGTGCGCGGTAGGCCTCGTAGGCAGCCAGGCTGTCGAACGCGATCAGGCCCCAGGCCTCGTCGTTGGTGCCCTCAATGGGCACGAAGTAGCCCAGCAGGTGGCCGCCGCAGCGCGGAATGATGTGGCCCCATTGCGCGGCGTACTCGCGAAAGGCGGCGATCTGGAAGGGGTCGAGCTGGTAGCGGATGAAGCAGGTGAGGGCCATGGAGGGTTCCTTGAGTAGAAGGTTGGGGGCGAAGGCACAGGGCCGGCGGGGCGCCGCATGCACGGCATGGTGGCCATTGGGCCGCGTTCCGCGAGGTCGATGCTTCGCCGTGGAACGAAGCATCGCGGCCGGCGGCTGCGGCACACTGGCCGGCATGAACACCAACCAGATCGCGCACATCGCCGCGCTCGTCGGCGAGCCGGCGCGCACCGGCATGCTGCTGGCGCTGATGGACGGGCGCGCGCTCACGGCGCGCGAGCTGGCCGATGCCGCGCACATCACCCCGGCCACCGCCAGCCGGCACCTCGCGCTGCTGGTGCAGGCGCGCCTGCTGTCCGTGCAGAGCCAGGGCCGCCACCGCTACCACCGCCTCGCTTCGGCCGAGGTGGCGCGGCTGCTGGAAGGGCTGATGCAACTGGCCGCGGGCCAGGCCCCGCCGGCGCGCCCGGTGGCGGTGGGCCCGCGCGATGCGGCGCTGCGCAGGGCGCGCACCTGCTACGACCACATCGCCGGGCGCCTCGGCGTGGCGGTGGCCGAGCACCTGCTGCAAGAGGGCGCGATCGTGTTCGACACCGAGGCGGGCGGGCAGGTGACCGACCGGGCCGCCGCCGTGCTGGGGCGCCTGGGGCTGGACCTGGCGGGCCCGTCCGCCGGCCCGCCGCAGCGGGGCCCGCGCCCGCTGTGCCGCCCGTGCCTGGACTGGAGCGAGCGGCGCCCGCACCTGGCCGGGCGCCTGGGCGCGCTGGTGTGCGCGCACTGCCTGGACCAGGGCTGGCTGGTGCGCCGCGAAGGCTCGCGCGCGCTCGCCATCACCCCGCCCGGGGCCGCCGCCCTGCAAGGCTGGCTGGGTACCGCGCGCTGGAGCGGCGTGGTGCAAGCGCCATCGCCCGGCGCCTGAAACGACGAAGGCCCGATCGGGCCCTGGCCCTTCCTGGCCTGCAGCGGCAGCCGCTCGGTCCGCTGCGCCGGCGTGTCGGCGAAGAATCCACCGGCCCGCTGTCGGCCAACGCGCATGGCCATTAGGCGCTCCATCCGACATGGCCTGCACGGTCCCCAGCCGCGTAATCGGGGGCCGCGCCCCATTGCCCGCCGAGCCCCGCATGCCCACCCCTTCGATCGATCGATTCCGACACCGCCATCCACTGCGCGTCTGCTCTGGCCTCTTGGAACGGGCCGCTGCCCCGCACCGCCACAGGCCCGCGTCGAAGGCGGTCCATGCGCGATAAGCCGCCGCCGTCCACCGAAGCCCTGGCCACGCCAGCCAGTAGCGCATCACCCGATGTAGAGCACGACCCTCCGTCGTCCGGCGGCT
Source organism: Acidovorax sp. SUPP2825 (assembly GCF_030158995.1). Lineage (NCBI taxonomy): Bacteria > Pseudomonadati > Pseudomonadota > Betaproteobacteria > Burkholderiales > Comamonadaceae > Acidovorax > Acidovorax sp. SUPP2825. The sequence goes on along the minus strand of NZ_BQXK01000032.1, from coordinate 21,948 downwards.
GGGGCTCCGTCAGAGCGGTCGCCGGCACCTTGCTGCGCGATCGCCCGGGCGTCACGGTGATCAAGGCGCTGGCCCTGCAGAACAAGCACGACGGTTTCACCTGCTCCAGCTGTGCCTGGGCCAAGCCGTTGCACCCGCATCCCGCCGAGTTCTGCGAGAACGGCGCGAAGGCCACGTCGTGGGAGCTGACGGACCGGCGCCTGGACGCCGCCTTCTTCGATTCCCACCCCTTGGCGGAACTCGCCGGCTGGACCGACCACGCGCTGGAAGCGGGCGGACGGCTGACGGTTCCTCTGCGCTACGACGCCGGCCGGGACCGGTACGTCGAAGTGTCCTGGCAGGAGGCCTTCGACGGCATCGGCCGGGAGCTGAAAGCGCTGCAGCCCGATGCGGTGGTGTTCTACGCGTCGGGCCGCGCGTCGCTGGAGACGTCGTACCTGTGGCAACTCTTCGCCCGGCTGTATGGGACCAACAACCTGCCCGACAGCTCGAACATGTGCCACGAGAGCACATCGGTCGGCCTCAAGAAGTCCATCGGTTCGCCGGTGGGCACGGTGGACCTGGACGACTTCGACCAGTGCGACGCCATCTTCTTCTTCGGCCAGAACGTCGGCGTGTCCAGCCCGCGCATGCTGCATCCCCTGCAGGATGCGCGGCGCCGGGGCGTGCCCATCGTGACCTTCAATCCGCTGCGCGAGAGCGGCCTGGTGGCGTTCAACAACCCCCAGTCGCCGGTGGACATGCTCACGCCGGGCAGCACCGCCATCAGCACGCAATACCTGCAGGTCCGGCCCGGGGGCGACATCGCCGCGCTGACCGGCCTGTGCAAATTCGTGATCGAGGCGGACGACGCCGCGCTGGCATCGGGCGGCCCCCGCGCCATCGATGCCGGGTTCGTCGCCGAGCACACGCAGGGCTACGACGAACTCGCGCAGGCGATGCGCGCCGCCTCGTGGGCCGACATCGAAAGCGACTCCGGCCTGTCCCGCTCGGCGCTGGAGGAGGCCGCACGCACCTACCTTGCGGCCGAACGCGTCATCGGCATCTACGGCATGGGGCTCACGCAGCACCGCGAGGGCGTGCTGAACGTGCAGATGCTCGCCAACCTGCTGCTTCTGCGCGGCAACGTGGGCAAGCCTGGCGCCGGGCTGTGCCCGGTGCGCGGGCATTCCAACGTGCAGGGGCAGCGCACGGTGGGCATCACCGAGAAGCCGGAACTCGCCCCGCTGGACCAGCTGGCCTCGCAGTTCCAGTTCGAGCCGCCGCGCAAGAAGGGCCTGGATACCGTCGCCGCCTGCCGGGGCATCCTGGACGGGTCGGTGCGGGCGTTCCTCGGCCTCGGCGGCAATTTCGTGCGCGCGGTGCCCGAGACGGCGCTGATCGAGGGCGCGTGGCGCCGGATGCGGCTGACCGTTCAGATCGCGACCAAGCTCAACCGCAGCCACGTGATGCATGGCGAGGTGGCCTACCTGCTGCCGTGCCTGGGCCGGGTGGAGATCGACCGGCAGGCCGGCGGCGAGCAAACCGTGTCGACCGAGGACTCCACGGGTTTCATGCACCCCTCCCGCGGCGTGGCCGAGCCGGCGGCCGCGACGCTGCGCTCCGAACTGTCGATCGTGGCGGGCATCGCGCAGGCCACCCTCGCGCCGAACGCCTGCGTTCCATGGGCCGGGTGGACCGACGACTACGCCCGCGTGCGGGACGCCATCGCGCTGACCTTCCCCAGGATCTTCCACGACTTCAACCGCCGGTTGGCGGTTCCGGGCGGCTTCGCGCGGCCCATCGCGGCACGCCATCGGGTGTGGGAGACCGACAGCGGCAGGGCCGCTTTCGTCGCGCCCGGCGGCCTGCAGGCCGATCCGGACCAGGTGCCCACGCCCGTGGACGGCGAGGTGCTGCGCCTTTTCACGATCCGCAGCGACGACCAGTTCAACACCACCATCTACAGCCTGAACGACCGCTTTCGCCGGATCGAGGGCACGCGCCAGGTGCTGTTGATGAATGCCCACGACATCGAGCGGCTCGGCCTGCAGGCCGGCGCCCGCGTGACGGCGCGCACGCAGTGGCGCCAGGACGATGTCCGCCGCGAGGTGTCCGGACTGACCGTCGTGGCCTACGACCTGCCGCGCGGTGCCGTGGCGGGCTACTACCCCGAACTCAACCCGTTGATGCCCCTGGACCACCACGCCAGGGAAAGCCACGTGCCCGCCGCCAAGTCCATTCCCGTCCGCCTGTTCCCAGGCTGATGCGCCCGCCCCAACCCTCTCACTGCCAAGGACCCGCCATGCGCCAAGACCCCGCCAGCCAGTCGCCCGTTCGCTACCACCCTGCCGTCGAGCAGGCCGATCCCGACGAGGCGCAGGTTTTCGCCGATCTGGACCAGACGCTCGCCAAGATCCGCGAGACGACGTTCGAGCACAGCGGCCACGCGCGCCGCAGCGTCCATGCCAAGGCCCACGGCGTGCTGCGGGCGCAATTGACGGTGCTGCCGGATTTGCCCGAGCCGCTCGCCCAGGGGCTGTTCGCCCGGCCCGGCACGTACGACGCCATCCTTCGGTTCTCCACCAACCCGGGCGACGTGCTGGACGACAAGGTGTCCCTGCCCCGGGGCCTGGGCTTGAAGGTCCTCGGCGTCGAGGGCGCGCGGCTCCCGGGTTCGGAGTCCGACACCACCCAGAACTTCGTCTTTGCGGACAGCCCGGTCTTCGCCGCGCCCACGGCCCGGAAATTCCTGAGCAACCTCAAGCCCCTGGCGGCCACGACCGATGTGGCGCAGGGGGCCAAGAAAGCGCTGTCGGCCACCCTGCAGGTGGCGGAAAGGGTCGTCGAGGCCTTCGGCGGCAAGAGCGGCAAGCTGATCTCGCTGGGCGGGCATGCCCCGACGCACGTGCTGGGCGCCACCTTCTTTTCGGGCGCGGCCTTGCGGCACGGCCAGTACATCGCCAAGCTGTCGCTGGCGCCGGCATCGGACGCATTGAAGGCGCTGGTGGACCAGAAGGTCGATCTCGACGGCCGGCCCGATGGCCTGCGCGAGGAGGTGGTCCGCTTCATGGCGGTGAACCCCGCGCAGTGGGACCTGCGGGTGCAGCTGTGCACCGACCTGGAGTCGATGCCGGTCGAAGACGCGTCCGTGGAGTGGCCGCAGGAACAGAGCCCCTACATCACCGTGGCCCGGCTGGTGGCGCAGCCGCAGACCGCGTGGAGCGAGGCCGTGGCCGGCGTGTCGGAAGACGGGCTCTTCTTCAGCCCCTGGCGCGGTCTGGCGGACCACCAGCCCCTGGGCAACGTGATGCGCGCCCGCAAGCTGGCGTACGAACGCTCGGCGCAGTTTCGCGCGGACCGCAACCAGACGCCCGTGCGCGAACCGAGCGAGATTCCGCCGTCCATCGGGCGCGCATGACCGCATGCGCTGGCCTCGTGCCGGGGCCCGGGCTGGCGGGGCTCAGCCGCCCGGCAGCGCCTGCGCACAGGCGTGCGCGCTGGCCCAGGCCCACTGGAAGTTGTAGCCCCCCAGCCAGCCGGTCACATCGACCACCTCGCCGATGAAGTACAGCCCCGGCTGGGCCTTGGCTTCCATGGTCTGCTGCGACAGCGCCCGCGTGTCCACGCCGCCTAGCGTCACCTCGGCCTTCTTGTAGCCCTCGGTGCCCGTGGGCACCAGCTCCCAGCGCGACAGCCGCTCGGCCAGCCGCGCCAGCGCCTTGTCCGAGGCCTCGTTGATGGGCCGCTGCCAGTCCGCGTCCTGCTGCACCCAGGTGTCGGCCAGGCGGCTGGGCACCAGGCCGGCCAGTTCGTTGGCGATGCGCTTTCTCGACCGCGCCTTGGCCTGCGCGAGCAGGGCGGGCAGGTCGGTGCCCGGCGCGAGGTGGATGGACAGGGGCAGGCCCTCCTGCCAGTAGCTGGAGATCTGCAGCACCGCCGGGCCCGACAGCCCCCGGTGGGTGAACAGCAGGTCTTCGTGGAAGGCCATGCGCGCCTTCCTGGCGCCCGTGGAAATCTCCACCGGCAACGCCAGCCCGGCCAGCTGGGCGTAGGGCGCCCAGGCATCGCCGTCGAACGTCAGCGGCACCAGCCCCGGGCGGCGCTCCACCAGCGGGATGGCGAACTGCTGCGCGATCCGGTAGCCGAAGTCGGTGGCGCCGATCTTGGGGATCGATAGCCCCCCGGTCGCCACGACCACGCTGCGGGCCAGCACGGGACCGCGATCGGTATCAATTTGATAGCAGAACGCCCTAGTGGAATCTGTGCCGGAGGCCGAAAAGGCCACATTTTTCACCCGGCACGGCTGCCAGCGCTGCACGCCGCCCGCAGCGCATTCGGCCAGCAGCATCTGGATGATGTCCTCCGCCGAGCGGTCGGCGAAGAGCTGGCCCTTGTGCTTTTCGTGGTGGGCGATGCCGTGCCGGTCCATCAGCGCGATGAAGTCGGCCGGCGTGTAGCGCGACAGCGCCGAGCGGCAGAACTGCGGGTTCTGCCCCACGAAGTGCTTGTGCGGCGCGGCCGGGTCCAGGTCGCGGTTGGTGAAGTTGCAGCGCCCGCCACCCGAGATGCGGATCTTCTCGGCCACTTTTTCAGCGTGGTCGATCAGCAGCACCGAGAGGCCGCGCTGCCCCGCCTGCGCGGCGCAGAACAGGCCCGCCGCGCCGGCGCCGATGACGACAGCGTCGAACTGCCGCGCGGTGTCCGCCGTATCCATGGAAGCCACTAGCCCTTCCACGTGAACGGGAACTTGAGCTGCTTCATGAACCCGTTGGGCACGTAGTCGCCCAGCACGCCGTAGTGCTCGGGCCAGAGCTTGGTGCTCTTGACCGCCGTGCCGAAGGCGTAGTCGATGAAGGCGAAGTGCGCCGCGTAGTTCTTGTCCAGCGCCTCCTGGTCCTGGCTGTGGTGCCAGTGGTGGAAGTTGGGCGTGACGATCAGGTAGCGCAGCGGCCCCAGGCGCACGCTCACGTTGGCGTGGTTGAACACGGCCTGGAAGCCCACGATCACGATGTACGCGTCGATCACCTCCTTGGAAAAGCCCAGCACGTAGATCGGTGCCAGCACCAGCGTGCGCGTGATCAGCAGCTCCAGGATGTGCTGGCGCGAGCCGGCCATCCAGTCCATGCTTTTCACGCTGTGGTGCACCGCGTGCAGGCGCCACAGCACCGGCACCTCGTGGTAGGCCCGGTGCGTCCAGTACTGCACCAGGTCGGCCACCAGGATGATGAGGAACAGCGCCACCCAGAAGTTCAGCCCCTGCACCCAGCCGCGGACGCCGTCGCTCGCGGCCCAGCCGAAGAACTTGTGCACCAGCAGGTTGGTGGCCAGCAGCACGAAGCCCACCACCATGTGGTTCACGATGAAGTGGTGGAAATCGGTCTGCCACTCGGCGCGGAACACCGGCTGGTCGCGCCGCAGCGCGAAGAGCTTTTCGATGAAGATGAAGATCAGCGCGCTGCCCAGCAGGTCGAGGATGAACCAGTCCAGGCCGATGTAGGGCGTGTTGTCCGCGAAGTCGTTCACCGGCACCTTGTGCCCGCCCAGCAGCGCGGTCGACACCACCAGCAGGAAGGCCGCGGCCGACAGCCAGCGCGAGCGGTTGAACAGCATGTTGACGAGGGAGATGCCGCCCGCCGCCACCAGTGCGGCCAGCATGATCATGCGGATCACGTCCACGTTGTAGCTCTTGCGCAGCTCCGGCGTGGTGAGGTACTGCGGGAAGTGGAAGGCCAGCACCCCCAGCATGCACAGGATGGCCAGCGACAGGGCGATGACGCCCGAGACCAGGCCGCGGCCGGTGCGCAGTTCGCCATGGCTGGCGGTGAGTTCGTTGAGTTTGTCGAGCATTTTTTCTCCGGGCGGGAACGCCGGGCGCGAGTGTAGCGAAGCCGCATCACCGGCCCGATCCGCGCCACGCAAGGCCCGTGCCGCGGGCCCTCGCGCTTCTAAAATCGCGCGCCATGACGATCAACCTTCCGGCCAACCAGCTCAGCATGACCGTGCTGATGTCCCCCGACATGGCCAACTTCTCGGGCAACGTGCACGGCGGCGCGGTGCTGCGGCTGCTGGACCAGGTGGCCTACGCCTGCGCCACGCGCTACTCGGGCTGCTACGCCGTCACGCTCAGCGTGGACCAGGTCACCTTCCTGCAGCCGATCCACGTGGGCGAGCTCGTCACCTTCCTGGCCTGCGTGAACTACACCGGCAACTCGTCGATGGAAGTGGGCATCAAGGTGGTGGCCGAGAACATCCGCACCCAGGTGGTGCGCCACGTGAACAGCTGCTTTTTCACCATGGTGGCCGTGGACGAGGACCGCAAGCCCGTCGCCGTGCCGCCCCTGTCGCCCTCCACCGCCGACGAGCGCCGCCGCTGGGAGGCCGCGCTGCTGCGCAAGGCCCTGCGCAAGGAGCAGGCCGAGCGCTTCGAGCAGGTGCGGCTGGCGGCGGCGGGGCCGGCCGGCCTGTAGGAGACGTCAGAGACGTAGAGACGCGTTGGCCGTGCGCCGGGGCGCACACGGCTTCGCATGGTGGCTTGCCCCGGTCGGGCCTGCCGCCCACCATGCTCCCCCACCGCCCGCCAGAGGGCGGGGCGCCAAAGGGAGCGAGCCATGAAAACCACCGACCGTGCCGGGTCCAGCGCAAGCGCTGCGGCCCCGGCCTTGACCACCCCATCCACTGCATCCCACCCGCCCGTGGCACCCGCTGCTGCCTTGCCGCCACGGCGCCGTGCGCGCAGCGCGGAGCCGCCCGCCGGGTTTCCGATCGACACCCGGGCGCGGACGGCGGGCGCCGAGACCAGCGCCTCGGGCGCGAAGCGGCGCAGGATCGACCCCACGGCGTTGCCGCAGCCGGGGCGGCCCCAGGGGAGGGCTGCGGAGACGGAGACGGAGACGGAGGCGGAGGCGGAGGCGGCACCGCGGCGGGCGCGCTCGGCCTCGCCCGACAGCCGCCCGGCGCATTCCGCCGGCCCCCTGCCGTTCGCGCAGCTGGTCGGCGAGGCAGCGGCCCGGGGGCTGGACCGCGACTGGGGCACCTTGCAATCGGCCCGGGTCAAGAACGGCCACCCGCAGATCCATCCCTGGGAAGAGGCCTTGCACCCGCAGCGCGTCTCCATCCCGCTGGGCAACCCCGGTGGCGTGCGGCTGCCCGAGGTGCTGGACCTGCAGGCCATCCGGGAGGGAACGCCGGTCCTGTGGTCGATCGGCATGGGCGCCACGCTGCACCTGGGGCCGCACGCGCGGGTCGAGACACCGGCCGGCGAGCCCGCCGGCAAGGAGCGCCGGATGGGCCACCCTTCGCTGGTCGCGGGAACCCGGGACGATGCGACCGGAGACTGGTGGGGCAAGCAGACCCGCATCTCGGGCGAGCTGCGGTGGGATGCCCAGCGCGAGACGTTCTTCATCACCAACCAGTCGGGCCGCTACTCCAGGCACCCCGACCGCGGCGCCCCGCAGATGGCCCAGGTGGCGCGGCATTTCGAGGAGGGCGGGATGGTGGTGGAGGTGCGGCTCATCGGGGCGCCATGAGCGCGGGCGCGGCGACGATGCCGCGGCGCATCGCGGTCGCTTGCCCGCAGCCCGCCGCGCGCCTCAGCCCCCCGCCGCGTTGCGCTTCGCGGAGGGCAGGGGGTCCGCGCCGCGGGTGCTGCCCCTGGCCGCCGCCACGCCGCTTACCACATCGCCCACGACGATGACCGATGGGCTGGCGAGCTGCTCGCGCTCGATGGTGGTGTGCAACTCGCCCAGGGTGGTGAGCGCGTGGCGCTGCTGGGGCAGGCTCACGTGCTGGATGACGACCACGGGGGTGCTGGCGGGCAGCCCGGTGAGCAGTTCCTGCTGGATGTGCGCGGCGCTGCTCACGCCCATGTAGATGACCAGGGTGAGGCGGGCATCGCGCGCGGTGGCGGCCAGCTGGCGCCAGTCGGTGCCGGCGTCGCCGGGCTTGGCGTGGCCGGTGACGAAGACCACGCCGTGTGCGTGCTCGCGGTGGGTGAGGGGCGTGCCCAGCAGCGTCATGCCGGCCAGGCCCGCGGTGATGCCGTTGACCACCTGCACGTCGATGCCTGCCGCGCGCAGGTGCTCGACCTCTTCGCCGCCGCGCCCGAAGATGAACGGGTCCCCGCCCTTCAGGCGCACCACGTTCTCGCCCTCGTTCACGGCCATGACCATGAGCTTTTCGATGAAGGCCTGGGGCGTGCTCTTGCAGCCGCCGCGCTTGCCCACGTGGACGATGCGCGCGCCGGGCGGGGCCATGGCCACGATCTCGTCGCTGACCAGGTCGTCCACCAGCAGCACGGTGGCGGCCTGGATGGCCTTGAGGGCCTTGATGGTGAGCAGTTCCGGATCGCCCGGGCCGGCGCCCACCAGCGTGCAGCGGCCGGGGGCGACGCCTTCGAAGGCGGGAGTGGATGGGCGATTCATGGGTTTGTCTCCAAAGGGATTTGCCCGGCCAGACGCAAGATGTGTTCCACCTGACGGGACAGCGGCGCGGGCACCGGCAGCGCGCCGTCGAGCACTTGGCGCGTGTAGCGGGCGGTGGTGTCCACGTCGATGTCCTGGGGCAGGCCGGGCACCTCGCTGGCGGTGCCGGGCTGCTGCTCTTCCCACAGATGGTGCGCGCCGGCGACGAAGGCGTCGTAACGGGGCGTTCGGCGCGGATCGGCGGCCACTTCGCCCTCCAGCCCGCGCGAGAGCAGGGCGTTCATGCCCAGCGTGCCGAACGTGGCGTGCAGCATTGCCTGGTATTCGGGGTGGGTGTAGGCGGTGACGACCAGCGACGGCCCGGCGCAGGGGTTCATCAGCTTGACCACGCTGTGGCCCGGGTTGCGCAGGCCGATGGCTTCGCGCGCGGCCAGCAGGCGGGCCAGGCCCGGGTGCAGGGCTTCGGTGTGAATGTGGGCCACGGTGCCGTTTGCTATCTTTTCAGGAGCATTCAGGGCAGATATTCCTAGGGCGTCGAGCACATCCGATGCCAGAATGCGCCGCGCCTCGGTGCGCATGCCGTGCAGCAGCACGGGCAGGCCCTCGCGCGCCAGCAGCAGCGCCAGCAGCGGGGTGAGCACGGGCAGCTTGCGCGCGCCGTTGTAGCTGGGCAGCACGACCACGGGCCGGTCGCTGGCGGGCAGGCGGGCCAGCCGCGCATGGGTGGCATCGAGAAAGCCGCACATCTCCTCGGCGGTCTCGCCCTTGATGCGCATGGCGATGCAGAAGGCGCCGATCTCCAGGTCGGTGACCTGGCCGTCCAGCACCTGGCCGAACAGGTCGTTGGCCTGCTCGCGGCCGATGGCGCGGGCGCCGCGCGCGCCGCGGCCGAGGTCCTTGAGATAGTGGCTGATGGCCATGGCGTGGGGTTTTTCTGGCGGATCGAAGGGGACCGGATTCTCCCCCACTTCTGCCAACTTTTGGTTATATGGAGAGGGCGGCGGCGGGGGCCTGCGGGGTGGCCGGGGCCAGCGGCCCCGTGGCGCGCACCATGCGTTTCAGCTCGGGCACGCAGGAGCCGCACTGGGTGCCGCAGCGCAGCGCGCCCTGCAACTGCGCGAGCCGGTCGGCGTCGGTGCCGTGGCATTGCGCCAGGTGGGCGGTGATGGCGGCGTCGGTCACGTTCAGGCAGGAGCACACGGGCTTGCCGCGCGACTGCACGGCCTGTGCGCCGGAGGGCGCCTGCGCACCGGGCACGAGCAGCAGGCGGCCGTAGCCTTGCGCGGGCAGTTCTTCCTGCAGCAGGGTCTTGAGCCAGACCTCCGCCCGGGTGTCGCCGGCCAGCAGCATGCCGGCCAGCAGGGTGTCGCCGCCCTGGCGCTCCAGCCGCAGCGCGCGGCGCTGGCCCCGGCGGCGGTCGGCGTAGCGAAGGGTTTCGGGGGTGTCCAGGCCCAGCAGGGCCTCGATGCGTTCGATCAGCGCATCGGGCGCGGGCTCGTGGCCGGCGGCGCGCAGCAGCACGCCGTGGCGTTCGCGCTGCGGGCCCGCCAGAGGGGCGTTGTTGCTGAAGGGCACGCAGCTGGCGAAGGGCAGGGCGGGCATCAGCGCGGCCAGCGCCTCGCGCGCGGCCAGGGCGCTGTCGGCCGGCAGCCAGGCCATGGCGAGCAGCCGCCAGGGCAGCTCGGCCTTCAGGATCTTGACGGCGGTGTGCTTGAGTTCGGGCTGCTTGGAGGTGGGGCAGAAGGCCGGCGTGGTGAGCGCGTTCACGCCCGCCAGCGGCGTGCCGGTGGACGATTGCCCGCTCAGGTATTCGCTGCCCCAGTGCATGGCGATGAAGGCCTGGGACAGGCCCACGTCGGTGCTGCCCTGCACCGGCACCACGATGGCGCCGCGCGCGCTGGTGACGTGCACCAGATCGCCCTCGGCCAACTGGCGGCGCGCCATGTCCTGCGGGTGCATCTGCACGCTGGGCTCGGCCACGTGGCCGAACAGGCGGCCCAGGGTGCCGGTGCGGCTCATGCCGTGCCACTGGTCGCGCAGGCGGCCGGTGGTCAGGCTGAACGGGTAGCGCGCCTGGCGCGGCTCGGCCACCGGCTGCCAGGCGTGGGCGGCGAAGCGCGCGCGGCCGTCGGCGGTGGGGAACACGCCGTCTTCGTACAGGCGCGCTTTGCCCAGCGGGCGGGGCGGGGCCGAAGGATCGGCATCGGCATCGGCATCGGCATTGGTATTGGTATCGGTGTTGTCGGCGGCGCCGGCCGGGCAGGGCCACTGCTGTGGGCCCTGCGCATCGAGCAGCGCCCACGACAGGCCGGTGATGTCCAGGTCGCGCCCGCGCGTGGTCTCGCGATGCTCGTTCCACACGGCCTCGGCGCCGCGCTCGGCCTCGCCGTCGCCGGTGGCGTACGGAAAGAGCGTGGGCCGCCCCGGGCGCAGCCGCGCCTCCAGCCGGTGGGCGAACTGCACGGCGATGGCCCAGTCGTGGCGCGTGTCGCCGGGTGCGGGCACGGCGGGGCGCACGCGGGAGATGCGGCGCTCGCTGTTGGTCACCGTGCCGGTCTTCTCGCCCCAGGTGGTGGCGGGCAGCAGCAGGTCGGCGTACTGCGCGGTGGCGGTGGTGGCGAAGGCCTCCTGCACCACCACGAACTCGGCGCGCTCCAGCGCGCGGCGCACGGTGGCTTGGTCGGGCAGGCTCTGCGCCGGGTTGGTGCAGGCGATCCACAGCGCCCGGATCTCGCCGTCGGCCGCGGCCTGGAACATCTCCACGGCGGTCTTGCCGGGCGTGCCCGGCACCTCGGGCACGCCCCACAGCGCGGCCACTTCGGCGCGGTGCTGCGGGTTGGCCAGGTCGCGGTGGGCCGACAGCAGGTTGGCCAGTCCCCCTACCTCGCGTCCGCCCATGGCGTTGGGTTGCCCGGTGAGCGAGAACGGCCCCGCGCCCGGTCGGCCGATCTGGCCCGTGGCCAGGTGCAGGTTGATGAGGGCGGCGTTCTTGGCCGTGCCGCTGGTGCTCTGGTTCAGGCCCTGGCAGTAAAGGCTGAGCGTGGGCTGGCGCGCGGCACCCGCACCCGCACCTGCAGCGGCACCCACACCGGCGAACCAGCGCGCGGCGGTGGCCAGATCCGCCTCGCTGATGCCGCACACCTCGGCCACGCGGGCGGGCGTGCAGTCGCGCACCAGGGCCTTGAGCGCATCGAAGCCGGTGGTGTGCGCGGCGATGTAGGCGCTGTCCACCCAGCCTTCCCACAGCATGAGGTGCAGCATGCCGTGGAACAGCATGACGTCGCTGCCCGGCTGGATGGGCAGGAACAGGTCGGCCAGCCCGGCGGTCTCGGTGCGGCGCGGGTCGGCCACGATGATCTTCATGCCCGGGTTGGCGGCCTTGGCGTCCTCGATGCGGCGAAACAGGATGGGGTGTGCCCACGCGGTGTTGCTGCCCACGATGAAGAGGCACTGCGCGTGCTGCACGTCGTCGTAGCAGGTGGGCGGCGCGTCGGCGCCGAGCGTGGTTTTGTAGCCCGCCACGGCGCTGCTCATGCACAGGCGCGAGTTGGTGTCGATGTTGTTGGTGCCGATGAGGCCCTTGGCGAGCTTGTTGAAGACGTAGTAGTCCTCGGTGAGGAGTTGGCCGGAGACGTAGAAGCCGACGGCGTCGGGGCCGTGCCGGGCGATGGTGTCGGCGAATTTTTGTGCGGCAGTGTCGAGGGCTGCTTCCCAGGCGATGGGCTGGGGCTTGTCGCCGCGCTGGAGGCGGTGTTGGGGGGTGAGCAGTCTTGTCTGGAGGGTGACGGGGCTGGCGGCGGTGAGGTGGAGGGTGGAGCCCTTGGTGCACAGGCGGCCGAAGTTGGCGGGGTGGGTGGGGTCGCCTCTCACGCCGGTGATCTGGGGGCCGGTGGATTCGATGATCACGCCGCAGCCTACGCCGCAGTAGGGGCAGGTGGATTGGGTTTGGGTCATGGCGTGATTTTTGGTTAACTTATGGTTGTGTTGCTGCTTGTTTTGCTGGACGCGCGCTGATTTTTGTTGGTTGCTGGTTGGTTACGTTTCGGGGCCGGGAGTTGCGCCCGGCGGCGCACTCACTTTCTTTTGCTTCGCCAAAAGAAAGTAAGCAAAGAAAAGGCGACCCTGCTGGCTGCGTCCCCGTTCGCCTTTCGGCGAACGGGGAAACCTGCGGTGCTCGGTCGCGGGTCGCGCTGCGGAACTCGCTGCGTTCACTGCGTGAACTCCGCTCGGACAACCGCAGCGAGTCAGATGACGAAGGCAGGTGTGTCCTGCGGCACACCTGCCCGCCCCGCGCCCTGCGCTCCTCGGCGCATCCAGAAGGGAACCCGCCAGCCGGGCCATCGCTGCGCTCGGCCCGGCCTTCGCGGCGCGCAGCGCCTGCGCGTTGAGGGCCGAGCGCAGCGATGGCCCGTGTGTGGGCTGTTGGGTTCCCTTCTGGATGCGCCGAGGAGCGCAGCGGCTGGCGGAAAAAGGGCCGCGCGCTGTTTGAGCGCAACGCAGTGGAGCGAGTTTGCGCGGACCCCGCCAGCCGCGAGCACCGCAGGTTGCCCGGAGCGAAGCGCAGGGACGCAGCCAGTAGGGTCGCCTTTCTTTTGGGTACGTTTCTTTGGCGAAGCAAAGAAAAGTACCTCGGCCGCCGGGCCGAGACCCGGCCCCGGGAGAAAAATCCACAGCCACCGCAAAAACAAAACACAGCCAGCCTCAAGCATCCAACCCAGAACCAACAACACCCCGCCTCACAGGCCCCGCCACCGGCCGCACCAACTCCACCGCATGCCCCGCCAACTCCCCAGCATCCAAAAACACCTCCCCCCCCTCCACCTTCACCGCAAACTTCGGCGTACACCCCTCGTCCGGCGCCGAAGCCTGCCCATCGCACAACCCGATCGTCCAGTGGTGCAGCGGACACGCCACGCTCGTCCCGAACACGATCCCCTGCGACAGGGGCCCCCCCTTGTGCGGACACCGGTCCAGCAGCGCGAACACCTCGTCCGCCCCGTTGCGGAACACGGCCACGTCCAGGCCCTGCGGCCGCGCCACGCGGCGCGAGCCCAGCACGGGAATGTCGTCCACACGGCAGATGTATTTCCAGTCGCTCATCGCGGTACCTCAGGAATCGTTAGAAAAAACAACAAACTCGCTCATTGGCGCGCTCGCTCGCTCACTCGCTCACGCCGCGGCATACAGTCCGGTCACCCGGTCCATCACCACCAGCAGGTTCTCGCTGGCCACGAACACCTCGCCCAGCTGCTTGGCCGAGGTGCCCCCGCCCTGCAGCCGCTGCAGCGCCGCGTCGAAGAACACCCACTGCCCGTCGGCCAGCTGCAGCTCCTGCTGGATGCGCGGCGTGGCCTGCGGCGCGGTGCGCAGGGCGGCCATGGCGGTGGCGAATTCGCTGCGCGCCTTGGCGATCTCGGCCTGGGCCGCGGCCGCGTCCACGGGCAGCGCGGCGGCCAGGTAGCACTTGGCCATGCGCTGGGTCAGCATGCGCTGGCGACCGGCCAGGTTGACGAGGTGGCCGGCGGGCTTGGACTGCGTGGCCTCGTACTGCTGCGTGCCCTGCTGGGCCAGGGCCAGCACGCGGGCGTCGGCCTGCAGCACGGCGGGCGCGGCGTCGCGCGCCGGGGCGGTGCCGGTCAGCGTGGCCTTGTAGAGGCCCCAAGCCGCCTCCAGTTCGCCGTAGGTGGCGCGGATGGCGGGCGTGGGGGCATAGGCTTTCAGTGCGGCCAGCTGCCGCTCGAACAGCGCCAGGGATTTGTCCAGCACCTGCTGGGCGTTGGCGGTCTCCACGCCGTGCACCAGCGCGAGCCACGCCTTGCCCATGCGCTGGCTCAGCATGCGCTGGCGGCCGGCTTGGTTGATGGCGTCGTTCAGGTCGGCCACCTCGGCGCGGGCGGCGAACGCGCAGCCGCCCAGGGCGGTGGCGAGCAGGAGTCGGCGGCGGCGCATGGACGGGGCCCCTTCGGTCACGGCGCGATGGCGGCGAACTGCCGCGTGTCCACGCTGGCTTCCTGGAAGTCGAACCACGGGTCGGGCTCGCCGTCCAGCGCGAACTGCAGCTGCTCCCACAGTGCGCGGCGGCCTTCGTGGTCTTCGAGGATGCGTTTTTTCACGTGATCGAGGCCCACGCGGTTCACGTAGTGCACCGTGCGCTCCAGGTACCAGCCCTCCTGGCGGTACAGCTCGCAAAAAGCCCCGGTGTACTCCAGCACCTCGGCCGCGGTCTTGAGCTTGGTGAAGAAGTGCGCCACCTCGGTCTTGATGCCGCCGTTGCCGGCGATGTACATCTCCCAGCCGCTGTCCACGCCGATGATGCCCACGTCCTTGATGCCGCTCTCGGCGCAGTTGCGCGGGCAGCCGCTCACGGCGAACTTGACCTTGTGCGGGGCGTACATGCGCCACATGGCGCGCTCCAGGTCCTTGCCCATCTGCGTGCTGTCCTGCGTGCCCATGCGGCACCACTCGCTGCCCACGCAGGTCTTCACCGTGCGCAGGGCCTTGGCGTAGGCGTGGCCGCTGGGCATGCCGATGTCCTTCCACACGGCCTGCAGGTCTTCCTTCTTCACGCCCAGCAGGTCGATGCGCTGGCCGCCGGTCACCTTCACGGTGGGGATCTGATACTTGTCCACCACGTCGGCGATGCGGCGCAGTTCGCTGGCCGTGGTCTCGCCGCCCCACATGCGCGGGATCACGCTGTACGTGCCGTCCTTCTGGATGTTGGCGTGGCTGCGCTCGTTGATGGCGCGGCTTTGCGGGTCGTCCTTGGCCTCCTTCGGCCAGGTGCTGATGAGGTAGTAGTTGACGGCCGGGCGGCAGGTGGCGCAGCCGTTGGGCGTCTTCCATTCCATGAAGGCGAACACGTCGCCGATGGACAGCAGCTTGTTGGCGCGGATCGCATCGCGCACCGCCTGGTGGCCGTGGTCGGTGCAGCCGCAAACGGCTTTCGTCTTGGGCGTGGCCGAGTAGTCGCCGCCGGCCGTGAACATGATGATCTGCTCCACCAGCCCCGTGCACGAGCCGCAGCTGGCGCTGGCCTTGGTGTGCTTTTTCACGTCGTCCAGCGTGAACAGGCCCTTGTCCTTGATGGCCTTGCAGATCGCGCCCTTGGTCACGCCGTTGCAGCCGCACACCTCGTCGGTGTCGGCCATGGCGGC
The DNA here is from genome assembly GCF_030158995.1 of Acidovorax sp. SUPP2825. Taxonomy (NCBI): domain Bacteria; kingdom Pseudomonadati; phylum Pseudomonadota; class Betaproteobacteria; order Burkholderiales; family Comamonadaceae; genus Acidovorax; species Acidovorax sp. SUPP2825. The sequence goes on along the minus strand of NZ_BQXK01000032.1, from coordinate 6,392 downwards.
GGCCTTGCTGTGGCCCTGATGGCCGGCGTCGCCGATGTTGCTCTCGCCGAACATCAGCTTGTCGCGGATGTCGCCCACCGTGCGGCCGTCGCGCAGCAGCTTGAAGTACCAGCTGCCGTCCACCGTGTCGCCGTAGAGGCACGCGCCCACGAGCTTGTCGTCCTTGATGACGAGTTTTTTGTACACGCCGCCGAAGGGGTCGCTCATCACGATCTCCTCGGTGCCTTCGCCGCCCTGGAAGTCGCCGGCGCTGAACAGGTCGATGCCCGTCACCTTGAGCTTGGTGGAGGTGAGCGAGCCCTGGTAGCGCCCGATGCCGAACTCCGCCAGGTGGTTGGCCAGCACCTTGCCCTGCTCGAACAGCGGCGCCACCAGCCCGTAGGCGATGCCCCGGTGCGCGGCGCACTCGCCCACGGCGTAGATGCGCGCGTCGGTGGTGGTCTGCAGCGTGTCGCTCACCACGATGCCGCGGTGGACGTGCAGGCGCATCTTTTCGGCCAGCTGCGTGTTGGGGCGGATGCCCACGGCCATCACCACCAGGTCGGCGGGCACTTCGGTGCCGTCCTTGAACCGCACGGCGGTGACGCGGCCGTCCGCCCCGCCCACCAGCTCCTGCGTCTGCGCCTTCATCAGGAACTGCATGCCGCGCTCGGCCAGGGACTTTTGCAGCATCTTGCCGGCCACGTCGTCCAGCTGGCGCTCCATGAGCCAGTCGCCCACGTGCACCACGCTCACCTGCATGCCGCGCTTCATGAGGCCGTTGGCGGCCTCCAGGCCCAGCAGCCCGCCGCCGATGACCACCGCATGCTGGTACGTGGCGGCGGCGTCGATCATGGCCTGCGTGTCGGCGATGTCGCGGTAGGCCAGCACGCCTTGCAAGTCCTTGCCCGGAATCGGCAGGATGAACGGGTTGGAGCCGGTGGCGAGGATGAGCCGGTCGTACTCGGCGCTGATGGCCTCGCCCGCCGCGTTGGTGGCGTGCACCACGCGGCGCACGCGGTCCACTTCGTGCACCGTGAAGCCCGTGTGCAGGTGGATGCCGTGCTCCTCGTACCAGGACCAGTCGTTGAGGATGATCTCGTCGATGGTCTGCTCGCCCGCCAGCACGGGCGACAGCAGGATGCGGTTGTAGTTGGGGTGCGGCTCGGCGCCGAACACCGTGATGTCGTAGAGGTCCGGAGCGATCTTGAGCAGCTCTTCGAGCGTGCGCACCCCGGCCATGCCATTGCCCACCATCACCAGCCTGGATTTTTTCATCGTGACCCCCATGGGTGCCCGCCGCGGCGCTGCAAAAACGAATGAACAGCGCCTGCCGGCAGACGAAGCCGAAACCAAAAAACAAAAAAGGCGTCCGCACAGGGCGCGGGCCGATGAAGCCTGCACTGCCTGTGGGGACGCCTTCGTCCTGACCGCCCCGTTTCCGCCATTGGAAGGGGCCAGCCATGTGACCGGCATTGGTCACGGGGACGCTGTTGCAATGCGCGTGCCAGGTCTGGGTGGGATCGGAGGGGTTGAAGGGAAATCGGGCCCCAGTGCATATTCCACTAGGGCATTGTGCTATTGATTTAATAGCGTCAGGCGGCGTGGCGTGGCCTGCACGGAGGCGAGGGCAGGGCGGGGGGCGACCCGCCTTGGTGCATGGCGCCCAGGCCGGTGCACAGCGCCGGCCTGCGGGCTTCTGCGGGCGGGGCCGCTTCGGCCTCGGTGGCGATCCAAGGCACATTCATATGGAATTCCCTTTGGAGGCGTTGCAGCGCAGGCACGACGGCTTCAGATTCAGGAAGGAGTTCATGCAGTTCTGCATGACCTGCCGGATATCCCCGGACCAGACCAATACGGAGTAAATGAGTGTGCCGAAATCATTCAAAGTGGTGCCAAGGTCTGGTTTGTTTTTTGGCGCTCTCTGTGGGAACGGGTAGTGCGCCGTCGGCCATGAGGGAGGCGCCATGATCGCTGCGGCAAGATGCTCGGGTGAATGTGCGGATTGGCCGGCATAGAACTTTCCCAGTTCGCCCGAGGGGCCCTCTTGCGTCAGATGGCACGCCCTCAATACCTTCAGAAGGGCCAGCATCTCGCCTCCGGTTTGAGGGTAATGGTGGTCGATGGTGATTTGATCTTCCGGCAAGATAATACCGCAGTGAATGCAGGGAAAGCTGCCCAGCGTCCTGGTCACTTCTTTTCCTTGGTGCATGAAAAGAATTTGACGCTCGGAATAATGAAAGAAATGGCGGAAAACTTCATGCTTTTTAATTGTTTTGTAGTCTGCACAAAAATACGAGAGCATGATCTTGTTCAAAATTTGCCGCAGCACTGGCCATGTCAATCGCGGGTGCGATACGGGATCGCCAATCCACCTTTGTTTGAATGCGATGTCTCCGCTGGATTGGATTGAAATCTCTATTTCGTGGCCGGGCAGATTTTTGGATAATCCTTTATCGATCGTGTACACCGGAATCGGCCCGCCAGCGGTGGCGTTGAGGTGCTTTGTCTGAAGGGTGGCGACGATATTTTCCAGATTTTTGTACATGGATTCTGGTGTGGATGGAGTGGCGAAAATATTGTACCGAACGCCAAAAGCGGTGTGGAGGGATTAGAGGGTCCAATGCATTTCAGCCTTGCACGCTAATAGTCTGCAGCGCAGCAGTTAATTTTCAATCGCACGGCGCCATTCACAAATCGCGATGTTTTGGCGTGCCACGCCCATCTTCGGCCGCAGGCGCATTTCTTCGTTGCCTGATTCTGGCTCGCCTGGGCGCGCACCTACGCTCGGTAGCCACGGAGGTTTAAAACGATGTCGTACCAAGAGATGAAAGCCAGCGTCGAGCTGCTGCCCACCCAGGCCCCGAAATTCGAAACCGAGCGTTTCGTGGTCGTTCCGCTCGGCCCCGAGCCGGCGCGCGATCTGCTGAACGTGCTGCTGCAGGACGAACTGCTGGCCGAACAGTTGCCCTGGATGGTGGAGAAAACCGCGGACGGCGCGCGCAAGGAGGCGTTCCTGATCAGCCTGCAATGCGCCGCCGAGACCACGCTGGTCTGGGGCATCGTCGAGCGGGCGCGCAGCGCCTACATCGGCGCGGTGCTGGCGCGCAGCACGCTGGAGGGCCTGGACGTGGAGGCGCTGTGTGCCTCGCAGTTCTGGAACCGGGGCATCGCGGACGAGGCCGGCTGGCCCGTGGCCGAATGGCTGGAAGAGCACGCGTCCGTGGAGCTGGTGCCGGCGGACTGACGACGGCAAAAAAGACGGCGACGGCAACGGCCTGTATCAGCGGCGCAAGCCGGGCGCGCAGGGGGGGGGCGCCCGCCCTGTCGGCTCTCGCGGCCCTCCCTGGCTTGCGCGCGCATCGGTGCAAGCCCTGGTGTTCAACCACCCCCTGTGGTCAGTGGGCGGCCCACTGGTCGTGCGAGGCGGCGGCAGGGGTCGGCCGGGACAGGGCCGGGCGGCTCGCGGCCGGTGCGGCGCGCAGCGCGGCGGATGCCGCGAGCGGCTTGCGCACGGGCGATGGCGCCGGGGCGGAAGCCGCGCCATGGAAGCTGCCGGCGTCCTGGTCGATGCGGAAGGTGCGCACGATCTCGGTGAGCCGCTGCGCCTGCTGGCTCAGGTTGTCGGCGGCGGCCGAGCTTTCCTCCACCAGGGCGGCGTTTTGCTGCGTGGTCTGGTCCAGTTGGGTGACGGCCGCGTTGATCTGGCCGATGCCCTGGGTCTGCTCGCTGGTGGCGGCGCTGATCTCGGCGATCAAATCGGCCACGCGCTGGACCTGCTGCACGATGTTCTCCATCGACGTGCCCGCGTCGCCCACGAGCTGCGAGCCGGTCTCCACCTTCTCGACGCTGGCGGAGATGAGGGCCTTGATCTCCTTGGCGGCATCGGCCGAGCGGCCGGCCAGGCTGCGCACCTCGCTGGCCACCACGGCGAAGCCCCGACCTTGCTCTCCGGCGCGGGCCGCCTCCACGGCGGCGTTGAGGGCGAGGATGTTGGTCTGGAAAGCGATGCCGTCGATCACGCTGATGATGTCCGCGATCTTGCGCGAGCTGCCGCTGATCTCGCCCATGGTGTCCACCACCCGGCGCACCACCTCGCCGCCCTGCTGCGCGGCGGCGCTGGCGGAATTGGCCAGCTGGGTGGCCTGCAGGGCGGTGTCCGCGCTGCTGCGCACGGTGGTGTTGAGCTGTTCCATCGAGGCGGCGGTCTGCTGCAGGTTGCTGGCCTGCTCCTCGGTGCGGTGGCTCAGGTCCACGTTGCCGGAGGCGATCTCGCGGGCGCCGGTGGAGATGCTGTCGCTGCCCTGGCGGACGCGGCTCACGATGTCGCGCAGGCTGTTGCGCATCTCGCTCATGGCGGCGAGCAGGCTGTCCTTGTCCTCGGCGCGCGTGGCGATGTCCACCATCAGGTTGCCCTGGGCCACCTCGCGCGCCACGTTGGCGGCGTAGTCGGGTTCGCCGCCTAGCTGGCGCAGCAGGTTGCGCACCAGCAGCAGGCTGCCGGCCAGGCCCAGCACGGAGATCAGCACCAGGGCCGCCAGGGCCACCGTGCGGGTGGTGGTGCCGGTGGCCAGCTGCTCCTGCAACTGCACCCCGGCGCCCTGCTTGATGCGCTTGGCGATCTTGTCCAGCGTGGTGAAGACCGCGTTGGCGTTGTCCTTGACCTCCAGCCGGTTCACCTCGGCGCCGCCCTGGACGTCGTTGGCCTCGATGCGTTCGATCTGGTGGTTCATACCGGCGCGCATTTTGGTGTAGGCCGACTGCAGGTCGGCGGCGAGCGGCTTGCCCTGGTCGTCGATGTTGGCGACTAGGTTCGCGATGAGCTGGTCGGCCTTGCCGAAGCGCTCGATGTTCTCGGCTTTCCAGGTCTTGATGAGGGCCGGGTCGCCGATGGCGATCATGCGCAGGATGTTGATGTCCACGCGGGTGAGCAGCCCATCGAGTTCACTCACGTAGTACGAATTGGCGAAGTCCTTCTGGTAGAGGACCTCCAGCCCATGGGTGATGCTGGACATGCGGACCAGCTGGAACACGCTCAGGCTGGAGAAAGCCAGCAGCACGGCCGCGATGACACCCAGCAGCTTTTGACGAATGGTGAACTGACGCATGGGAGGCCTTTCGGATGAAGTAGGACGTATGCCCAGTTTGAGGGAATTCTGAAAATCGGTGAGATTTTGTGTGCCGTGCGCCGGAATTCGCGCAAAGCCATCAATTTGATATTTCTATCGAAATTTCAAGCGAAATTCTATCATTTCAATCATTTTATTGGATTGAAATTGGCTATGAAGCCGCCTGCCGTCGCCGCTGTGTGACGGAGCTTCCAACGGGCGCGGCGTACACCTCAGGCGATGGCGGATTTCGAGGAGCGGGAGATGGTGGCTGGCGGGTTTGCGCGACTGTGGTTGGTGGCGCAGGGTTCGACCGCAAGCGCAGGACGGCCTGCGTTCAGCCCGCGCGTGGTGGCGGCCATTTGCCGGGGCTCTGTTGCACAAATCGATTTTCGGACGGCATAACCCCAACCCCAGACGGACCGATGCCACAGCAATCACCGACACGGTGTGAGGACGGCCGATCTGGCTGAACCGATTGAGCAAGGCCACGCGGACATGCAACTCCACAACCTGGCGGTCGAACGTGCGCGCGATCACCCGTTCGCCCAGTCGCTTGAAGCAGTGCATCTTCGTCTCCACAAGGCTGCGCCGGTGGTAGCCGCTCCACTTCTTCCAAATGCCGCGACCCAGGCGCTGGCACGCCCGAATGGCCTCATTGCGATGTGCCGAGCCCGGACTCGACTTCTTCCAATGGCTGGCGTTCTTGCGGGGCGGGATCACCGCCATCGCGTGTCGCTCGGCAATGGCGTCCAGGCAGGCGCGCGTGTCGTAGGCGCCATCGGCACTGACGCTTTCGATGGATTCGTCGGTGGGAATCTGAGCCAGTAACCCGGGCAACATCGGCGCATCCCAATGGCGTTGCTGGTCACCTCGATGGCGCGTATTTCCAGCGTCTGCGCGTCGATGCCCAGATGGACCTTGCGCCATTCGCGCCGGTATTCAGCGCCATGCTTCTTGCGCTTCCACTCTCCTTCGCCCAGGAACTTGATGCCGGTGCTGTCCACCAGCAACTGCAGCGGCGAGTTGGTTCGCTGGTAGCTCAGTTCGACCTGCAAGGTCTTTTGGCGCCGGCAAACAGTGCTGAAGTCAGGTACCGGCCAGTCCAGCTTTGCCAGCCGCAGCAGGCTCTGCACCATGCCCAGCGCCTGTCGCAAGGGCTGGCCGAACAGGCACTTGAGGGAGCCTCTCACAACCCCATGTTTGACGAATCCGAATAGGGAGGAGTGGGCGCCAGTAGCCGTTTGAGCGTGATGAGGCCCAGCAGCGGTCTGCGCCTGGGTGCATGAGGGGCCTTGCAGGCCC
>NZ_BQXK01000031.1:0-32102 GCF_030158995.1 Acidovorax sp. SUPP2825 | reverse complement strand
CAGCACTGGCGGGCGAGATGGACAGCACCGAGGTCATCTACCTGCCCACCGCGAACGGGCCGATGCCCATTGCCGCGCAGATCAACGGCAGGCTGTATGCCATCGATGCGGACCATCTGAACACGCCGAGACGCCTGACGAACACGCAGGGCCAGGTGGCGTGGCAGTGGCTGATCACGGGGTTTGGGGAGGCGAACCCGACGACGGGGGCGACCAATTACTCACAAAGCGGGCAGGGCAGTGCAGCCTATGCAGAAGCCATCAAGTTCGACCTGCGGTATCCGGGGCAGGTGTTCGATGAGGAAACCCAACTGAACTACAACCTGCACCGGTCCTATGACCCGCCCTCGGGCCGGTACTTCCAAGCGGATCCGATTGGGCTGGAGGGGGGGTGGAATCGGTTTGCTTATGTGAGTGGCAATCCGCTGGCATGGACTGATCCCAAGGGCTTAGCAATTCCGGCAGTGGTAATTGCATGTATGAGTAATCCTTTATGTGCAACTGCTGCCGGAGGAGTTGCTGTTGCAGCAATAAATGCATGCAAACAAACGTTTGATTATTTATCTCCGCGTTTTACAAACTGGTCGCTGTCGACTAGTAATCCAATGACTGGTGAGCCAGGTTGTGAAGTGGAATGTGAAAATAAAAGTGGTAATAGAAAACAAACGAGGCGGTATGGGCCGGACGGATTTCCTGAAACGGACACTGACTGGGACCATAGTCACGGAGGCATCGGCTCTCCACATTCACACGATTGGAGTCGTCCATCTGACGGGAGTCGACCGACTCACGGAAACCGTGGGGAAGGGCGACCTTCGGTGCCAGGTGATCCAGGACTTGTTAAATAAATAAGAGGTAAAAATGATTTACTTGGCAATTACACCTGTGGGCTTAAAAGAAGCACTGCAATTAAAGAGTAATGGCGGGAGTCATCATATTTGGTGTGGCTCAGATTTGGTTTTTGATTTAATGTCAATTAAAGATGTTTCGCAATTTAATTATCCTTTGATGGGTGCGAGTTTGGATATTATTGAGGGCGCGTTAGAGACAATTAGGGAGCACCATCCGGGTGAGGTTGTGTGGGTGGAAGGCTGTTTGCGATAGTTGGATGAAAAGCCGCTATAAATGGTCCGCGCGATGAATCGCAGTGTTCAAAGTTTTATTTAATGCATTGAACGCGGCAAGGCATTTAATTGCTGACCATTGGATAATGGCTGTATCGAATTTATAAGGACCGCGAAATTAGTGCCGATCCATTTTTCAGAAGCGTCCTGGTACTCGCCGAGTGATGCTTAGATCGAGTCAATTCATGGCAGCACTGCAGGCCTCTGACGAAAATCGTAGTGAAGAGGCACTTCGACTGATGGAGCAATGTGCAAAGGAGGGAGATCCCGTTGCGTGCTATTTCATGGCGCTTTGGTATCGCGATGGCGAAGGTGTTCTTGCGAGCGCGGTCCAAAGCGAGCATTGGATGCAGGAAATGCAACGGATCGCTGAGTCCGACAATGCCGAGGCTCAATGGGAATTAGGACAGGCCCTTCGATACGGCAATGTCTTTCCTTGTGACGTCCGACGTGCCAATTACTGGCTGGAGCGCGCCGCGGAAAACGGTTGGGGCGAAGCGCAGCATCAGTTGGCGTGGTATCTGGAAACAGGGCAGTATGGCTATGCGGATGATAAGCAGATGGCCGAGCAGTGGTACCAACGTGCATTTGAGCAAGAGCATCCCGAGGCGCTTTACACATATGCCCTGCGCGAGTTCAAGGGCGGCACCATCACGGAGAAAGCGATTGAGTTGCTTAAGCGCGCGGCCGAGAAGGGGTTCAAGCAAGCGGAGCACGTCTTGCGTCAGCACACGCACTGAGCGATGGCCCATGTGATGGAGATTTCCCTCAGAAAGCGCTGAGCCAATGGATTGTTCGAATGCGAAAAGCCTAGCCTTTAAACCTTTATGGAATGGTGTCAATGGCGATGCGATGGGGGTTCACACGCAACTCAAGGCCATTTTCAACTCCTGGAGCCCAAGAGCCATCGCTTCCTCGGACCATCGGATAAGCGCATCCACCTGTATCCCATCCTTGGCATCTGCGGCCATCTCCAGCGCCCGGGTAATCCCACTCAACCGTTGCAACCCAAAACTCCCAACGGTGCCCCCCAACTCATGGACTTCCTGCCGCAGGCGGTCCCAGGCCTCGGCGCGGCGGGCGTCATGGATGCGGTCCATGCGCTGCTCGCAGTCGAGAATGAATCGGGTGACCAGCGCGTCGAAGCGGTCAGTGGTGAAAACACTGCGCAGTTCCTCCAAGGCCTTTTGATCGAAGAAAGCATCCGCACCCGCTTCGGTGGCCCCTTTGACGAGGGCCGGCAGAGCATGGTGGTCGTCGGCCTCTGCACTCGGTGATGTGAATGCCGTTGCAGGTGCCGGGGCCGCGGACGCCGAAGTCACCTCGTGCCCCCCCGGCACCAGCCACCGCGCCAGAGTGGCCCACAGCCTTTCCTCCAGCACCGGCTTGGCCAGGTGATCGTTCATGCCGGCCGCCCGGGTGCGCTCGATGTCCTGGCGCGCGGCGTTGGCGGTCATGGCAATGACGGGCAGGTGGGCGAAGCGCGGGTCCTGGCGCAGCGCGCGGGTGGCGGTCAGGCCGTCCATCACGGGCATTTGCATGTCCATCAGCACGGCGTCGTAATGGGTGACGTCGGGCGCTTCGTCGAGGCGGCGCAGGGCTTCGGCGCCGTCGCTGGCGGTGTCCACGTGCAGGCCGCCGGATTCCAGCAGGCCTGCGGCCACGAGGCGGTTGAGCTCGTTATCGTCCACCAGCAGCACGCGCAGGCCGGCCAGCGCCGCGGGGGCGCTCGGGGCGCGGGCGCCGCGCTCGCCCGGGGCGGGCAGGGCCGGGCGGGCGCTGCGCTGCACGCGGGCGGTGAACCAGAAGGTGCTGCCCGCGCCGGGCGCGCTGTGCACGCCGGCATCGCCCCCCATCAGCAGGGCCAGTTGCCGCGAGATGGCCAGGCCCAGGCCCGTGCCACCGAAGCGGCGGGTGATGGTGGCGTCGGCCTGGTGGAAGGCCTGGAAGAGGTGGGATTGCTGCTCGGCGGTGAGGCCGATGCCGGTGTCGCGCACGGCGCAGTGCAGCACCAGGTCGTCTTGCGCGCCCACGCCGTCGGCATGCGGGCCGTCGTCGGCCGGCGTGGCGGCGTGCACCGACACGGTCACCGCGACTTCGCCCGCTTCGGTGAACTTGATGGCGTTGTTCACGAAGTTGACCAGCACCTGCCCGATGCGGTGCGGGTCGCCCAGCAGGTGGGGCGGCACGCCTTGGGCGACCTCCACGCGAAAGCGCAGGCCCTTGGCCTTGGCCTTGTCGTCGAACAGCTCCGACAGGTCGGCCAGCAGGGTGGGCAGCTCGAACGGCACGGTTTCCAGCACGAGGTGGCCGCCGTCGATCTTGGAGAAGTCGAGCGTGTCGTTGACGATGCCCAGCAGCCGGCGGCCGGCGCGGTACATCTGGTCCATGCGCTCGCGCTGCGGCGGCGCCAGGGCTTCGTCCTTGAGCGCGAGCTGGGCCAGGCCCAGGATGGCGTTCAGCGGGGTGCGGATCTCGTGGCTCATCACGGCCAGGAAGGTGGCCTTCTCTTCGGCGGCCTGGGCCAGCGCGCGGGCCTGGTTCTTTTGTTCGGTGACGTCCAGCCACACGCCGTTGAACAGCACGGCGCCATCGGGCAGGCGCCGCGCGGTGGCCAGGGTCTTGAGCCACCGCTTGCGGTCGCCGTGCGCCACCTCGACGTCGAAGTCCAGCGGCTGCAAGGTGCGCAGGCTGTGCTCGAAGCGCTCGCGCAGCGCGTCCTGCCCGGACGGCGGCAGGCCGTAGGTCTGCTCCACGGGGCCTTCCAGGCGCAGCAGTTCGTGCACGGGCCGGCCCTGCAGCTCGGCGGCCTTGTCGCTCACGAAGAGAAAGCGCTGCCAGCCGTCGGGGCGCACGTGCATCTGGAACACCGCGCCCGGGATGGCGCCGGTCAGGTCCACGAGCTGCTCGGACAGGCGGCGTGCTTCGGCGCTCGCGGCCACCTCGATGGCCAGGCGGTCGGCGCGCTGCATGCTTTCCTTGAACACCTGCAGTGCCTTGGCCATGGTGCCCACTTCGTCGCGCCGCTCGGTGCCGGTGACGGTGTCGTCGTATTCGCGGTCGGTGAGCCGCTCCATGTGCCGCGTGAGCCGCAGGATGGGGCGGGAGATCTGGAAGACGGCCACCCAGGACGACAGCGCGATCACCAGGGCCAGGCCGATGCCCACGGCCAGCGCGGTGGTCAGGATGGTGTCGCGCGTGACCTGTCCGAGGCGCACGGACGATTCCTGGAACTGCGTGACGGAGTCGTTGCGCTGCTGGTTCATGTTCTGCTGCAGCGCGCGCAGGGCGGGCTCGAACTCGCCGTGGATGATCTGCAGTGCCCGGTCGCCACGCCAGCGCGAGGCGGCATCGACGATGCGCGCGGCCAGCGCGAAGGCTGCCGTGGCGCGCTGGCGGATGGACTGCAGCTGCGCGGCATTGGCGGGCACCAGGGCTTCGGTGGTGTCGATCTGCTGGTTGAACTGGGCCTGCAGCTGGGCCAGGCGGGTCAGGGCGGCGCGCATGGTGGCCTCGTCCTGCTCGGTCAGCACGGCATACACGAGGCGGCTCGATTCGCTCAGCAGCAGGGCGGCATCGCCGATGTGCAGCGCGCTCTGCGCCTCGCGCGCGATCAGCGCGTTGTACTGCTGGTCGATGCCGCGCATCTTGCTGGTGGCGTAGAGCATCGACGCCGTGGAGATGACGCCCATCAGGCCCACGAGAAAGACGATCTTTGCGGTGAGCGGCAGGTGGGAGAAGTACCGTAGAACGTACCGGGACGATGGCATGGTCGATCCGTGAAAGAAAAAGACAGATGCGGTGGGTCGGTCAGGGCTTGCGGGCGATCGCCGCGCGCAGCGCCGCCACGGCGCCGGGCGTGTCCAGCCGCCCCTGCAGGTGGCGGGTGACCACGTCGTACACGGCGGCCTTCACCGCGGAGGGATGGGCATTGCCCATGGCGATGGAGCCCATGAGAGTGCGGCGCATGTTGGCGCCGCGCAGGTCCGTGATGGCGCCCTGGCCGCAGCGGTTGAACGGGGCCTGCTGCACGTCCACGCGCGCGGGCGCCGCGCCGGTGCGCACGTTCACGGCCACCTGCAGATCCGGGTCCATGAGGATGGAGGCGAAGCGCTCCTGCGCCGCGCGCTGGCGTGCGGGCTGCTTGAAGAAGACGAACTGGTCGCTGTTGAAGAGGTACATGCCCTGGGTGTCGGGAAAGCGCCAGCACTGGTAGTCGCGGCCGGGCCGCAGGCCCCGCACCTTGAATTCGCCGTCCACCCAGCTGCCCTGCACCTGCAGCAGGGCCTGCCCGCCGGCGACAAGGTCGGTGGCCTGGTCCCAGCGGCGGCGCATGAATCCCGCGTCCAGGTACCGCGCCAGTTGCCGCATGCGCTCGAAGATCACGGTGGTGACCGGGGCGTCGAGCGCGGTCGGGTCCAAGTCGAGAAAGGCGCGCCGGTAGAACGCCGCGCCGCCGGTGCCGGCCGCGACCGATTCGAACAGCAGCGTGTGTTCCCACGCTTCCTTGCCGATGGCCAGCGGCTGGATGCCGGCGGCGCGGGCCTGGTCGAGCAGGGCGATCAGGTCGTCCCAGGTGTCGGGCGGCGTGGCGGCTCCCAGCCGGCGGGCCAGGGACTGGTTGACCCAGAGCCAGTTGGTGGAATGCGCGTTGAACGGGGCCGCCACCCACTGGCCCTGCCATTTGGACAGTTGCTGGATCTCGTTGGGAACGACCTCGTCCCATTCCTCTCGCGCGGCGACGTCGTTCAGATTCTCCAGCAGCCCGCGCCGCGCCCATTCGTGGATCTCGTAGCCGATCATCTGCGCGGCGGTGGGCACCCGCCCCGCGCGCACGCGGGCCGCCAGCACGTCGGTGTAGCGCGCGGTGCCGCTGCCGGGCGAGAAGTCCTCCTTCCAGGCCAGGCCGCGCTGGCGCGTGAAGTCACGGATCGCGTCCATGCTGGCGCGCTCGCCGCCCGTCACCCACCAGTGGAACACCTCCACACCCGCCGGCTCGCTGCGGGCAGGCCCGGCGAGCGCGGCCAGCCAGGCCAGCCCGAGCCACAGCAGGGGGCGAAGCCGCCACCGCGCAACGGGCCGGAGCGGTTGGGGACGGGCGGGACGAAGGGTGGGCACGCCGGCAAAGGGCAACGCGGCAACGAAGGCGGACAGCATGCCGGCCAGTGTCCGCGATGGGCCGCGCGGGACAGCCGCAGGCCCATTCGGTCGCTCGTTGCGGTGGGCGCTGCATGTGGTGCCGAACGCACAGATGCACAGCCGAATGTCAACAATTGTTGAATTCTGAAAACCGAAGAGCCCACCCCCTAGATTCGCGGCACTCCCGGCCACGCCGGCAAGGCACCGCGCGCCGGTCCTTCCTTGCCCTCCGACCCCATTGCAGCCCTCGCCAGGGCCCAAGTGGCGTCGCGGCGTTCCCGGACCTGCTCACTACAACAATCTGGAGATCGGTATGGTTCTTTCCTTTGCACGGCGGGCTGCGGGCCTGCTGTGGCCTGCTGCTTTCGCGTCTGCGCCCGCGCGCAGATCTGCCACCCATCAAGGCCTGCCCGGCGGGCGGGGATATGGCCTGCTGCTGGCCGGGTGCCTGCTGGCACCCGGGGCCGTGCTGGCCCAGACCACCGACATCCTGGTCAACCAGGACGCGGTGCCCGCATCGGCCTCGGGCCCGGCGGGCGGCACCTTCCATTACGTGGTGACGGTGCGGCACAACACCGGCAGCGCGGCGACCGGCGTGGTCCTCACCGACAAGCTGCCCGTGGGCGCGGTGTTCCAGTCGGTCACGACGACCCCGGCGGGCATGCCCTGCACGCCGGCCATCGCACCCGGCACGGCCATCACGGTCGCCAACCAGACGGTGCAGTGCGGCCTGGGCTCGATGGCGGTCAATTCCACCAAGGTGGTGGATTTCGAGGTGGTGCTCCCGACGGTCTCGACCAACTGGATCAACAATGCCCGCGTGACGCGCAACGAGACCGATTCGGACCCCAGCAACGATGCGCTGGACCGCCGCATCACCACGACCGAAGCGGCCGACCTGGCCCTGGCCGTCACCACCAACCCCACGGCGCCTCCCGGCAACCCGCTCTCGCCCGGCCAGCCCTACCGCTATGTGGTGGACGTGAGCAACCAGGGACCCATCGGCATTCCCGCCGCAGGGCGCGTGGAGGTCATGTTCAGCGTGCCCACGGGCGCCTCGTTCACCCGCGTGGGCGGCAGCAACGGATGGACCTGCACGCCCACGGCCTCGAACGCTTCGCCGCTCGTGTCCCCCGGCGCGCCGACGCCCGCCACGGTGGTCACCTGCTCCCACGCCGGTGCGCTGGCCAATGGCGGCACGGTGCCGTCGCTGGAGGTGGACGCCGCCCCCAATGTGACCGGCTCCATCACGACGTCGTTCTCGGTCAAGGGCTACAAGGATGCGTCCACGGAAATGCCCGACGGGCAGACCGCCAACAACACCGGCACGGCCGAAGTCAACGTGGCCGGCACGGCCTCGGACGTTTCCGTCACCAAGGCCGTGAACGGTGCCACGACTTATGGGCTCAACGACCAGGTGACCTACACGGTCACGCCCCGGCTGAACGGCGGCACCTTGCTCACCGGCGTTCCGGTGCAGGTGGTCGATACGCTGGGCACGGGCCTGTCCTACGTGTCCGCCACGGGCACGGGATGGACCTGCACCCCGGCGGGCCAGGTGATCACCTGCGACCTGCCCGGCGGCTACGCGGGCGCCAACTTCAGCAACCTGCCGGTGATCACGGTGGTGGCTTCGGTGCAGCAGACGGGCACGCTGCCCAACACCGTCACGGTCGACGCGCCGACCCGCACCGATCCCGACACGACCAACAACGCGCCGGCCAGCGTCTTCATCACGGCGACCAACGTGGCCGACCTGCAGATCACCAAGACCGCGTCCAACTACGTGAACGGCCAGGGCGTGGCCGTGGCCATCGGCCAAAGCTACCAGTACCGCCTGACGGCGCGCAACCGCGGCCCGCTCGCCATCGCGGCGGCCGCCGCCACCGTGCCGGCCGCCCCGAGCATCGTCGTCACCGACTCGGTGCCCGCCGGCGTGACCCTGACCGGCCTGAACGCGGCCTCCGGCGCGGGCTGGACCTGCTCGGCACTGCCGCTGGTGGGCCCGGGCACCTTCACCTGCGAGCGCACGGCCGGACTGGCCGTGAATGCGAACGCGCCCGACATCGTGGTCAACGCGGTGCGCACGACCGCGGGCTCGGCCACCAACAACGCCTGCGTGAAGTTCAGCCCCGAAACGGGCGGCACCCGCGAGGACCCGTGGTACACCGACCCCGCCCACGGCATCAACTGCCAGGGCGTGGGCGTCGGCGCATCCGACCAGACCCCCGGCAGTGAGGTGCAGGCGGACCTGAGCATCGTCAAATCCGTGGACAAGCCCACGGTGCCTGCCGGCGACGTGCTGACCTACACGATGGTGGTGACCAACAACGGCACCAGCGCCGCCACCAACGTGAGCCTGCGCGACGTGCTGCCCAGCCTGGTGACCAGCGCCTCGGCGCCGGGCCTGGTGTCGGTGAACACGACCGCCGGCACCTGCACGCCCTCGGGCGCTTCCAACGTCAACACCGCCACGCTGCTGTGCTCGCTCGGCACGCTCAACAGCGGCGCCAGCGCGACGGTGACCGTGGCCATCCGGCCCACGGTGGCCACCACCGCGAACCGCACCAACACCGCCACGGCCTATTCGCCCGAAGTGGTGGACCCGGTCCTGGGCAACAACACGGCATCGGTGACGAGCCAGGTCACGGCCCGGGTGGACCTGGTGGCCTCCAAGACCGTCTCGCCCACGCCGACCGCCATCTCCGGCGAGCCCATCACGTACGTGGTGCGCGCCAGGAACAACGGCCCGTCGTCGGCCGAGAACGTGTGGCTGAGGGATGTGCTGCCCGCCAACGCGGTGCTGATCGGCACGCCCGTCGCCTCCAACAGCGGCGTGTGCGACGCGGTGCCCGCCGGCAACGGCGGCACGCTGAACTGCCGCTGGGGCAGCACGGGCAACAGCGTCTTCCTCGCCAACGGCGGCCAGTACGAAGTGACCTACCGAATGCGTGCGGCGGGCGCCTGGGCCCCGGGCGTGAAGCTCTCCAACACCGTCGAGATCGGCACCGCGACGGACGAGCCCGTGCTGACCAACAACCAGGCCGCGGCCGAGATCACGCTGACCCAGCCCGAGCTGGACATCCTGGTGTCGATGGCGCACAGCGCCGACGCCATCGCCCTGGGCGCCGAGACGACCTACACCATCACGGTGAAGAACTCGGGCCCGTCGTTCGGCACGAACGTGGTGATGACGGACACGTTCCCGATCACCCACCCCACGAATGGCGCCTCTTCGGCCACGTTCGGCTTCACGGGCGGCCTGACGGTGGACCGGGGCGGTGTCTGCACGGTGCCGGCCATCGGCGCGACCTCGGGCGGCGTGTCGTGCACCTTCCCGGGCCTGGCCAAGGACGAGGTGGCCACCATCACGTTCAAGATGAAGGCGATGAGCCTGCCGGCCGGGGCCGCGTCGGGCACGATCTTCCACAAGGCCGTGGTGTCGGTGAGCGAAACCGAGTTCCTGCAGGGCGGGCAGAACACGCAGGTCAACAACACCACCTACGACCAGACCTCCACCAAGCGCGACCCGATCGCCACCGACCTGTCGATCCTGAAGGCCGGCCCGGATGGCCCGATCGCCCCGGGCTCGGACGTGGACTACACCTTCACCGTGCGCAACAACGGCAACCTGACCAGCAACGGCGCCCAGGTGGTGGACCCGCTGCCCGCGGGGCTGACGTTCGTCTCCTCGCCCGACTGCGTGGCCACGGGCACCTCGGTGACCTGCTCGGTGGGCGAGCTGCTGGCGGGCGCGAGCCGCACCCTGCGCGCCAAGACGCGCCTGGCGCAGCCCTACACCGGCAATGGACCTCTGGTGAACACGGCGACGCTGGACGCGCCGGGCGACACCGACCCCACCAACAACACGTCAAGCAAGACCACGACCGTGCAGCCGCCGCCCGATGCGATCACCAGCGTGCCGACGCTGTCGCAGTGGGCATTGATCCTGCTGTCGTGCCTGCTGGGTGGACTGGCGCTGCGCCAGTCCCACGGCCCGCGCCGGCGCTGACCTGCCATGGGGGGCTCGCCCCCAAGGAAGAAGGGCGGTCCCGAATGCGGGACCGCCCTTTTTTTAATGGATGGCGGGTCGGGGGTCTGAGAGAAGTGTCGGCGCGTGCCGCCGGCGCTGGCGCGCAGGGTCAGGCCGACTGCGTGACATCGACCACGTCCAGGCGGTAGCCCATGCCATACACCGCGTTGACGACATAGCCGTTCTCCGGCGACAGGGCCAGCTTGTTGCGCAGCCGCGAGACGTGCGTGTCCAGCGAGCGCGAGGGCACGTCTTGCACCTCGCTCCAGACGCTCTGGCGCATGTGCTCGCGCGACAGCAGGCGGCCCGCGTTCTGGAACATGAACAGCGCCAGGTCGTATTCCTTGTTCTTCAGGTCCACCGCCGTTCCTTCCATCCACAGCGTGCGCGTCTTGGGCTCGAAGCGGTAGCGGCCGAAATCGAGCGTGCGCGACACCGTGGACGGGTACGCCCGGCGCAGCAGCGCCGCGGTGCGGGCCATGAGTTCGCCCATGCGGATGGGTTTGGTCATGAAGTCGTCGGCGCCGCAGTTGAGCGCCTCGACCACGTCCTGTTCGGCATTGCGGCGCGTCACGAACAGGATGGGCATCTGCGGCGCCAGGCCGGCGCGCAGGGTGCGCACCACTTCCATGCCGCTCATGTCGGGCAGGTGCCAGTCCACGATCAGCAGATCGAAGGTCTCGGTCCGCAGCGCCCTGAGCAGGCTGGTGCCATCGGTGAAGGGGTGGAACAGGTGCCCCGCATGTTCGACAGAGGCCTGGATCAGCTCCATCAGGATCGGGTCGTCGTCAAGGGCAGCGATACGCATGGGGCATCAGCAAACGGCAAAGGCAATGGAATACGGATCGCCGGTGGGATGCGGCGAGGTGCCGAAACTACCTTTTAATTTCGCTATCGGTTGGAATGTGACAATTGTTGACAGTTATCGCGGGGCGCGGTGCCGGTTTTGTGGCAACAGCGCATCGGCGGCCCTGCGGATGCACCCTGCCGATGCCGCGCGGCCGGGGCTTCGCCAGCAGGATTTCGTTTGCCACCGATGCGTTTCGCTTCGGGGCGCGCCGGCGCGACAGGGGCCGTGAGCATCGCGGGCTTCACAAGAAAAAGGGGAGGACACAACCATGGGCAATTGCATCGGCGCCGCCGGCGCGAGCGCGTCCGTTCACCACCGTCAGGGCGACGGCCCGGCCGATACCCGCGCGCGGGGAGAAGCCCCGGCACCACCGGCTGCGTTCGGGGTGGACGAAGCACTGGCGGGCCTGCGGGCCCGCGAACACCGGATCGATGGACTGCTGGGCCCGCGCGCCGGCGCGCTGCTCGCCTCGCCCGAGCGCTGGGCCCTCGAGATCGGCCGCGACCAGGTGCGGTCGTCGGCCTGGGGCCTGCAGGCGGTGCGCCAATCCCTGGACCACCCGGAGGCGCCGCACATGCGCCTGGGGGCCGATCCCGCGCAGGCGGCGCGGCTGATGGCCGCCAGGGCCACGCGGCTGGCCGGGGAGATCGACGCCGTCATCGAACGCGGCAAGGAGTCCGCCAAGGATCAGCGGGTTCTGGCAGGCGCGGACCCACTCATGCGCTCCCCGCACGCCCGCTGAGGGCCTCCGCTGTCAGGCCGACAGCGGCGCTTCCTGCATCGCCTCCATCTGCTCGCGCAGCATGTCCACCTGCCCGCGCCAGTAGTCGCTGCTGCCGAACCAGGGGAAGTTGATCGGAAAGATCGGGTCGTTCCAGCGGCGCGCCAGCCAGGCGCTGTAGTGGATCAGCCGCAGCGTGCGCAGCGGCTCGATCAGGGCCAGCTCGCGCCGGTCGAAGGGGCGGAACTGCTCGTAGCCGTCCAGCAGCGCGGACAGCTGCACGGTGCGCTGGCGGCGGTCGCCGGACAGCAGCATCCACAGGTCCTGCACGGCCGGGCCGGTGCGCGCGTCGTCCAGGTCCACGAAGTGCGGGCCGCCGCCGGGCCGGTCGGTGGGCGTCCACAGCACGTTGCCGGGGTGGCAGTCGCCGTGCAGGCGCAGCGGGCGCGCATCCTTCAAGGCAAACGTGCCGCCTGCCGGGGTATTCCATGCACTTTGTGCTATCAATTCAATAGCATCCTCGCAGGCGCTGCGCCAGGCCGACTGCTGGTCCAGCGGGATGATCTCCTCGGCCAGCAGCCAGTCGTGCGGCTCCTGCGCGAAGGTGGCCGCGTCCAGCGCCGGGCGCAGCGCGAAGGGCCGGGCCTCGCCCACGGTGTGGATGCGGGCGAGGAAACGGCCGATCCACTCCACCACCTCGAAGTCGTCCAGCTCGGGCGTGCGCCCGCCGCGCCAGGGGCTGACCGAGAACGCGAAGCCCGCGTGCTGGTGCAGCGTGCGGCCCTGCAGCACCAGAGGGGCGACCATGGGCACCTCGGCCTGGGCGAGTTCGGCGGCGAACGCGTGCTCTTCCAGGATCTGCGCCTCGCTCCAGCGGCCCGGCCGGTAGAACTTGGCCACGACGCGGCTGCCGTCTTCCAGCGACACCTGGTACACGCGGTTTTCGTACGAGCCCAGGGCCATGAGGCGGCCGTCGCCGTACAGGTCCACGCTGGCGAGCGCGTCCAGCACGAGGTCGGGGGTGAGGGGCGCGTAGGGATGCGAGGAAGAAGAGGTGGGCTCGGTGCCGGGCAGGTTATCCATGGGGGGCATTGTCGCCCCCGGCCAGTTCGGTGAACGGCAACTGCTGCTTGACCAGGATGACGGTGCATGGCGCATCGCGCGCCACGCGAATCGGAATGGTGTCGATGAAGCGCTGCAGCGGCACGCCGTGCGTGGCCGCGCCCAGGATCATCACGCCCACGCGGTTGCCCTGGGCGTAGCGCACCAGGGCCTTGGCCACGTCGCTCGCCTCGATCACCTGGTGGCTGGCGCTGTGGCCGGCCAGGTCGAGCCCGGCGGACCACTGGCGCAGGCGCACCAGGTGGCGGCGGTGCAGCGTGGTTTCGCTGCGCTCGCTGTCCGATGCGCTGCTGGCCGAGGGCGAGATCACGGTCACGCAGGCCAGCCGCGCCCCGGGGCGGATGCCCAGCGAGCGCGCCGCCGCCTGGCGCAGCGAGTACAGCGTGGCATCGCTCGCGTCCTCGCCCGGCACGGCCACCATGAGGATGGGCGCCGCCTCGATCTGGCGCGCCGGCAGCGGGCTGGGCTGGTAGTGCATGCCCGCCGCCTTGAGCCAGCGGCGCAGGTGCGCCCGCACGCCCGGCCCGCGCAGGCGCCGGCCGCGTTCGGTGACCGGCACCTGCTCGGGGTGCGTCAGGTCGAAGGCCAGGTGCGCGGCCGACGGATAGCGCTGCGCGGCCTCGGGTTCCAGGCAGCGCAGGATGATCTCCTGCAGCCACTCGGGCACCTGCGGCCGGTGGCGACGCGGCGGCGCGGGCGTCATCCACAGCCGCTGGCGCAGGCCGCCGCGTGTGGTGGGCGCGCCGAAGGGCAGCTCGCCCGTGGCCAGTTCGTACAGCATCACGCCGATGGCGAAGAGGTCGCTGCGCAGGTCGCCGCGCACGCCCACCACTTGCTCGGGCGCGATCCAGGCGGGCGAGCCCACGGCCTCGCGCATCTCCTCGGCCAGCAGGTCGGGGTAGTGCGCGTGGCACGAGAGGCCGAAATCCAGCAGCACCGCGCTGCCATCCGGGCGCAGCAGCACGTTGGCGGGCTTGAGGTCGAGGTGGCACACGTTCTGCTGGTGCAGGCTGTGCGCGGCGTGCGCCATGGCCGCGCCCAGGCGGGCCACGGTGGCGGCGTCCGGCGGCTGCGGCAGGTCCAGCCAGTGCTGCAGCGTGTGGCCTTCGATGTACTCCATCACCAGGTAGGGCAGCCGCGCCAGGTCGCCCGCGGCGACGAAGCGCGGCACGTGGCTGCCGCTCAGCGTGGGCAGGATCTGCAGCTCCACCTCGAAGCCGACGATGGTCTCGGCGCCGTCGCCCGCCGTCATGCGCGGGATCTTCATCGCCAGCGGAAAGCCCGCGTCGCGCGCGGCGCCCGCATAACCCACGCGATAAACGTGCGCCATGCCGCCCGCGTGCAGGCATTCGTGCACGACGAAGCCGTCCACCTCGGTGCCGGGCGCGAGCAGCTTCATGCGGGGCTCCGGGCGGGCCGGGCGATGGCGTGGCTCACCGCCCCAGCTCCAGCCGGTCGGCGAAGAACGCGGGCAGGCCGGCGGCGCGCACGGTGGCCGCGGCCGCGGCATGGTCGTAGGGCACGCGGTGGAAGGCGACCGTCGCGGCGTGGTCGTCGAACAGCGCATACATGGCACGCACGTCGCGGTCGCGCGGCTGGCCCACGGAGCCCGCGACGCCCAGCCACTGGCGGTGCGGCGGCACCGGCACGGGCACGCCGGGCTGCGGCGCAAAGCGCATCAGCTTGGCGGTGGGCGTGAGGAAATACAGCGCCTGCTCGTGCACGTGGCCGCAGAACACGTAGCGGATGGCGGGGTCGAGCTGGCTGGCCGCAGCCATGCTGCGCTCGGCCGCGCCCGCGTCCTGCACGTAGTGCCAGTGGCTGGGCTGGTCGGCGCTGGCGTGCACCAGCAGCGTGTTCGCGCCCAGGCGGCGCGTGAGCGGCAAGGTGGCCAGAAAGGCGCGGTGCCGGGGCGACAGCTGCGCATGCGTCCACTGCGCGCTCTGGTCGCCCATCTGGGTGGGCGCTGCGGGTGGGTCCAGCGCCGCGACGTCGTGGTTGCCCAGCACGCAGGGCGCGCCCTCGGCCGCCAGGGCCATCGCCTGCTCGACGACGGCCACGGGGTCGCCGCCGTAGCCCACCAGATCGCCCAGCAGCGCGAACTGCTCGGCGCCCTGGGCGCGGGCATGCGCCAGGCAGGCATCGAAGGCATGGCGATTGGCGTGGATGTCGGCGAGCAGGGCGATCTTCATGGCGGACGCGGCGGGTGCGCGAGGCTGGGGTCAAGGGTGCGAAAAGGCATCGGCCCGCGGGGGCGGGGCCGCCTGCGATGATGGCTCCGAATGGTGCCATTGGCGGGGGTGAGTGCGCGGGAAGCGCAAAAAAGGTGCAATCGCGGCCGAATGCCCGCTGCACCGGTCTCTACCGTCCCGGTCACGGAATTCGTTTTGCTATCTTTTGTGTAGCAATCGAGGCAATGAAATCCCCGGCGTGGCACATGAAAGACCACGAAATCAAAAGAACCGGCCAGGGGGCGACGGTCGATGGGCGCTTCGGCCACTATTCAGGCGGCAGCGTGCGGGGATCGGGGCCCCAGAGGCGTTGGCCCAGGTCCAGCGCGGCGATGTCTTCCGGCTCGCCGACGTCGTGGGCCACCATTCGGTCGAGCAGTGCCTGGCTCTCCGCTGGCGAGGCCGTGTGCAGGTACGCGATGGCGCGGCCGATGAAGGCGATGCGCTTGCGTTCGATGGAGTCGCTCACTTCCAGCATGTCGGACATGGTCCGGGGGCTGACGGGTTCGGCCTCGTCGTCGTCGCTGTCCGGCGCCATCGTGGCCTGCAGCAGAAAGGGCATTTTGTAGCGCTCCTGCCGATGGGCGTGGTGGCGGTCCGGCAGGCTTTCACCCCGGCGGTTCACCGCGGCGTCGGCCTGGCCGGGGGCCTGTGCCTGTTTCCAGCCGTCGAGGCTGCTTTGCTTTTGGGCATGCTTGAAAAACTCGGCGGGCAGGAAGTGCCTGCCCTCCAGCACCTGCACCGCACCGTCTTGCGCCAGCGGCTGTGCGGTGCGGCCCAGCGCCGTGCGGGGTGGCTGGCCGGGCGATTCCAGGGCCTGCCGGTGAAGTGCGTTCAGGCGCTCCCCAGCCTGCGCGAACTTGGACGCCGCCGAGAGCGCAAAGATGCGGCAGCCTGAGTCGGACGTCTGGATGTCCAGCATGAACAGCGCCACCGTGCCGCCTTCGGGCAGCAGCCGCGCCAGCGAAGGCAGCACCTCGCTGGTGTAGCGGGCCTGGTTTTCCTGATTGAACCGGAGCGGGTCGGCGATCACGATGGATACGGCATCCGCGTGGCGCTGGAGGTCGGCCGCCACGACGTGGTCTTCGCCGGGGGGGGGGCAGCGTCAGGACCGCACGGGCGCGTTCGCCATCGGGCCGGGGCGCCGCGAACCATGCCCGCACTGCCGCAGGGCTCTCCAGCAGGGACAGCGGCAGAGACGGGTGGCGCGCGCTTTCGGCCGCCACCAACGTGGGCAGCATGGCCTGGTCGAAGACCTTGTCCAGTTCCTCCGTGCCCCAGTTGTCGTTCACCAGATCCGTGAAACGCCGGTGCAGATCCTGCAGCCGGGCGATGGCCTCGGACTGCACGGGCGACAGGGCGGCGGCCGTGCCGGCCCGGTGACCGATCGACGATGCTGTCATGCCCGCGGAGCGGGGCCGGATGGGCGCGGCCCCCCGGGACAGGTGCAGCGCCGCGAGCGGGAGGTCCGGCGAGGGGTTCGAGCGCGTCGGAGCGGGGGGCGGCCCTCGCCGCAGCGGTCACCTCGTCCGGGCGGCGGTCAGGGGCCCTGCGGGTGCCGGAGTTGACGGGTAAGACCATTCGCATTCCTGTGGCTTGGCGAATGCAGGAGGGTCGCGCAGGCTGCGCGCCGGCACGGTGCGGGCCGCGAACGCATGGGCAGCGCAGCGAAGCGCCCTGCGCGCCACGGTCTGCGGCACCACGAAAAAAGCCCCCCGGCCGCGTTCAAACACGGCCGGGGGGCTTCGAGGCCGATGCCGATCAGGCCAGCGTGATCGTCACGTCGATGTTGCCGCGCGTGGCGTTGGAGTAGGGGCAGACCTGGTGGGCGGCGTCCACCAATTGTTGCGCCTGGGCGCGGTCCAGGCCGGGCAGGCTGACCTTCAGGCGGGCGGCGATGCCGTAGGCGTTGGGGATCTTGCCCAGATCGACTTCGGCGTCCACGGCCACGTCCTGCGGCACGGCGATCTTCAGCTGGCCGCCCACGGCCTTCAAGGCGCCGATGAAGCAGGCGGAATAGCCGGCGGCGAAGAGCTGCTCGGGGTTCGTGCCCGTGCCGCTGGTGCCGGGGGCGGAGAGCGTCACGTCCAGGCGTCCGTCATCGGTGCGCGAGGCGCCGTCGCGGCCGCCGGTGGTGTGGGCGCGGGCGGTGTAGAGGACTTGGTCGAGCGATGGCATGGTGATTCCTTTGCAGTGAATGCCCGCGGTGCGGGCGGTTGAGGGACAAAAAAGACAACGAAAGCGAGAACGAAAAAGCGTTGAGGGACGGCGCCGCTAGCCGGAGCCGATCCGGCGGCGCAGCTGCTGCAGTTGCCGGGTCAGCGCGGTGAGTTCGGGCAGGGTGCACTGGCTGCTTTCCAGCACGCAGGCGGGAATGGCTTCGGCGCGGTCGCGCAGGGCCCGGCCGGCGGGGGTGAGCGTGGTGCGCACGCGGCGCTCGTCCTGCGCATCGCGCAGCCGAGTCACCAGGCCCGAGGCCTCCAGGCGCTTGAGCAGCGGGGTGAGCGTGCCGGAGTCGAGGAACAGGCGCTCGCCCAGTTCGGAGACGGTGATGCCGTCGCGCTCCCACAGCGACAGCATCACCAGGTACTGCGGGTAGGTGAGGCCGATGGATTCCAGCAGCGGCTTGTAGAGCTTGGTCATCGCCAGCGACGCGGAATAGAGCGCGAAGCAGACCTGGTTGTCCAGCTGCAGCAGGGCGGGGCTGGGCGTGGAGACCGGGTGGGCGAGGGCGTCGGGGCGGGGCATGGGCTGGATTGTGATGCCCAATTCAATTGCGCGCAATTTAATTGGGCATCACCCCATCGGCGCTGGGGGTTTGACGTGCGGCGTGCAGGCGGCAGCGCCGAATGGGTGTAGTGCGGGGCGGTGGAAGGTCCTTTGGCGCGTGCGTCCTGCCGCCGAGGGTGTGCATCAAAGTGGCCTCCGGCGCAATAATTTCTAGGGTGTTGTGCTATTAAAAATATAGCAAAAGGCCCTGACCCGATGGAGGAGGCCGGGGCTGCCCATGCCCCGGGTAAGGTCAGTAAGCGTACACGCCATGCCCGGTCTTGCGGCCCAGGCGGCCGGCGGCCACCATTTCCTTGAGCAGCGGGCAGGGGCGGTATTTGCTGTCGCCGAACTCGGTCAGGTACACGTTCATCACCGCCAGGCACACGTCCAGGCCGATCATGTCCGCCAGCGCCAGCGGGCCGATGGGCTGGTTGCAGCCGAGCTTCATGCCCGCGTCGATGTCCTCGGGCGTGGCCAGGCCTTCGGCCAGCACGAAGAACGCCTCGTTGATCATCGGCACCAGGATGCGGTTGACCACGAAGCCGGGCGCATTCTTCACGGTGATGGGGCTCTTGCCCAGCGACTCGGACAGGGCCTTCACCGTGTCGTGCGTGGCATCGCTGGTCTGCAGGCCGCGGATGATCTCCACCAGCGCCATCATCGGCACCGGGTTGAAGAAATGCATGCCGATGAAGCGGTCGGGCCGCGACGTGGCGGCGGCCAGTTGCGTGATGGAGATCGACGAGGTGTTGGAGGCGATGATGACCTCCGGCGCCACGATGGCGTCCACCTGCTTCAGGATCTTCACCTTGAGCTCGTGGTTCTCGGTGGCCGCCTCGATCACGATCTGCGCGGCTTTGAGGTCGTCGTAGTTCGTCGAGGTGCGGATGCGCGAGAGGGCCGCGTCCTTGTCGGCGGCGGTGATCTTTTCCTTCTTGATGAGCCGGTCCAGGCTGCCGGCCACGGTGGCCAGGCCCTTTTGCACGGCGGCCTCCGAGATGTCCACCATCACCGCGTGGATGCCCGACACGGCGCAGGCCTGCGCGATGCCGTTGCCCATGGTGCCTGCGCCGATGATGCCGACGGTCGTGATCGTCATATAAAGTCTTTCCGGCCAAAGAGCCAAATCAAAAAACAGGGGTTGCGCGGATCGGCGTGATCGTATCGGCAATCGCGGACGGCGCGGCCGGTGCGACACCCCAGCGGCCGCGGCCACTGGCACAGAGGAGACAACGGACATGTTCGACTACATCGTGATCGGCGGTGGTTCGGCCGGCTGCGTGCTGGCGGGGCGCCTGACCGAAGACCCCGCCGTGCGCGTGTGCCTGCTGGAGGCCGGCCCGCCCGACACCAGCGCCCTCATCCACTGCCCGGCCGGCATCGCCCTGATGGCGCGCACCGGCGCCTTCGGCTGGGGGCAGCACACCACGCCACAGCCCGGCCTGAACGGGCGCCGTGGCTACCAGCCGCGCGGCAAGGTGCTGGGCGGCTCCAGCTCGCTCAACGCCATGATCTACCTGCGCGGCCAGCCGGCCGACTATGACCACTGGGCCGCCGAGGGCAACCCGGGCTGGGCCTGGAGCGACGTGCTGCCGTACTTTCGCCGCGCCGAGCACAACGAGCGCGGCGCCGACGCCTTTCACGGCACGGGCGGCCCGCTGAACGTGATGGACCTGCCGGCGCCCCACCGCATCGCGCGCGATTTCATCGAGGCCGGCGTGCAGGCCGGCCATGCGCGCAATCCCGACTTCAACGGCGCCACGCAGGAGGGCGTGGGCTGGTACCAGGTCACCCACCGCGCGGGCGAGCGCTTCAGCGCCGCCAAGGCCTACCTCGCCCCGCACCGCGGCCGGCCCAACCTGCAGGTGGTGACGCACGCGCGCGCCACGCGCATCCTGTTCGAGGGCCGGCGCGCGGTGGGCGTGGAGTACCGCCAGGGCGGGCAGTCGCACACGGTGCGCGCTGCGCGCGAGGTGCTGCTGAGCGCGGGCGCGCTGCTGTCGCCGCAGTTGCTGATGCTGTCGGGCGTGGGGCCGGGCGCGGCGCTGCAGCGCCATGGCATCGCCGTGGTGCACGACCTGCCCGGCGTGGGCGAGCACCTGCACGACCACCCTGACGTGGTGCAAGTGATGGACGCGCCGCGCCTGACGGACCTGTTCGGCCTCTCGCCCACCGCCGCATGGCAGATGCTGCGCGGGGTGCGCGAATGGAGGGCGCACCGGCGCGGCATGCTGGTGACCAATTTCGCCGAAGCCGGCGGCTTCATCCGGAGCCGCCCCGAGGAGGCCGCGCCCGACCCGCAGCTGCACTTCGTGATCGGCAAGCTCGTCGACCACGGCCGCCGCACGGTGCTGGGCCACGGCTACTCGTGCCACGTGTGCCTGCTGCAGCCCCTGAGCCGCGGCCGGGTGACGCTGGCCGGCCCCGACCCGCACGCCCTGCCGCTGGTGGACCCGGCCTTCTTCGCCGATCCGGACGATCTGCAGCGCATGGTGCGCGGCGTGCGCCGCATGCGCGAGTGGCTGGCGCAGCCGGCGCTGGCCACGCACGGCGCGCGCGAAATGCCGGCCTCGGCCGCGGCGCAGACCGACGAGGCCATCGGGCAGTTCATCCGCCAGCATGCCGACACGGTGTACCACCCGGTGGGCAGCTGCCGCATGGGGCCCGGCGCGATGGACGTGGTGGGCGCGGGCCTGCGCGTGCACGGTCTGGACGGCCTGCGCGTGGTCGATGCGTCGGTCATGCCGCGCATCGTGAGCGGCAACACCAACGCGCCGACCATCATGGTCGCGGAAAAGGCCGTGGACCTGCTGCGCGCAGCGGCCTGAGGTGGATCGCGCAGCTACGCTGCTGGTGGGGGCCTGAAGGCGTGTTTCATCAGGCCTGGAACCGCTTGCGCGTGAGCGCCAGCGCCGTCCAGAACGCGACCACCGTGGTGACCACCAGCACCAGGCCGTGGCGCAGCGGGTGCGCGGGCCACTGGTCCATGAACAGCGGGCGCACCAGCTCCACCGCATTGGCCAGCGGCAGCCAGTCGGACACATGGCGCACCACGGCGGGCAACTGCTCGCGCGGGAAGAACACGCCCGACAGGAACATCATCGGCGTGAGCACCAGCGTGAAGTAGTAGGTGAAGAAGTCGTAGCCCTTGGCCAGCGCGTTGAAGATCAGCGCGATGCTGGAGAACATCACCCCCACGAACAGCAGCACGGGCCAGGCCACGAGCAGCTTGGGGCTGTGGCTGATCTTCAGCGCCAGCATCACGCCCAGGATGGCGGTGACGGTGAACACGGCCTTGAAGCCGGCCCACAGCATCTCGGCCAGCACCACGTTGTCCAGGCTGACCGGCGCGTTCATGATCCCGTCCCAGGTCTTTTGCACGTGCATGCGCGAGAACGCCGAGTACAGCGCCTCGAAGCTGGCCGCGTTCATGGCGCTCATGCAGATGGAGCCGCTGGCCAGAAACAGGATGTAGGGCACCTGCGTGCCCCCCACGTTCACCTGGCCCACCAGCGCGCCCATGCCGTACCCGAAGGCGACCAGCCACATCAGCGGCTCGGCGATATTGCCCACCAGGCTGGGGATGGCCAGCTTGCGCCACACCAGCAGGTTGCGCAGGAAGACGGGCCACCAGCGGGCGGACAGCTCGGGCGCGCGCCAGATCGAGGGGGTGGCCGGTCGGGCCGGCGTGGTGGGGCTGGGGTGGGGGGCGGTGGACATGGCGCTATTGTGCGGCGGCCGAGCGACGGGCCGCGGCCGGACTCACAGCACCTTCACCGCCCGGCCGATGTACTGGATCGGGCCGGTGGGCTTGCCGATGGGCGAGCCGCTCGGGGGCTCCAGCGTCAACTCGAACAACTGGTTGGGCTGCAGCGGCGGCAGCTTCTCCAGCGCCAGCTGCAATGACTGGCCGGGCTGGACCAGTCCCAGCGAGACCGGCCCGCTCCAGCTGTCGGCCTTGGTCCAGAATTCCAGCGCGCGGCCCGCGGGCACTTCGGCCACGCCCAGCGGAATGAGCTGGAGCGCGCTGGGCGAACTCGCCTGCACGACCCAGCCGGGCGCCTTGTCCTGCGGTGCCACCAGCACCACCATGAACTGCGGGGGCGTGGCCTGCGGCGCCACGCGGGTGACCAGCACCGCGGCCAGAACGGCCGCCATGGCAAAGCCCGAGCCCGCCAGCCCGCGCCACAGGCCCAGGTGGTTCCACCAGTTTCGGGAAGGCCGGGCCGGCGTCGGCCGGGGCGCTGGTGGCGCAGCCGGTGAATGGGAATGTGAATGGGCGGCGGGCGCGCTGGCCTGTGCGCCGTCGGCGGCCTGCAGCGAGGCATCGATGCGCGTCCACAGCTGGGCCGGCGGTGCGATCGGCTCGGCCAGCCCGGTCAGCGGCAGCAGCCGCGCTTCCCAGTCGGCCACGGCGCGCTGCAGGGCCGGGTCCGATGCCAGGCGCTGCGCCACGCGGGCGCGGGCGGCGGCGGACAAGGTGCCCAGCACGTACTCGCCGGCCAGCAGGTGCAGGTCTTCGGGCATGGCGGGATGGGGGATCGGCGCGGTCATGCCATGCACTCCCGCAGCGAGGTCAGGCTGCGCCGTATCCACGCCTTCACGGTGCCCAGGGGGGCGCCCAGGCGCTCGGCGATCTCGCCATGCGAGCAGCCATCCACATAGGCGTGCAGCACGCAATTGCGCCGCGCCGGGTCCAGGCCCTCCAGGCAGTGCTGCAGGCGGCCCAGGCTGGCGTTGAGTTCGAAGGCTTCCGCGATCTCGCGGTGGGCCTGCACCGACTGCTCGGCCTCCAGGGCCTGCACGGTGTCGTCGTCCACGTCGAGATGGCGGCCCGCATCGCGCACGGCGTTCAGGGCCAGGTTGCGCACCACGCTGTAGATCCAGCCGCGGGCGCTGCCCCGGCTGGCATCGAAGCTGCCGGCACGCGTCCAGATGTTCACGCAGGCGTCGTGCACGATGTCCTCGGCCAGCGCCCTCTGCCGCACGATGCGCCAGGCCACGCCCAGCAGGCGCGGCCCCTCGTGCTCGTACAGGCGGCGCATGGCCTGCCGGTCGCCCGCCGCGCAGCGGGCCAGGGTGGCTTCGTAGTCGAAGTCGTCGTCAGCGGCAGGCGTGGAAGGCAAGGGGCGGTGGCTCCAGCGGTCGAAGGCCGGGCGCTGGCGTCGATCGGCCGCCCGGAACGTGGGCCGCATGGTAGCCGACATGGCCGTGCTCCAAAGGCTTTCGACCCTGAAAGACCCGCCCCGGGCCGTCAGGCGGCCTTCCAGAAGATGTAGTCGGCCTGGTACTTCACGGTCTGGCGGTCGCCCTTGTTGGTGGCGGTGCAGGCCGCGGCTGGGGCGACGCCGCCCTTGAGCGCCACGCGCTGGATGAAGGTCACGCCCGTCAGCGCGCCCGAGCCCATGGCCGGGTTGGCCTTCACGAGCTGGTAGGGCAGGTTGCCGGTGCCGGCCGGGGCCACGGCCAGCTGCGTGGCGGTGACCTTGGAGCCGTCCTGCGCCTCCCAGGTGGCGGGCGGGCCGTAGTACGTGCCCACCTGCTTGCCGCTGCGGTCGTTCAGCAAGGCCTTCGGTCCCACGAACACCCATTCGGTCTGACCGGGCATGTTGGCCTTGTCGCGGCATTCGTAGGTGATGTCGCCCACGCCCACGGTTTCCCAGGCCACCATGTTGCCGGCCGGCACCTTGATCGACTCGGGCAGGCTGTCCTGCGAGAACTTCGGGCCCGATGCCGACATGGAGCCGCAGGCCGCGAGCAGGGCCGCGGCGGCGATGGCGCCGGTCAGGGGGATGAGGCGAGAGAGCGTTGGCTGGATGGTCATGGCGTTTCCCTTGTCTTCGGTTGGGTTGAAAAAAGCAGCAGCAATCTCCGCTGCTGCAGGTACTACCCATGGGAACGCCGTTTGGATGCAGGCCGCGCGAAATATTTTTTCGAAAGCCGCGCGGGCCCGGTTTTTACCAGGCGGCCGGTTCAGCCGTCTTCGCGGATCTGCCGGCCGGTGAGTTTCAGGAACAGGTCTTCCAGGTTGGCCGGCCGGTGCAGCGTGCGCAGGTGTCCGTGCGTACTGAGGGCGGCCAGCAGCGGCCGGGCGTCGTGCGTGTAGAAAAACACCGTCTCGCCGCTCACCTCCACACGGGCGGCGAGCGGGCGCAGGGCGGCGTCTTCGGCCAGCGCCACCGCGCCCACGCCGAACAGTTCCACCACGTCGGGCTCCAGGTGCTCGGCGATCAGCTCGCGCGGTCGGCCTTCGGCGATCTTGCGGCCGTGGTCCAGCACCAGCAGGCGCGAACACAGGCGCTCGGCCTCGTCCATGAAATGCGTGGTCAGCAGGATCGACTTGCCCTGCTGCACCAGCAATTGCAAGCGCTCCCACATCAGGTGGCGGGCCTGCGGGTCCAGGCCGGTGGTGGGCTCGTCCAGCAGCAGCAGGCGTGGGTCGTTCACCAGGGCGCGGGCCAGCGACAGGCGCCGCTTCATCCCGCCCGACAGCTCGCCCGGCTTGGCGCCGGCCTTGTGCGTGAGCGCTGCGAACTCCAGCAGGCGCGGCACGCGCTCCTGCATCACCGCGCCCTTGAGCCCGAAGTAGCGGCCGAAGATGCGCAGGTTCTCCGCGCAGGTGAAGTCCGGGTCCAGCGTGTCGAACTGCGTCACCACACCCAGCTGCGCCTTGATGGCCAGCGCGTCCTGGGGCATGGCCAGCGGCGTGCCGGCCCCTTCCGGATGAAAGTGCACGCTGCCGCCGTCGGGCGCGGTCAGGCCCAGGCACATGCGGATGGTGGTGGTCTTGCCGGCGCCGTTGGGGCCGATGACACCCAGGCATTCGCCGGGCGCGATGGAGAACGAGACATCGTCGACCACCGTGGCGTCGCCGTAGCGCTTGTGCAGGTGATCGATCTGGAGAAGGGGGGGATGCGCCATGGGCGTCTATTATTGTTCGCCGCTCCTCCGGGGCCGCGCCCCGTTTTTTCCCGACCCTCTTTCTTCATTCCATCTCTTTCACCTGCTATGACCACTCTCGGCACCCCCCTTTCGCCCTCGGCCACCAAAGTCATGCTGCTCGGCTCGGGCGAGCTGGGCAAGGAAGTCCTCATCGCCCTGCAGCGCCTGGGCGTGGAGACCATCGCCGTGGACCGCTACGAGAACGCGCCCGGCCAGCAGGTGGCCCACCATGCGCGCACCATCACCATGAGCGATCCGGCCCAGCTGAAGGCGCTCATCGAGGCCGAGCGGCCCCACCTCGTGGTGCCCGAGATCGAGGCCATCGCCACGCCCATGCTCGAAGAGCTGGAGGCCGCCGGCACCGTGCGCGTGATCCCCACCGCCCGCGCCGCGCGCCTGACCATGGACCGCGAAGGCATCCGCCGCCTGGCCGCCGAAACGCTGGGCCTGCCCACCAGCCCCTACCAATTCTGCGATTCGCTTGAAGAGCTGCAGGCGGCCATTGACGGCGGCATCGGCTACCCCTGCATCGTCAAGCCCGTGATGAGCAGCTCCGGCAAGGGGCAGAGCAAAATCGACGGCCCGGCCGACGTGCAGAAGGCCTGGGACTACGCCATGGCCGGCGGCCGCGTGAGCCATGGCCGCGTCATCGTCGAAGGCTTCATCGACTTCGACTACGAGATCACCCTGCTCACCGTGCGCGCGCTCGGCGAAGGCGGCCAGCCCGAGACGCACTTTTGCGAACCCATCGGCCACATCCAGGTCAGCGGGGACTACGTGGAAAGCTGGCAGCCCCAGCCCATGCGCCCCGCGGCCCTGGAGCGCGCCCGTGAGATCGCCAAGGCCGTGACCGACGACCTCGGCGGCCAGGGCCTGTTCGGGGTGGAACTGTTCGTGAAGGGCGATTCCGTGTGGTTCAGCGAGGTGAGCCCCCGCCCGCACGACACGGGCCTGGTCACCCTGGCCACGCAGGTGCAGAGCGAGTTCGAGCTGCACGCCCGCGCCATCCTGGGCCTGCCCGTCAACACCGCCCTGCGCAGCCCGGGCGCCAGCGCCGTCATCTACGGCGGCATGGACGTGCAAGGCATCGCCTTCGACGGCGTGGATGAGGCCCTGCGCGTGCCGAACACCGACCTGCGCCTGTTTGGCAAGCCCGAGAGTTTCGTGAAGCGGCGCATGGGCGTGGCGCTGGCGTTCGATGCCGATGTCGAGGTGGCGCGGGAGCGGGCCAAGCTGGCGGCCGGCAAGGTCAGGCCACGCAAAGCGTAAGCATCGGCATTCACACCACCGGTCCGACCGCGGCGGCGGGGCACTGTCGTCGGGGGCCGAATCGAAACGGCAGGCATGCGCGCGATCCCAGGAGTCGCGCAGCGTGCCGGCTCCTCCAGAGCTTGGCCTCCTTGCTTGGCGCCGCCATGGCGCGCCCCTTCATCGCAACGGAATGGGAAGGCACCCGTTCCTGGCGCATCCCCCTCCTTCTGAAGCCGCTCCTTCAATGGCCCGCAGCTCGACTGCCTCTGCGCAGCGCCATACCGTCACCATCCTGTCATCGCGGCGAAATATGAAATGAATAACATTTGCTAACAAACAGCCCCCTTGGCCCCCATGTTCGCAAATTCCGAGTACCTGAGCAGCTTTCGGCCCCGTTTCCGTCAGCCCAGTGCGGCGGACCTGTGCAACATGGTGCCCTGCATGACGACAGACCAGACCAACGAACAGGTCATGGAGGTGTTCGGCCAGCACCGCGACCTCGTCAGTCTGCCCGTCGTGGAGGGCAGGCAGCCCATCGGGCTGATCAACCGGAACATCTTCCTCTCCCAGATGAGCAAGCCGTTCCGCATGGAGCTCTACGGCCGCAAGAGCTGCATCGCGTTCATGGACAAGGAGCCGCTGATCGTCGATGCCGCGCTGGACATCGGGGCGCTGACGTTCAAGACGGTGGAATGCGGCGAAAAGGCACTGTCCGATGGCTTCATCATCACCCACGAGGGGGCCTTCATCGGCGTGGGCAACGGGCTGCAGCTGATGCGTGTGGTGGCCGACATGCAGGCCTCGCGCAACCGCCAGGTCATGCACAGCATCGAATACGCGAGCGTGATCCAGCAGTCCACGCTGCGCAGTTCGCTCGAGGCGCTGGCACGCGTGTGCCCCGGCGCGCACCTGGTCTGGGAGCCGCGCGACGTGGTCGGGGGCGACTTCTACCAGTTCAGCACCGAGCCTGACGGCTGGTTCGCCACCGTCGCCGACTGCACGGGCCATGGCGTGCCGGGCGCTTTCATGACCCTGATCGCCTCCACCAGCCTCAACCAGGCGATCAAGCAGCACGGCGCCCGCGATCCCGCGCAGCTGCTGGGCAGCGTGAATCGCA
Source organism: Acidovorax sp. SUPP2825 (assembly GCF_030158995.1). Taxonomy (NCBI): domain Bacteria; kingdom Pseudomonadati; phylum Pseudomonadota; class Betaproteobacteria; order Burkholderiales; family Comamonadaceae; genus Acidovorax; species Acidovorax sp. SUPP2825. The sequence continues at coordinate 4,800 of NZ_BQXK01000031.1, read as the reverse complement.
GCATCAAGCAGATGCTGGGGCAGCAGGATGCGCAGGAAGGCACGGAGCGCTCCAACGACGGCATGGATGCCGCCTGCTTCTGGTTCGAGCCGGCGCAGGGGCGCCTGGTCTTCGCGGGGGCCCGGCTGTCGCTGTTCCTGGTGCGGCCCGGCACCGACGCGGTCGAGATCATCGAGGGACAGCGCAAAGGCGTGGGCTACGTGGACAGCGACTTCGATTTCGCCTGGAACAACCAGGAGCTGATCCTGCCCCCCGGCACGCTGGTTTTCGTCAGCACCGACGGCCTGATCGACCAGGTGGGCGGCCCGCGCGCGATCGCGCTGGGAAAACGCCGCGTGCGGGAGTTGCTTTTCGAGCAGCGGGAGCGCACGCCCGCGGAGATCAACCGGGCCGTGCTCGATGCGCTGGAGCAGTGGCAGGGCCAGGGCGATCACCACCGCCGCGACGACCTCACCTTTTTTTGCTTTCGCACCTGAGACGGAAATCCGCCATGCCCTCGTTCATGAACGCTGAAAACCCCGGTTCCTTCTTCAACCTGGCCAGGCAGCACCGCGTCATCTTCTACTACGTGGGCTACTTCTCGCAGAACATCATCGCGGCCATGGCCGATGCGGTGAAACTGCAGCTGGAGGTCGCCGACGTGGCGGGACCGACGCGGCGCAAGCTGTTCTCGTCCTTCGTGGAGATGGCGCAGAACATCATCCATTACTCCGCCGATACGCTCACGCCCCCCAGCCATGACAACGGCGAACTGCGCCACGGCTCGGTGTGCATCCGCCGTGAAGCCGACGGCAGCTTCCTGCTGCTGTGCGCCAACCCGGTGGAGCCGCGCATCGCCGACGAACTGCGCGAGAAGCTGGCCGCGCTGCGCAGCATGACGCTGGAAGAGATCAAGCAGGCCTACCGCCAGACTCTGCGCGAGGAGACCCCCGAGGGCAGCAAGGGCGCAGGCATGGGGTTTCTCACCATGGCCCGCGACGCCCGCGAACCGCTGGAATTTGGCTTCGACGCGACGCAAGGACCCGACCAGGCGCCGGTGTTCTATCTGAAAGCGGCGATCTGACGCGCCAAGCCCGCAAACGAATCGAGATCACAGATGGACAACCTCTACATCGCACCGACCCCCAGTTCGCCGGAGGTGGACTTCAAGTTCGACGCCCACGCGCTGAGCTTGCGCGGCGAGTCCTACCCCGAGAATGCCGCGGCGTTCTATGGCGACGTTCTCACGCAGCTCAGGGCCTATCTGGCCGAGCAGGTGGACACCAAAATCGAGGTGAGCATCGCGCTCGCCTACTTCAACAGCTCGAGCACCAAGATGCTCTTCAACCTGATCGAGGCGCTCAGCGATGCGGCCGGCGCGGGCAACGAGATCGTGGTGCACTGGTATCACGTTGAGGAAGACGACACCATCCTCGAATTCGGCCAGGAGCTCAGCGAAGACTTTCCCGCCATCCATTTCTCGACCCACCCCGTCAGCGCGGCCTGATGCCCATGGACGCCGCGACCCCCCCGGACCTGTTCGAGGCCGAAAACCAGGCCTTGCTGGTCGCACGCAGCGTCTACCAGCGCCATGAAGGCCTGGAAGAGGCCCCCTGCCGGCAGGCGCTGGGCGATCTGCTGGTCGCCTACGAGCGGCTACTGCGGGAGACGCGTCGCCTGGTGCGCCGCAGCGACCGGGCGGAGCTGGACATGAACCAGCTGAACCTGCGGCTGCAGGACCTGGCAGCCCAGCTGGAGTACCGGGCCAACCACGACCCGCTGACCGGCGTGCTCAACCGGGCGGCCATCATCGAGCGGGTCAACCAGCAGCTGCGAAGCGGCGGCCTCGCGCTGATCGTGCTGGACATCGACCATTTCAAGCGCATCAACGACAGTTTCGGCCACCCGGTGGGCGACCGGGTGATCCTGGGCGTGGTCGCCTGCCTGCAGGCCGTCGTGCCCCCGACCGCACAGGTCGGCCGGGTCGGCGGCGAGGAATTCACCGTGGTGCTGCCGGGGCAGGGCCATGATACGGCGATGCCGGTGGCCGAGGCCTTGCGCCAGGCCATCGAGTCCCACCGCTTCGACCTGCCCGATGGCAGCGGCATCACGGCCAGCTTCGGACTGAGCTGCCTGGCGCAGGGCGGCACCTTCGACAACGCCTACGGTCTGGCGGACGAGGCCTTGTACGTTGCCAAGCGCGGCGGCCGCAATCGCGTGTCGCTCGCCCCGTGCAGCCGCCACCTGCCTGCCGCATGAACGCCGGGGTGGTGCCCGACTGTCCCGCGCCGCAAGTCGCCGCCGCGCGCACCGTCCGCACCCGCGACCCGCAGGGCGGGCCCGACTGGCGGATCCTCGTCGTGGACAGCGACGCGGGCGTGCATGCGGCCATGCGCGCGGCGCTGCAGGGGCGCACGCTTTTCGGCCGCGCCCTGGTGTCGCGGCACGCTTTTTCGGGCGAAGAAGCGCGCGCGTTGCTCGTGGGCGAGCCGAACGTGGCGATGGTGCTGCTCGACGTGGCTTCGGAGCCAGTGGGCGGCGCCGTCGCGGCGGCCGGCACCCCCTTGGCGCTGGTGGACTTCATCCGCCACACCGCCCGCCTGCCCAATGCACGCATCGTGCTGCGAACGGGCCAGCCCGGGCCAGTCATGGACCTGGACACCCTGCTGCAGTACGACATCAACGACTACCGCCCCAAGTCCGAGCTGACGCATGACCGGCTGCTGGCCCTGGTCGTCACCTCCGTGCGGTCCTACCAGCGGCTATGCGCCGCCGAGGCCAGCCGCCGCAGCCTGGAACTCATCGTGCGGTCCAGCGCGTCCTTGCTGGAGACCACCGATCCGCGGGCTTTCGCCTCGGGCGTCATCACCCAATTGGCGGCATTGCTGGGCGTCGCATGCCATGCGCTGGTGTGCGCGCAGCAGGGAGAGACTGCAGACCGGTTTCAGGTGCTGGCGGCGGCGGGCCGGTTCGCCGGCCTCGCCGACGGCCCGTTCGACGCCGTTGCCGCCCGGCCCGAATGGGGCGTGCTGCGCCGTGTGCTGGAAGGCCGCGGCAATGGGTATGCCGCCGATGGCGGCGTGGCGCTGCACATCGGGCACCAGGGCCGGCAGGGCATGGCCGTCTTCATCGACGTGCCCGCGGCGCGCGGCGCGCTCGATACCCAGATGCTGGACGTCTTCTGCGCCAACCTGGGCACCCTGCTGCACAACCACGGCCTGCTCGCGCGGCTGCATGAATACGCCTACTACGACCCGCTGGTGCGCCTGCCCAACCGCGCGCACTTCGTCGAGAAGGTGGACGAATGCGCCCGCCTCGGCACGCGCGGCCACATCCTGGCGCTGCTCGACATCGACGATTTCAGCGCCACCAACGACGTCATGGGCCACCGCTTCGGAGACTGCCTGCTGGAGCGGGTCGCCCGCGCGCTGTCCGCGGCACTGCCACCGGGCGTGCTGCTGGCCCGCCTGGGGGCGGACACGTTCGGCGTGCTGGGGGCGGTGGCGCAGGTGTCGCTGCAGCGGCTGCTGGACTGCGTTCGCCAGCCCCTGGCGGTGAATGGCGTGGCGCAAAAGGTGTCGCTCACCTGCGGCTATGTCTTCCTGCCCGAGGTGCCGCAGGCGGGCGCCGACCTCGTCAAGGACGCCACCATCGCCTTGAAGCGCGCCAAGCGCGACCACCGCGGTCAGCACCTGGAATATTCGGACCACATGGGGGCCGAGGCCCGCACCCGGGCGCTGCTGCTGTCCGACCTGCGGGCGGCCATCGACACGGCCAAGCTCTTTCTGGTCTATCAGCCGCAGATCGACCTGGCGACCCGGCGCCTGGTGGGGCTGGAAGCCCTGGTGCGCTGGCGCGCGGACGACGGCCAGCTGATATCGCCCGACCAGTTCATTCCGGTGGCCGAGCATTCGGGACTCATCGTGGCGCTGGGCAAGTGGGTGCTGTCCACCGCGTGCGCCTGCATGCGGGAGTTGCTGGCGGCGGGCCATGCACCCGGGCGCATGGCGGTCAACGTGTCGTCCGTGCAGTTGCAGGACCCCGCTTTTTTCGACACGGTCTGCGCGGCCCTGGCGGACAGCGGGCTAAAGGGGCCGCAGCTGGAGCTGGAGATCACGGAGTCGGTGGCCGCGCTGCCCACCCAATTGCTGAACTCGACCCTGTCCAGCCTGCGCGCGCAAGGCATCTCCATCGCGATCGACGATTTCGGCACGGGCTATTCCTCGCTGAGCTACCTGGAGCGGCTGGCGCTCGACCGCATCAAGATCGACCGCTCCTTCGTGCGCCACCTGGGCGAGCCGCACGGCGTCCGGATCGCGGAAATGGTGGCGCAACTGGGTCGCAAGCTCGGGCTGCAGGTGCTGGCCGAGGGCATCGAGGATGCCGCCGCACTGCGCGCCCTGCTGGACATGGGTTGCCACGAGGGCCAGGGCTACCACATCGCCATGCCGATGGAGAAGGGGGCCCTCATGGCCTGGTTGCAGCAACGGCGGTGAGCTGGGGCCACGCGCGTGTCGAACACCGACCTGCGCCTGTTCGGCAAACCCGAGAGTTTCGTGAAGCGGCGCATGGGCGTGGCGCTGGCGTTCGATGCCGACGTCGAGGTGGCGCGGGAGCGGGCCAAGTTGGCGGCCGGCAAGGTCAGCCCGCGCCAGGAACAAGGAATGGATGTTCGCCCGGTGTGGCGAACCTACTGGGAGCCTCTCACAACCCCATGTTTGACGAATCCGAATAGGGAGGAGTGGGCGCCAGTAGCCGTTTGAGCGTGATGAGGCCCAGCAGCGGTCTGCGCCTGGGTGCATGAGGGGCCTTGCAGGCCCG